>CAZHDH010000120.1:0-4866 GCA_964531245.1 uncultured Bacteroides sp. | reverse complement strand
GAATCGATAAATATAGGTCTATGCCTCAGCTAGGGACTTTTTCAGTGCCCTCCGATTGCCAAGGCTACTTTTGAAATTTTGTCGGGGTGACTAGACTCGAACTAGCGACCTCACGCCCCCCAGACGCGTACTCTAACCAACTGAGCTACACCCCGTGTTGTTTTCAAAAGCGATGCAAAGTTAGCCACTTTTTTCGACCTGTGCAAATTTTTATTTACCCTAAAAATGCAACCCTCTGAAAATTAGCCAAATATTTTTGAAAATAATTTATCTTGGCGCTTCATTGATGCGTGTTTGAAGTTTTTTTATTAACTTTGCTGTGCGCCTTGTCGCAATATGATTTCAAAACAAACACACATGCCTCGTATCGATATAGCACAGCTGCGTAAAAGCATCGGACTAAATCAGCAGGAACTTGCACAGCGCCTGCAGATCACTCAAAGTTTTCTGTCGGCAATTGAAAACGGGCGCAGCCCGCTGCCGGCTGAAAAGGAAGCTCGTCTGGCCGAGATATTTCCCGACGTGGATCTTTCTGCTTTCATTGTCGATACCGAGCGCGAGGCTCCGAAATCTATCGACGAGATGACCGAGACCGAGATGATTAATATGTTCCTGCAACGTTTCCACTCCCAGGCTCATCGTCACGACGACTCTCAACACCATCAACAGCACCACCAGCGCATCGAGCTTCTCGAAGCGCAAAACGCCGAGCTTATTCGGCAGAACGGTCTGCTCCTAGACCGCCTCAACGACGTGCTCCTACGCCTGCTCAATCTCCAAAATCAATAAATCTCAGCGGATTAGATACATAAAAGAAAAGAGGCAGTCTCACGATTGCCTCAGTCCGTAAAAACCTTAAAAATCTAATCCTATGAAAAAACTAATTCAATTTTTTCTTCTTTCTGCTATTGCTAATTGCTTGTTGTATCTATAATACGTTTTCTGGGGAGAAAAGTTGCGAAACCCCGCGTTTTTAAGAGTCTTTTAACCATATTAACACTATCTTTTGTCGCCCCGCCCCGGCTCTTGCGCCGGCCATAAGTGGGAAAAATAGCGCTTATAAGTAACTTCTGAGAGTTACGTATCTCCTGAGATTATTCAAACTTAGTGATTCTCACCCTCTTACCCTTGATTTTGGGCTGGGCAAGGGCTGCCACCGCTCCTAAATAATTGCGCGGTATAGCCACGTATGAACTATGGTCGCGCACATCTATCTTGCCTATCTGCTGGGCTTCGAGACCCAGATTATGAATCAGGAAGCCCACGATGTCGCCACGCGAAATTTTCTCCTTTCGGCCCGCGTTGATGTGCAGCGTGGCCGTGGTGCGTCGGATAGGATCTGCCGATGCACCGGTGGGATTATAATTGCGATCCCACACCACGAATTCCGGGATATTATCTGCTTCCGAGGTTATCACATATACAGCCCCCGACGCATCTACACGCGCCGTGCGACCATTGCGGTGGGTCCACGCCTCGGCGCTCACCGGCAGGTGATAATGAATCACCGTCCCCACCTTGTCAATATCCAGCCCGCGGGCGGCAAGGTCGGTTGCTATAAGTATGGGTGTCGTGCCATTATCAAGCTGTATCACAGCGCGTTCACGTTCAAGCTGCTCCAGACCGCCGTGATACAGACCCACCGGCAGCCCGGCCTCGCGTAGATTCTTATACACCCGTTCGGCACTCTCGCGGTGGTTTACAAACACCATCACCTTATCCCGGTGCAGCGATCGCAGCAAGTCCTCCAGAGTCTGTAATTTATCCTTTGACACACTCTCCACCCGCGCTATGCTGATGCGGTCTGCCGGACTATCGGTCGCCGGCGTGAAGTCTATGGTCTCCACTCCAGCGAAATCTATAAATTCAGGACGCTGCAGCAGTGGCGTGGCCGATGTCAGAATTACAGCCTCCACACGGTGCAGACGTGCCACAATGCGGCGCATCTCCTCGTGGAAGCCAAGCTCCAGAGCCTTGTCATATTCATCAATCACAAGTATCCGCAGGTCTGCGATATCAGCCGTGCGTCGCTGGATATGGTCGAGCATACGTCCGGGTGTGGCCACAATGATGTCGGGAGTCACAGCCAGCGATGCTATTTCATCGGCCATCGAGTGTTGTCCGTAGAAGGCCACAGTCTTGTAGCCCCGCGCCATCTTTCTCACCCCCTCGTAAATCTGAATTACAAGTTCGCGCGACGGTGCAAGCACCAGAGCCTGCACACGTCCGTCCGGCTCACCAAGGCGTTGCAGTACAGCCCCTGCAAAAGCTATCGTTTTACCCGACCCGGTGGGCGAAATCACTATCATCCGATTGGCCTCCGACGCCCATACGGCCTGCTGCATCGGGTTGGGGTTGGATATGCCGAATTGTTCTGTCAATATTTTTTCTAAATCGCAATTCATAACTTTATGTTTAAAAGAAAAGCCCGCGGTACAGGCCGCAGGCTTGTGTATTTAAAAACGTATGTTTACAGGCTTTTGTTGATGATTTCCTCAAACTTCTCGGCGGGCAGAAGGTCACCGATACCGGTAAATGTCTGAGTCTTGCCGGCGGGGTTCAGGATCACTACGTGAGGAATACTTTCGGCACCGAAAGCCTTGGCAGTCGCAGGATTCTTGTCCACGTCAACCGATACAAACTTCACATTAGCATACTTTTCGGCAGCTGCGTGGAACACCGGATCGAGCTTCTTGCACGGGCCACACCATACAGCATTGAAATCCAGCACTGTAAGCACATCCACCTTAGTGTCCGGGCGATACAGATTGTCGTCATCAAGAGCGATCACCGAACCAAACTTTTTCAGGGTCACAACATCCACTTCAGTAGTGGAATCAGTGGCTGCATACAGTGCATCAACAGTTTCGGTAGAATCAGTTTCCTCTCCCACGATCAGAGCTTCAGGAGTTTCGGCTTGCGCATCGGCAGCCTTGTCGGCCTGCTTCGAGCACGCTCCGAGCGACAGAGCTGCCACAGCCATAGCCATAATTGCGATTTTTTTCATAAATATGTTGTTTAGATGTAGTTACCTATATAACGCAGAACCATCCGATTAGTTCTGCGACAAAATTAGCAAAAAAAATTCACACCGAAAAATCCACACTCAAAAATCCATATCAAAAAATCGGGGCTGTGCCAACAGCGATTGGCGCAGCCCCGATTTCTAAATATTGTGATATCAGAATATTACTTTTTCAGCAATAGGTCCACATTTTCTGATGTACACGCCGCGTTCACCGGGCGCAGAAACCCTTACGCCGCTAAGTGTAAACCATTCCACCTGCTCAGATGAATCAGTTGTCACATCCTCAACGCCGCTGGGGTCGATAGTCCAGAGCTTGAGGCCTCCACGACCTTCATACACCACATTATTATCCTCATCGGTCACATAACGCAGGAAATAGCCGTATGGCAGAGGTATAGAAAGATATTGTTCACAGCTGAAAGGAGCGAAGAAAAGCTCACTCATATAATTCTGCTCGTCAAATGGTGCTTTTACCATTTTCACGCCTATACCTTCGATAAGATCAAATTCCTCGCCATCCATAATTGCGGAGAATGGTTCGCGATCTTCAGGTTCAAACGTAGCCTTGGCGTATTTCTTTACCCTACGACCAACGCCCTCACAATTTTGAGTTTCCTCGCTTTTGAAAGACATATTGTAATATAATTTGTCAGTACCAAAACGATAGTGTTCCGCTCCGGGCGCAAAGTCATATAGATCAAAGATATAGTTCTCCGGATTGTCCTCAAGTCTAAAAGAAAAGCAGAGCGACGACTTGTCATGCAATTCATTCCACGTATAATCAGGATACATTCCTGCACATTCCCTTGTCTGCACCTTCATATCCTTTTCGCGCACGTATTGGATAGTCTGAGGTTCCACGGAAAATGAAAGGATTTTATTATTGGTAGTATCAATTTCTGCTTTACGGATCAAAACAACCTCATTCCATTCCTCGCCGTCTACATTCACAATGGAGCCGATGCGCATACCGAACTCCTGCACCTTTTCAGGGTTGTATCTATTCCGTTGATAGTACCAGAATGTTTTACCCTCCTTAACCATCGGATCGTATTCCGACCTACGTGCACCGGATTTTGAGGAACCGTTGGTGATTCTCTTACCATTGAGTATAACAGTTGAGTTAGGGTGAAATGTAACCATATCTTCACCTTATACGATCCTTTCGGCGTTGACTATAAGGGTCGAACCTGCGGGAACTGTAATTCTACACAGATTAGCCTCTCTAGCGGCATTTATAGTTAATTTGCAACCTGATTCAAAAACTGTTCCATCATCTACAAATACATCGCTTAACGATTCAATTGTAACATCGGCAGTACTTGTAAAAATAACCTTATCCTCCTTATCATAATGATTGGCCTTTTCGATAAAGACTTGATCAGCGAAAATATAAGAAGTTGTAGACCCGTCAAACATAAAATTTTGAATGTGGAGAGGCAAAATCTTTGGAATTGCGTTTTTTCCAGTTAATATCTGAATCTCATTGGGTATCAATTCAATACTCTTTTCAACTCGCACATCATTTTCCTCCCAGGACGCATATGTCGCATCAATTAAAGGTACAGTAGCATATTGGTAATAATCAGTATCAAGAGGTCCCGTTATCCCGATTGAGTAAATATTAGAGTTGTTGCCTTGCTTGGTAATTGTGAACAGCATTGGTTCTCCAAACCTGAGTTCTGTTAGGGGATCACCGAAAACGTTGTGCATTAATTTGTTAGACAAACATGAAGTATAAGTGGAAAATGAAATTTGTCTAATCTCATTACACATAGTTGAATCAAATAGTTTTTCGAAGGGATCTGCTGATTTATCTTTATATGTTGCCCATACCT
>CAZHDH010000119.1:0-4877 GCA_964531245.1 uncultured Bacteroides sp. | reverse complement strand
TTGGGTGTCTTAATAACCCCATTCTGTTAACTTAGCATATTTTTAAGATGTCTGATGAAGTAATAATCTAATTAATCCTTATCAATAAAAAATTAGGAGTCAGATATGGGGGTCTGAACCTGAGAGATCAGAGAAGCAGCAGAGCACCACCAGTGACTCCGACCTCCTCCAGCTAAAAGAGAAACATCCTCTCAGCTCCACCTGTCTACTCCTGTCTCTTAACAGATCACAGTCCAAGACGACGAAGACCGCGAAAACGAGGGCGACCTTATCTGTGCCGCCGAGAAAATCACCCCCGAAATGGTGAATTTTATGCTCAAAAATGCTCGCGGTGTTCTGTGTGTTCCACTCACCTTATCGCGCTGCAAGGAGCTTGACCTTGCGCCTCAGGTTACCGACAATACATCGATGCTGGGCACTCCGTTTACCATCACCGTCGACAAGCTGGAAGGCTGCACCACCGGCGTGAGCATCCACGACCGTGCCGAAACTATCCGCGCCCTGGCTGATCCCGCATCAACACCCTCGACTTTCGGACGCCCCGGCCATATCAATCCCCTTTATGCTCAGGATCAGGGTGTGCTGCGACGCTCAGGCCACACCGAGGCCGCAGTGGATCTGTGCCGTCTGGCAGGGCTCGCTCCTGCCGGCGTGCTTATGGAGATTATGAGTGAGGACGGCACGATGGCACGCCTGCCCGAATTGCGCCGTCGCGCCGACGAATGGGGTATGAAGCTCATTTCGATACGCGACCTTATCGCATACCGACTCAAGCACGACCAGCTCGTGGAGATGGGCGTCGAAGTGGATATGCCCACAGAGCACGGTCATTTCCGTCTGATTCCTTTCCGCCAGAAAGATAACGGACTGGAGCACATCGCCCTGATTAAAGGCGACGTGGCCGATGGCCGTCCGGTGCTTATGCGTGTCCACTCATCATGTGCTACGGGTGACATTTTCGGCTCTGAACGTTGCGACTGCGGCCAACAGCTCCATAAGTCAATGGAGATGATTGAAAAAGAGGGACGCGGTGCCATTATCTATCTGAATCAGGAGGGCCGCGGCATTGGCCTGATGGATAAAATCCGCGCATATAAACTCCAGGAAGAAGGCCTCGACACTGTGGATGCCAACCTGCATCTGGGTCACGCCGCCGACGAACGCGACTATGGCGTGGGTGCTCAGATCATCAATATGCTGGGCATTCGGAAAATGCGCCTGATGACAAACAACCCCGTGAAACGCAAGGGACTCGAAGGCTTCGGTCTTGAAGTTGTGGAAAACGTTCCTATCGAAGTTCCCACCACACCCTACAACCAGCGCTATATGGAAACAAAGAAAACCCGTATGGGGCACGAGCTCCACGAGGTGTGAACACAAATAAGCACACAAAAAAATCCGCTCCGAAACGTTTCGGAGCGGATTTTTTTGTGTCCGTGATTTATTTCTTTTTATCGAATGCGAATACAGTGCCTTCGATAAGCGATGCAAACACCGTGCCGGTAGCCGGATCTACCTCGAAACCATTGATTTCGCTAGTGCCCAATGGGAGCGACCATAATACCTTGCGTTCGGCCGGATCCACAGCCGTAATGATTCCGCGGCGACTGCCGGCATACACCACCCCGTCGTGCTCAAGCACTATGCAGGGAGCGTGGTCATAACCCAGCCCCATATCCAGAGTCCATAGCTCGGTGAATGTGGGAGCGGTTGCATCCACACACACAAGTTCGCCATCCATTGTCTTGGCGTATGCGCGTTTCCCATCGGCCGACACACCCAACGATTCACGGTAACGGTGCGAATTATCGCGCCATACTGTCGCACCCGTTGCAGGGTCGATCGCCGTCATGAAGCGGTCGGGAGCTACAATGATTATCTGGTTTTCGGTAACCACTGGCACCACATTGCCCGGGCCCAGCATATTGGCCGAGCGACCGTTATTCCATTTCCAGTTGAGCGAGCCATCGTTAAGGTTCACTGAACGCAGGTAAGTATCCCATACACCAAAAATTGCCTTTGCGCCATCGGGAGTCAGTGTGGGAGATGCCTGGCAATAGTTGCCGAGCGAGTCAAGGGTCCAGATCAAGGCACCCGACTGTGGGTTGCGCAGCTCAATGCGTTTATAACCGCCCTGCAGCCATCCCTCGGGGGTGCGGATACCATCGGCCACGTAGGGTCCTTCTGCCGAGGGGATAAAATCAACCTTTTCACCCCGGGGTGTGAGAATCAGTATACCCGTGGCCGTCGGGAAGGCAATATTGCCGCCATCAAGCACAAACGGACGCGAAAAAAGTGATGCCCCCGTAGGCACAGCCCACAGGCGCTCTCCGCTGTTGCGATCTACGGCCACAGCCTCGCCCAGCGAGTTTCCGAAATACACATTATTATTATCGAAGGCCACTCGGGTGAACACCGACGCGCGATCGGTCGCCACCTGGCGCACGCTGAAGCCATCCGGCTCTGTCCATTTCACAGGGGTGCCCACCACGGCCGTGTGATGCGTCTCAGCCGGGAAAGCAAAGCGGCGCACGGGCGCTTCGCCCAGACGCTTTTCATCCACAAATACAGAATCGGGGGTAACCTCCACAAAAGCATAGCCATAGTCACCATCCTTCATATCCAGCGCGCGCACCATAGCCACAGGGATTGCTCCTGCCACATCGCAGGCGGTAGATTCAATCCAGCGATGATAATGTCCGTTGATATGGGCTATCACGGGATAGTGCGACAGTGTTTCGGTATATTCATACACATTATCCAGATCCTCATTCAGCGGATAATGGTTTACCGACAGCACGCGTTTGCCGGGGGTCATACGCGCATCGAGGGTTTCGCGCAGCCAAGCCAGGTCTTCAGTTTTGATATGTCCGTCGCCCATTTTCATATATGGGCCGCAGGAAATACCTATGATAATGAGCGAATCTTGCTCCACGACGAAACGGTCGTTGCCGAAGATATCAAAAAATGTCTTGGTGGCCGACTGGCTCCAGGTGGTCTCGTGGTTGCCGGGAATTACGTACAGCGGCAGCGAGATGGAATCAAGTATGGATTTTACGTTGGCCAACTGCTCGTCCGATCCCTCGTTGGTGAGGTCGCCTGTGAGGAGCACCAACTGTGCATCCGAGGCATTGATTTCACGCACAGCCTCGCGCAGGCGCGGCTCCGAGGCATTCCCGGGCGTGATGTGAATATCCGTGAGCACGGCCATTTTCTGTGCGGGCGCGGCTATGCTGCCTGCCAGCGCGAGCGAAAATGCGAGTAATTTTTTCATAAGTCAATTTCAGGAATTAGATGACTATTATAGATAATGTGGTTTTATAATGCAAAGGTAAGAAAAAATTTCAAGCCACGAAAGAAAAAACATCCCTGCTCTCGCAAAATTCTCCACTTAATTATTTGGTTGATAGAGAATAAATGATTATTTTTGCACCTGACAACCCTCCCCGGTCGCCACCATATCCTTACCCAAATTCAACCCTTACTCCTAAATCTGAACACATTTTTCAAGCTCTTTTTCAAAAAAAATTTCATCACATCAAACCTTTTTACCTAAACACTTGTTCTAAGAATACAAGCGCAAAACTAAACAATCCGCTTGTAAGACAACAACAGATAACTAACCCTAAAAACATATCGAAAATGAAAAAAGTCGCATTATTCTTAGCTATCGCACTGGGTGCAATGTCAGCCTCCGCACAGAACATTGCCAAAAACGAACTCAAGCAACTTCAGGCTTTCCTGGCTCAGCCCGCTGCCGAAGCAACCACCAACGCCGAAGCCCTCAAAATTTCTGACACCAAAAATGTCGCTTCTTGGGAAGGTGTTACTGTTGAAAACGGTCACGTTACCGCTATCGACTGGAAGGACAAAAAAATCGCCGGCACTCTGAATCTCGCCGACTTTACCGCCCTCAAAAAAGTTGATGTTTCCCGCAACAAGCTCACCGCTATGACCGTGGACAACGATGCCGCCCTTACCGATGTAAACGCTTCGCGCAACGCTCTGGCCGAATTCAGCATGAACGGCTGCTCGCAGGTTACCGACCTCAGCGTCAACAACAACCGCCTGAATGCCATTGACATCACCGCCGTTCCTTTCATTCAGAAACTCAATGTGGCCTCTAACCACCTCGTTTCCCTCAATGTCAGCAACTCCGCTACTCTTAAGGAACTCAACTGTCAGTCAAACGAAATCGAGACCCTCAGCGTCGACAACTGTACCGCTCTTGAAAACCTCTACTGCGGTTACAACAAGCTCACAAACCTCACTCTCGCAGGTCTGATCAGCCTCAAAAACCTCAACGTTGACGACAACCAGCTCTCTAATATGATTGTCAGCAACCTCCCCGCCCTCAGCTTCTTCGTTTGCTCCGACAACGATATGAAGACTCTCACCGTCTCCAAATGCGGTGCTCTCCTCGACCTCGTTTGTTCTTACAACGACCTCACCTCGCTCAACGTTCAGGAATGTCCCCAGCTCCAGTTTGTTGACTGCTCTTACAACGACCTCACCTCGCTCACTCTCAGCAACCAGACCTTCCTGCAGCGTCTCCTCTGCGACAACAACGAACTCACCAGCCTGGATGTAACTTTCGACAGCTCACTCACATACATCAACTGCCGCTACAACCAGCTCGTTACCCTCCTCACCATGGGCTGCCCCAACCTCCACATGGTAGCAAGCGAATTCAACTATTAATCCTATAAAATTCTCAACACGAGAATTGCATCTCTAACCAAGATTCAAGAGACTCACCGCCCGGATAGCCCGGGCGGTGATGTCGTTTTTATAGGGCCTGCACTCCGCTTAAGTAACTCTTAAAAATTAGACGATATAGATTTGCGTAGGATTGACGATGCATTTTGTCCTTTGAG
>CAZHDH010000118.1:0-4914 GCA_964531245.1 uncultured Bacteroides sp. | reverse complement strand
GGCTCTCACCACTCGCACCTGAAACGAGCGCGTCTACCATTCCGCCACCTGGGCTTGTTTGCGGTTGCAAAGTTAGGCATTTATTTTGGTCTGTGCAAATTTTTTTGAACTTTTTTTGGCTGGTGACACGGCTCTTTCATTTAAGGATTCGTCTCATTCTCGAGAAATGAGTCTTTTTATAGCGATTGGAGTACGAACTAAGAGCGGGAATAATTCTTTGATTTACAAGAAAATAAGTATATCAAAAAAATTGGCCAAGTGATAGTTTTTTTGTAACTTTATAGGTAAAAATCAAACTGTTTCATAAAAAAGGTCACTTAGCCAAGTTCGTTCAAATGAGGCATACGCGCCTAAACACACCGCAAGCATACGCAATAAGGAAGTCTATTCAACGTTCTAAGGTTGACTTTCTGTGTTTATTATGTCGTCATTAACGCCTGCTTCGTCGTTAATAATTCGGTAAGCATTGTCTTCTATGCTCCATTCCTTTCTAAATCGTTCTGATACGTAGGGCGTAATCTGTTTCCCTTCTATTACATCACAAAGTGCGTTTATCTACCTGAGGCTTCAGTGAAACTTTTGGGTGGGGATGGGTGTTGTATAGATGTACAACTTATTTTTTGACCTATGACACAGATAACTTCCGCCACTGCTTCCGAGCGGTGTAAAGCCGCGCTCAGTGGTTTTGCTCTTGACGCTTCCGATGCCGATGTTTTGAAATTCGCACCTATCACTCAGGCTGATCTCCCGCTTATCAACGGGTTGTTGCAATCGGCCATAAGTCGCACCTGTGATTACTCTATAGGTGGCATTTTCATGTGGATCGATTATTTCAAATATGAATATTGTGTGGCTTTTGATACTTTGTTTATCAAAGGTCGAACGGAAACGCAGCGCAGCGAGGTTGCGTTTATGGTGCCGGTGGGTGCATTGCCACTTGATCAGGCGGTGGAGCTTATAAAGCTGTATTGCGAACGCCGCGGGCTGCGCCCCGTGTTTTCTGCAGTGCCCGACGACCGCCTGGAGGCCCTGGTGGATGTTTTGGGTGCCGATTGCTCGGTGGAGCTTATTGATGACTGGGCCGATTATCTTTATGATATATCGTCGCTGGCCACGCTTAAGGGGAAGTCGCTGAGCAAGAAACGCAACCATGTCAACCAATTTATAGCGGCCAACCCCGACTGGATGCTTGAGCCGCTGACTTACGACCTGCTGCCCGAAGCCACGATGTTTTTCGAGGGCAACCACACGGGTGTGAAAACCGATGAAGCATCGGAGGCTATGGCCGACTATGAGCATCAGGAATGTGCCCGGGTACTTGAAAATTACGGGTCGTACCCGTTTGAGGGTGCCGTGCTTCGAGGTCAGTCGGGCGAGATTGTGGCTATGGCCATCGGCGAGGTTATTGGCGACACTGTATTCGTACACATCGAAAAGATGAATCATGAGATTCCGGGAGCCGGGGCGGCCATAAATAAATTTTTCAGTGAATATATGCTTATGCGTCATCCCGGGCTGCGATACGCCAACCGCGAGGAAGATTGTGGCGATACCGGGCTGCGCAACGCCAAGCTGCAATATAAACCGGTGGCACTGTTGCATAAATATAATGTACGCGCGTGATGGTTGCTTATTAAATTTCTTTTTTGTAACTTTGCGTTTCATTCTTGAAAATTAAGTAACTATTAAAATGGCAACATATACATCGCAACCCACTGTGGTGAACTCATCGGCGCAGGCTGTAGCCGATAAATTTGCAGATCTTTCACGTTTTCAGGCTACTCTGGATCAGATTCCCGCCGAGGAACGCGCAAAAATCGGCGACATTCGCCTTACTTCCGACTCTATCATTATGAAAACCCCACAGGTGGGCGACATCACTCTGAAGGTGACCGACCGCACCCCCGAGCGTGTGGCTCTGGAAGCCGTGGGTTCGCCCGTGCCTATGGCCCTCACAGTCAACATCGAACCGGTAGATGAGGCCTCGGCCCGAATCACCACCGCTATCGATGTAGAAATACCCGCTATGCTTAAGCCCATGATCGGCGGCACTCTGCAAAAGGCAGCCGATTCGTTCGGGCAGCTTATGAGCCGTCTGGCATGAATACGTGCCGACGCATCTGCCTCACAGCCGCCATCTCTGCTGTAGCCGCTATGCTTGCGGGATGTCATCAGATTGACAATCACCGCTTGCCGGTGGCATACGTCAACCTGCAATTCTGGACTGTGGCCGATTGGGACATCTGGGGCGTGACCGGAGCGGGGCAACACCGCCGGTTTATTATCCAGGAGCTGGTGCCATCGGGCTTCCCCTACCCCGCGTCGGCATCTACCGGCATGGGCGGCATCTTGCTTTGCAGCACATATATAGGCGAACCGGTGGCCTACGATCTGGCCTGCCCCGTGGAATGTCGCGCAAATGTGCGTGTATTCATCAACGAGGATTCCGAGGCGGAATGTCCCGTGTGTCATAGCCGATACGATGTGTTTGAAAAGCTGGGGCACCCGATCTCAGGTCCGGCGCTTGACGACGGATATGGCTTGCAGGTCTACCGCGTGGGGCCCGGCGCTCAGGGCGAATATATGATAGTGTCAAAATAATTTCATCTTCCTCTCCTCCAATCACAAATCACATATCTAATGAAATCATATATCGGACTCTGGCTCATTTTGGCCATAGGGCTCGTGGTAACTCTGGCTCTATCGGCTTTCTCACCGGTGACTATCGGTGGGTATGAACTGCGCGACTCCGGGGCATACGCAGCACTCACCACTCCACGCGCTGCTGCTACCGAAGCGTCGGCCGACGATGCGCTTCATATAACCGATGAAGCTCCCGTGGCTGAGCAAACTCCGGCTCCGGTGCCCGCTCCGGTCGATACCACCCCGAAAACTCTGCTTTTCGTAGGCGACTCAATGCTCGAAGGCCTTTATCCGCGCCTGGCTGCGTATGCCGACAAAAACGGACATACGCTCTATGCCGTAATTTGGTATAGCTCCACCTCTGAGGTGTGGGGGCGCTCCGACAAACTCCGCAGCTACATCGCTCAGCTTAACCCCGACTTTGTATTCGTAAGCCTGGGAGCCAACGAACTATTTGTGCGCGACATAGCCACCAAACGTGACGGATATGTCAAGGAGATACTCGGCCAGATAGATTCCCTACCCTATCTGTGGATCGGGCCGCCAAACTGGAAGCCCGACACCGGAATTAACAAACTCGTGGCTGCCAACACCGCCCCGGGTTGCTTCTTCCTGAGCGACGGTATGACCTTCCGCCGCAGCAAGGATGGCGCTCATCCCACACGCGAAAGCGCAGCCGAATGGATGGATTCTGTTGTGCGCTGGATGCCCGCTCACCATCCTCATCCCATCCGCCTTGACTTGCCTGAAAAGACAAGCGGCAGAGCCAAACGCGTTTTCGTACATCAGCCCTCTGAGAAATGATTTCCGATGTGATTCATAATGTGATGCACCTGCTGGTGTACACTCCGGGCGAGCCGATGCTTTTCTCGTCGGGCACGTTCTGGGCACTCTTTCTGGTGTTCATTCCGCTTTATGCAGCCATACGCGCCCGTCTATGGCAGATGGTCACCTTTGTGGTAGCGTTCAGCTTGCTATTCTATTATAAATCAAGCGGATTATTCGTGTTTATGCTCGCCGCCACGTCCCTGGTGGATTGGAACCTGTCGCGGCTGATAGTGCGGCTGCAGTCGCGCGCCGCACGCCGCTGGTGTGTGGCGGTGTCGCTGATTTGCTCGTTAGGCATTTTGGCCTATTTCAAATATGCCAACTTCTTTTTATGGAACATCAATGCTATGGTGGGTGGCAACTTCCAGCCCCTCGACCTGGTGCTCCCGGTGGGCATATCGTTCTACACCTTCCAGTCGGTCAGCTATATAATAGATGTGTACAAAGGGCGTGTAGCACCCACATCCACCTGGCTTGAATATGCCTTCTATCTATCGTTTTTTCCTGCACTGGTGGCCGGGCCCATCGTGCGTGCCGATTATTTCATACCACAGATACGGCGCATACATCACGCCACACGCCGCGAGGTGTATCTGGGACTGTGGATGGTGATCTTAGGCGTGATAAAAAAGGCTGTGATTGCAGATTACATCGCGCAATACAACGATCTGATTTTCGACAGCCCCGGCGGATATTCCGGTTTCGAGACCTTCATGGGCATAATCGGCTATACGATGCAGATTTACTGCGACTTCTCGGGGTATTCCGATATGGCCATCGGCATCGCCCTGATGATGGGTTTCCGGCTGGCGCAAAATTTCAATTTTCCATATAAAGCACAGAATCTCACCGATTTCTGGCGTCGCTGGCACATATCGCTCAGCACATGGCTCAGGGATTATATCTACATACCATTAGGCGGCAACCGCAAGGGCACCGCCCGCACCTACGCCAATAATTTTGCCACTATGGTAATCGGCGGTCTATGGCACGGTGCGGCATGGCGATTTGTGTTCTGGGGTGCGATGCACGGCGCAGGGCTGGCCGTGCATAAGGCATCAAAACCATATCTGGGACGATTCGGCAATTCATGGCCGGTACGCGCGCTGTTCTGGCTTATCACCATGAGCTTCGTGGCTGCGCTGTGGGTATTCTTCCGCGCCGATTCGTGGCAATCGGCCGGCACCATCATAGCCCGCGCAGTCACAGATTTCGACCCCGCCTATGCCATCCCCTTTGCCTCGGCGCGTATGCTATGGCTTATCCTGATGTTGGTGATAATAGTGACTCACGCCCTGCCCACACGCCTGTGGCACCGCGCTTCTCTATGGTTCGTGCGCTCGCCTTGGATCATCAAGCTGCTCATTTTCCTACTCACCATCCAGGCCGTGATCGAGCTCCGATCCAACGACGTCGCACCCTTCATCTACTTCCAGTTCTAAG
>CAZHDH010000117.1:0-4940 GCA_964531245.1 uncultured Bacteroides sp. | reverse complement strand
CACTGTTCAGACTGCCAACATAGTCTTCCGACCGCTAGAACGCTCCGCGGTGTCAGATGCGCGCCGGAGGGGCGACGCGGATTGGCCATCCGGCAGGGGACGCAAAATTTTTGCGTCCCTACAAATCGCTGTATTTCAATTGATTACCACCATCCGGCGCGCATCCGACACCGCGGAGCTGCGTGGCTCCAGGTCCTTCCAGCAACACACGTCAACGCTCCCGGTGCCATCCGGCGCGATTCTGCACATTTTGATATGTTGTTGATTTTGTGTTGTCCGGGGAGGGGTGGCGCGTTGTAATTTTGCGGTGTCAAAACAATTTATCAAACGTCTTCTGTTATGAGCAAAAAAAATACTTTTGTGTTTAATCTTGATTGGTACGAGATTCTTAAGGACTTCTCGGCCGAGGTGCGATTCGAGGTCTACGAGGCCATAATGTGCTATGCCTCAAAGGGTGAATTGCCCACCTTATCGTCGGAAGCTAAAGTAGCTATGGCATTCATCTGCCACGAAATGGACCGAAAAAACGCTTCGACAAAAAAAGCCAGGCAAAATACCACGCCCCCCACCAAAGCGGAGCCGGAGGTAGGAGGCTCTGCCGATACACAAGCGCCTTGTGCTGACCCGAAAACAGAGGAGGACCGCCGCATTAGCGATGCCGAAGCCCTGCTTCGCCTGCGCACTCGCTATGAGCGGCGCGTGCGACCGGATTATCGTCATCTGATCAACTTCACGCAATACCGCCGGTTACACTTCGACAAAGCCAGCGACGAACACCTGAATGTCACGCTCCAGAAGTTGCGCGACGGCACCATGCGCCTGAGTGATATTGAGCGACAGATTCAGGAGGCGGAGCAAAAGAAAAAGAATGATCATAAGTAACTCTCAACAATTAGTTTATGTGATATATTTTAAACCCTGCTGGCCGATATATCGTCAAATTTTTAAGAGTTGATTAGCAGATTAACGCTGCTCCTGAAGCCCGCGATAACGCCGCATAAGGTAATCGTATTCGGGAATGATAGCCGGGGGGAGTGCGCGTTGTATCATCAGGTCGGAAAGAGGCTCGGTTATAATAACCGCTGTGACTTTGGTACCGCCGGGAGCTTCAAGTTCATATTTTGATATGATGTCGGCTTTGTCGACGGGTATTCTATGAAAAAAGTAGCCGTCAACGATATATAGCTTGCGACGGGCGCCGGAAGCCTGCGCGATAGCACACACACCCAAGGCCACGAGCACGAGCGTAATTATACATTTAATTAATGTCATAAACAGTGTCTAAAAAATACGATTACAAAGATACGAAAAATAAAAGAATCCAACCGTATGCGGCCACCGGCTTACATTACTTTTAACGATTTAAAACAGCGAGGGGCACTTTTTTTTGGTGGTTTGGAATATTATGCTTAACTTTGAGCCTGTAAAACAACTTTTAATAATCTTAAATCTTAACCTGATGAAAAAAACCTTACTCAGTGTGTTGGCCTTAGGTATGGCCGCTGGTGTGAGTGCTCAGGTGGTTGAGGTAGCCTCGCTTAAAGAGGTTAAGACTTCTTCCCCCCTGGCGGTCAATCTGGCAAAGGTAAGCCCCGACGGTTCTTACGCCATTGTCAGCGACGTTCTCTCCACATCATTATATAAAGTAGATCTGAACAACGGTACCACCACTACCGTTACTCCCAACGGCTCGGCTCTGGAGCTGCGCTTCTCGCCTGACAGCCGCACCGTGGTGTTCAAACGCGCCACTACCGGCGAACATCGTCTGCGCTTCTACTCTGTAGAATCAGTTGACCTCGCCACCGGCAAAGAAAACCAACTTGCAAAACCCGCACGCCACGCAGCCAATTATTCTGTGAGCCCCAAGGGTAACCTGACCATTGCCGGCGAAAGCGCCGTGGCACGCACCGTGCGCATGACTGCCAAAGCTGCCGACGAAGCTCCCCGCGCTGTGGTAGGCATCAACAAGGGTCATCTGGAAGTGACCACCGCTGATGGTGTAACCACCTTTATCGATCCGCAGGGTCGTGGCAGCTATCTGTGGCCCTCGCTCAGCCCCGACGGTACCAAGATCGTTTACTACAAATCAGGCGACGGCTGCTTTATCTGCGATCTCGACGGCTCTAACGCTCGCGAAATCGGTTACGTACACTCGCCCGCTTGGCTCAACGACAAGATTATCATCGGCAGTCAGGAAAAAGACAATGGCCTCACAATCACCGAAGCCTCGATCGTAGCCGCCGACCTCGCCGGCACCATCCAGACCCTTACCGATTCGTCGCTGTTAGGTATGGCTCCCAGTGCAAGTGCCGATGGCAAAACCATCACTTTTGGCACCGCTGACGGCAAACTCTACATTCTTAACCTCAAATAACCCGCCTGAGATATGAAAATCAAGAAATTCGCCCCGGCGCTGGTTATGATGGGCGCCGCTGTTACAGCTTCGGCTTATTCTGCTGACGAACTCCGCATCTACATCAACCCCGGTCACGGCTCGTGGACTGCCAACGACCGCCCGATGCAGATGGTAGGTAAAGACAAATATTCTTCGACAAACACCGATACCACCAACTTCTTTGAATCTAACACCGACCTTCAGAAGGGCTTCGGTATGCTGGAAAAACTCATTGAAATGGGTTTCACCTTCGACCGCACCCTCAATCAGACCGGTGAAGACTGGCAAATCGGTGCTGCCAAGGACCTTAGCAACAATCTGGTAATGTCGCGCGTGAAAAACGGCCCTTACCACGAAGAGAACCTCACAAGCTCGCAGACCAACAATCTGCCCGAGGACGCTTACTATTACAACCGCAACCTGCCCGAAATCTGCGCCGAAGTGGAATATAACGAGTTTGACGCATTCATCTCTATCCACTCAAATGCAGCAAGCACCAACGCCGTAAACTATCACCTGTTTATGTATCGCGGCCGCAATGAGGGCAAAGGTGGTCCCGCGATTCCCGAAGCCGTAGACCTGATCAACGCCACACATCCCTATTCGTTTGCCAACGAACACGCACAGTGGACCGAAAAAGCTCCCTATATCAATGGTGACATTGACTTTATGGGTGGTGGTAACGGCTCATACGGCGCTTTGGGCTACTATGGCTATCTGGGCGTGCTCAAACACGGCGTTCCCGGCTATCTGGTTGAAGGCTACTTCCACACCCACACCCCCTCGGCCCACCGCGGTATGAACTGGGACGTGGATTATCTGGAAGGCTATCAGTATGCCCGCGGCGTGGCTGAATACTTCGAGCTGGACGAACGCGATGCCACCGGCGAAATCTACGGTATCGTGCGCGACGCTCACACCCGCTTCACCCATACAACTCTCTGGGTGGCTATCAACGGCTCCGACGACGTGCTCATGCCCCTCAACGAAACCAAAGCTATCCTGAGCCAGAACGGTGAAAAGGTGGCTGAATACACCACCGACAACTTCTACAATGGCGCATTCGTATTCAAGGGTCTCGAACCCGGCACCTATCAGGTGACTTTCGAAAACGATATGTATATGGAAGAAGACCCCGTGGAAGTGACCGTAGAAGCAGGCAAGACCTCATATACCAAATGCTACCTGACCCACATCTGGTATAACGGCCGCCCCGGCGAGGATGTCAACTATCCCAACCTGGTGAGCCGCGACGATGTGCCCGCTCTGCCCGAATCGTTCAACTTCAAGACTCAGTACTTCAACCGTCCTATCCCCGCGCTCACCGGCCTTACCCCCATGCGTATGCTCTGGATGAAGGGCAAAACCTACATCCTGGCTGCCGACGCTGAAGGCAACGCCACTATCGTAGTGTATGACGACCTGAACGGCGAAGTGCTGGCTGTAGTGAACACCGATGGTACTCGCGGCACCGAGCTCAACCTCTCGGACATCGCTGTGACTGCCGACGGCGTGCTCCTCGCTTGCGCTAAAGAACTCACCCACTACAACGACAAGCAGGTGAAGGAAGGCGAAGTGAAAGGCGTACTCGAAATCTACCGTTGGGAAAATGACGAAAACGGTGTGCCCACCGGCAAGCCCGCTATCTTCCTCACATCTGAAGATCCCGGCGAATGGTATCGCAGCTATTCAGGCGAAACCTTCGTTTACTCAGGTACAATTGAAGAAGGCAAGCTGCTCTACTCTAACGAATATGCTACCGGCACAAAGGGTGGCCTGCGCAATGTATTGATGCAGGTTGCAAACGGCGAAGTAACTGAAACCGCAAGCTATCGTCCCGACAAACTCTACGCTCCCGAAATGGGTGCAGGCTACCGCTACGTGGTGTCTCCGATCGACCGCAACCAGATGTTTGTGCTCAACGACGGCGACAAGTATGGTCTGGTAGAATTCAACTTTGAACACGCTACCAATGTAGGCCCCCTGAGCGAATCGCCCAAAGCGCTCGGCAAAGAATTCCTGAACGCCGGCTTCCTCAAATTTGCCGATCACCCCATCATGACTATGGCTAACCGCGGTGAAAACGCTGTATCGCTGAGCATGTACGATCTGGCTATCGGCCTCACTGAAGCCACCGCTCTGGAAATCGGTGAAGTAACCGTTCCCGGTACTCCCGCCAAGGTGCTCACCACCGGCTATCCCATCGCAAACAAAGATGACGAAGGCAACTTCAAATCTGGCGACATCGCTGTGATTATGCTCTGCGACGGCCAGATCACACGCCTCACCTCGGGTGAAGTTCCCGCCGGTATCGGCAGCGTAGCTACCGATGCTAACGAAGGCCCCGCTACCTACTACGACCTGAGCGGTCGCGCAGTAGAACTCGGCCGCCTGCAGCCCGGCGTATACGTTCGCGTCAAGAACGGTGAAGCCTCCAAGGTCGTTATCCGCTGATCCTAATCCCCCTACTATAAAAAACCGTCCGAAATGTTGAGGGCACTGAAAAAGTCCCTAGCTGAGGCATAGACCTATATTTATCGATTCA
>CAZHDH010000116.1:0-4986 GCA_964531245.1 uncultured Bacteroides sp. | reverse complement strand
CTGGTCCCAGATCCAAACGTTAACGTTGGCCCAGTTGTCGGTATTATCAAAATATATGGTGTAGATACCATTGGCGGGCACTTCCACTTCAACGAGGTCTTTTGAAGAAACGGTAAGACGATCGTTGGTCTTATTTACAGTGAAAGTGAGGTTTGTACCACCGGCTGCCAAATGCATGTGGTCATCATAACCGGCAGTAGTGAGAACGTATGATTTGTCAAGGACAATGGGCTCAACGTTAAAGAGTTCGCGGTCGTCAGTCTTGCAATAGATCTTGAATTTCTGATCGGCGGTAACATCTTTGCCGGAGAGGATGTATGTCAATTCACCTTCGCGTTTTGTAAACTTCCAATCGTCGGACTGTGCCCAATCGTTCATATCACCTACGAGGTACATTTCGTGAACTTCTTCAACGGGATCATCGCCTTCATCGTTGCTGATTACAAGAACTTTGGTGCTTGCGTTAAAGGTAAAGAGCACATTAGTACCGCCTTGCTTCAGGGTAAGATTGGGGTCCTGATTTTTGCCAAGGGTATATTCAGTGTCGTATACGAGATTGGTATGGCCACCGTAATAGCCATTATCAGATTCCATCCAAATCTTGAATGCACGTCCGCCCTGTACATCAGCGAGAAGGAGTGTGTATTCATCAGGATTGGTTTCGCTTTGTGTAAACTTCCATTGAGCGCGGTTAGCCCATTCATTGCCATTAAGCCAGCTGTTACGCTCGCCACGGAAATAAATGTTCAGAGCTTGAGGTTCTTCGGTGTTTCCCGAGGGATTGGTTACGGTCAGGGTGTTATTGCTTTTTACTAATGTAAAAGTAAGGCCTTCACCGCCTTGTTTGAGGGTCATATTACCACCACTGCTATTCATTGTAGTTGGAGTGTCAAATGCAATAGATCCACTATTGGTCCATTCTGGGGACCAATTTGCAGCAGCGATTTTAAATTCATCAGAGCCGGACACGTCAACACCTTCAAGTATATAGGTGTCATTGTCGGTGGTAGTAAATTTCCACTCATCACGTGCACTCCAGCTGTTCATGGTGCCCATCAAGAATATATCTTGGGCGCTTGCGGCAATAGCCACAAAGGCCATGAGAAGCATAAGGTATACCTTCTTCATTGTGTGTAAGTAAGTAGATTATTGGTTAATTTTTGTAAGTAAGCTGAATGTTTGGTTACTATATATGCATTATGGCATATTTTCGTATCAGATTTATAGGTTCTGCAAAGATAGAACTTATTAAGGAATTCGCAAGGTTAAAAAAAGTTAAATATTATTGAACGCAAGATATGGCCGACCCCGGGGTCAGGCCGAGAACCATCCGGCGCGCGCCTGACACCGCGGAGCGGCGTCACTCCATTGGACGGTGAAACCCCTCCGGCCCGGTACTTAGGCCGCGGTGGGGTGGGGTTAGTTTTTGTTTTGGGCCTCGGTGAGTTTGGCCAGGAGGATCATCTGATATGTGGCATCCATATAGGCTTTGGCAATGCCGCGGCGACCGTCGCGCCAGCCACCGCCAATCAGCAGGCTTTTGATGAAAAACCACCAGGGGCGGATGAGCATTTTGGTGGCACCATAGTGTTTGTGCATGCGTTTTGGCACCTCGTAGTCGGTGTATCGGTTGAGTTTTTCGAGGCGCGAGGCAATGGTGGGATTGTCGAGGTGTTGCAGGCTCAGCTCCTTACGTGCGGGGATATGTTCCACGGGGCCGTTGATCTCGGGGCGGGCGTGAATCACGGCGGGCCAGGTGGCAGAATCAGGCCGCATGAATCGCAGCTGATAATCGGGCGTGGCAGTGGCCGGACGGCCCATAAAGAGGTTGATGCGAGGCACGAGCAACGCACTGCGGAAGCCGGGACTGGCCACGCGGTCGCGCAGGTATTTGAGTAGCGTGTCGGGCACAAGTTCGTCGGCATCCACCACCAGCACCCAGGGGCACGACGTAGAATGAATCGCAAAATCGCGCGCCGGTTCGCATATCGTATGATTACCCTTAGGGAACGTGACCACCCGCGCGCCGTGGCTGCGGGCAATGGCTACGGTGTCGTCGGTGCTTTCCATATCGCACACCACCACCTCATCAAAATCGCTCAGGGAGCGCAGCACACGGTCGAGGTGTTCGGCGGCGTTATAAGTGTTAATGACGGCGGCGATGCGATTGTCCATATCAGTGAGAGTAACGTTCGCGCGGCTCGGGGCGCAGGGAATATGAATTACGGAGCTGTTCAAATGCCTCAGGGTTAAGGCGCAGGGCCCGGGTATCTGTCAGCGGATCGTAGCTGCGCAGAGCCTCGGCCGGCGTGATGCTTGCAGCCACGGGTGGAATGGGGTCGGAATCGGGAGCGACAGAATCCATGCCGAAGCAAGCGGCCATTGCATCCAGCACCATAGCTGTGGCGCGAGCTTTTCCCGGAGCGGAATACCCGGCGATGTGCGGTGTGGCTACCGAAGCAAGGGCGAGCAGGTCGGGATTTACCGATGGTTCGCCCTCCCAGCAATCCACCACGGCAGATGATACCGCTCCGCGGCGTATAGCCTGAACCCAAGCGTCATTATCCACCACCGGTCCGCGCGCGCTATTAATAATAATAGGAGCACGGCGCAGCGAGTCGAAAAAACGTTGGTCGGCAAGGTGGAACGTGGGATGCTGGCCGGCGTGGGTCAGGGGAGTGTGAAAGGTGATGATGTCGGCATGGCGGGCTATGTGGTCGAGTGACACGAAGCCATCGGCACCCTCGCGCTCGGCTCGTGGAGGGTCGCAAAGCAGCACGGGAATCTCCATGGCGCGTGCCCATCTCTCCACGATGCGCCCCACGTTGCCTACGCCCACGATACCTAAAGTATATTGATTCACAGGCCGGTTGATGAGGCGCATAATCGAGGCAAACACATAATGCGCCACAGCCGGAGCATTTGAACCCGGGGCATTGGCCACTGTAATGCCCATATCGCGGCAGGCATCAAGGTCGATATGGTCGGTGCCAATAGTGGCAGTGCCTACGAAACGCACCCGCGAGCCCTGGAGCAGAGAGCGGTCGCAACGTGTGCGTGTGCGCACAATCAGGGCATCGGCATCGCGCACAGTCCGGGGGGTGATGTCATCGGCGTCGAGCGCGGTGAGTCGAGCAATCCGGGCCAGGTTGCCCAGATAGGGCACATTGCGGTCGGCCACAATTTTCAGATCACAATTCGCCATAGATACAGGAGGACATACACCCCGGCCACCGAAAGCACGGCCACATACTGGCGGTCGAAGGTGTGGTTTACGAAATAATGCGTAAGCTGATAAGCCGCGCATACATTAAGCAGCGGCAGATACGCAAGAGTATTATTGTAATTGGCCAACATAGCCACCAGAGTGACCAGAGCCACGAGCACCAGCGCCCCATTGTAAGCACGGCTGCGTGCGTTGTATGAAATTGTCTTTACCACATTGAGCAGCGTGGCGGTGAGCAGCAGCACAGCTGTGAATCCGGCCACGATAAGCATATACAGGACATTGAGCAGGTCTGACGCCTCGAAAATACTCTGAATTACCGGCAGGTGCAGGTCGTGGATGTTAATGATACCGAAGCCAAACAGATTGATCCACACCGTGGCACACCCCAAAAACGCAGCGAGCAGCGTGCGAGAATTGAAGATGCGCAATTGCGCGCAGATGAGCAGAAACACCGGTATATATACCAAAAAGCAATATTGCACGGCGCTGCCAAGCGACAATATCACAAACACCAGAAACACGCGTCGCATGGGCCACGGATGCTCCCAGCAGCTAAGCATCAGGAAGATACATATCAGAACGGCCAATGCCAGAATGGTACCGGAATTGAACACCAAGACCTCGCTGGGCACAGCGGCCTGCATAATGGCAAACAGCCCCACATGCAGGCGCGACGACGACCGCAGCACGTTAAAGGTGCCGTTGATGGCCAGCATCATCACCATAATCAGGCCGTTGAGTGCCAGATTTATGGCAGCCGACCACAGCGGTGGCAACGGCCATAATCCCGGCGAGGGTAGGGCCAGACCTAAATCACCCTGGGCCGGAAGCACAGTGCTGAGACCGCCGGTAAGCAGCGTAAAAGCCAGTGCCACCCCCACCATCCATAGCGAGGTGACATTGGCATGCATCCGGTTGCTCAGCTCGATCGACCGCATGGCTCGGGAAGGTTTAGAGAGCCAGGACGTCGCGGCCTATATCGCGGCGGAAGTTCATACCGTCGAAATGAATCTCGCTCAGGGTGCGATAGCTCTGAGCCAGTGCATCTTCGAGGGTGTCGCCATAGCTGGTGACGGCGAGCACACGACCGCCCGTGGTTACCAAGCGGCCGTCGGCATCGGTGGCAGTGCCGGCGTGGAACACGATGGAGTCCTTGGGGTCGAGGTTGCCGGTGATGTGTTTGCCCTTGGGATAGGAGCCGGGATAACCGCCGCTCACAGCAATCACAGTGGCCGCAGCACGCGGGTCGTGCTCGGCGGGCAGGTTGCCCAGATCGCCGCGGGCGCAGCCTTCGAGCAGGTCAACCAGATCAGAGGCCAGGCGAGGCATTACCACCTCGGTCTCGGGGTCGCCCATACGCACATTATATTCAATCACCTTGGGTTCGCCATCCACCTTGATAAGGCCCAGGAAGATGAATCCGCGGTAGGTGAGGCCGTCGGCTTTCAGGCCGTTGACGGTGGGCAGGATGATGCGGGTGAGCACCTTGTCCATAAACACCTCGTCGGCAAATTTCACCGGGCTTACGGCACCCATGCCGCCGGTATTGGGGCCTGTGTCGCCCTCGCCCACGCGCTTGTAATCCTTGGCTACGGGGAGCACACGGAAACCGCCGTTGCCGTCGGTGAGCACGAATACCGAACATTCGATGCCGTCCATAAATTCCTCGATCACCACTTTGGAGCTTGACGCGCCAAACTGTCCGGCAAGCATTTCGGCCAGGGCCTGTTTAGCTTCATCGAGGTCGTTGATAATCA
>CAZHDH010000115.1:0-5017 GCA_964531245.1 uncultured Bacteroides sp. | reverse complement strand
TCCCGACGGCGTGACCACCATCGAAAAATCGACATTCGAGGGTTGCGAAAACCTCACCGAGATTGAACTTCCCGAAAACCTCAAGGAAATCGGCGAAGGCGCATTCAAGGGCACCGGCCTGACCAATGTTGACATTCCCGACGGCGTGACCACCATCTCGAAATCATCGTTCGAGGGTTGCGAAAACCTGACCGAGGTAGAACTTCCCGAAAACCTGAAGGAAATCGGTGAAGGTGCATTCAAGGGCTGTAAGGAACTCACCAACCTGATCCTGCCCCCGAGCGTTGACAACGTAGGCGAAGGTGCATTCGAAGGCTGCGACAAGCTCACCAAGCCCGCTTATCCCTCTACTCTGGAAAAGAATCCGTTTGAATCGGAATACGCCGTAGAATACGACCCCGAAACAGACGAAATCACTCCCGATGGTTGGATCGTAAGCAAGAACAAGACCACCCTGGTTTATGCTCCCACCGACCTGGAAGGCGAATTCAAAGTAGAAGGTAATGTGAACCAGATCGGTAAGAATGCTTTTGTAGGTTGTGACAACCTCACCACCATCTCGATTGAAGGCTCTTCGAGCGGTCTGAGCCAAATACCCATGACCATCGGCGAAAACGCCTTTGCTGAAAGCGGTGTTGAAACCCTGAACATCAACCGCAACTGGATTGTGGACGGTGACAAAACTCCGTTCCCCAACCTTACCAAGGTGAACATCGGCGAAAATGTACAGGATATTCCTGCCAACGCCTTCAACGGCTCACATCTCGCCGAGGTTGACATCCCCGAAAATGTAACTACCATCGGTGCTAACGCATTCAACTGCGAGGCTACCGAGGGTGTCAGCATCGCCGACGGTGTTTATAACCTCTATATCGCCGCCAACGCATTCTCAAAGGATGCCAACCTGATGCAGGTATATGTAGGCCGTCCCGTAATGGGTACTCCGTTTGCCGGCACAGGCGTTGTAAACCTGGCCATCGGCAACCATATCACCTCAGTAGTCAAGGGTGCTTATCAGGGTTGTGCAGCAATGTCGAGCCTGAAGCTGGGCACCGGCATCACCGAGATTGCCGACGAAGCCTTCGAGGGATGCTCATCGCTTGAAGAAGTAGTGATCCCGCCCTTCACCGAGAAGATCGGCAGCAGCGCGTTTGCCAATAGCGGCGTGCGCGACCTGCTCATCGGCCACTCAGTGACCGCAATCGGCGAAAAGGCCTTTGCAGGTGCTAATATCGATGTACTGAAGATCACCGCCGTGGTCGCTCCCAAGATGTCGGCCAATACCTTCGACGCCGCTTCGGCCAAGGTATATGTGCAGCATCCCGACCTGGTAGCCCACTATCAGGGCGTGGACCACTGGAAAGCCTTCACCGACTTTGACGTGCTGGCTATGGCCACCAAGGTTAACATGACCATGAACGGCGGCGCTGTTACCACCCTCCACGGCCCCGCAGGTGCCACCTTCCAGCTCGAAGCTTCCGTGGAACACGAAGCCGAAGGCGAAAAGCTGGATCACATCTTCTGGTTCTCGACCAATCCCGAAGTGGTGACAGTAAGCCACGACGGTCTGGTGACCCTCAAGCAGGCCCTCGGTACCGAAGGCCAGCAGTCGCCCGCCCTGCGCGCTTCACGTGCCGCCGCTACCCAGGTAATCGCTCATACAGCATACGCCGAAGGTCCTCTGATGGCAGTTGACCCCGAAAGCGGTCAGATGTCATACATCCAGGACGCAACCACCGACTATATCAATGGTCTGCTGAACGGCCTGCTCAATGTAGAGATCTACAACCTGGACGGTGTCAAGGTAAGCTCTAACCCCGACGAACTGATCCCCGGTATCTACATCGTGCGTCAGAACGGCGAAGTTAAGAAGATCACCATCCGCTAATCCCACCCCCACCCGATAACCAAGCCACCCGCCCCGCGGGTGGCTTTTTTTCGCGCCCACCGGCGCATCGGACGTGAATGTAAACAATTGGTATTTCAACGATTTGCAGGGGACGCAAAAATTTTTGTGTCCCCTGCAAATCGCTGTAATTCAATGTGTTATCTCGAATGGCTATCCGGTGCGTACCCGACACCGCGGAGCGGCGTCGCTCCCGGTGATCTGGGTGTGGCCCCCGGTGTTTATGCCTTTACTTTGGCGAGCATTATTTTGGCGTCGGTGGTGGCTTCTACTTTATGGCGCACGTTTTCGCCTAAGAGCAGAAATTCGCCGGCGCTCAGGGTGTGCGGAGTGTCAAGGATGGTAAATTCTACCTGGCCCTCTACGGCATATACCAAAACGTCGGCGGGAGCTACGTGTTCGTCAAGCTTCTGCCCGGCTTTGAATGCCAGGAGTGACACACCGCCATTGGTGGTGGATAGAATGTGTTTTACGTGGACGCGATCTGCGGAGGCTTCCACTTGGTCGGCGAGGGCGTGCACTTCGCCGAATTTGTAGTCGGTATCAAGCATAGTATAGTGTTTTATGTTTAGCTATAATATTAACACTATACAGGCAAGATTGTTGCGGCCTCAGGATTGGTTGACGGTGATGCCGCAAAGCTTGCGATAGAGGTCAAGGGCATATACGTCGGTCATGGCGCTGATATGGTCGAGCACGGCCTGGATGCGTCCGTAGAGGGAGGGAGCGGCCACGTCATACTGTTCGGGGAATTTGGCCAGGAGCAGGCGCGAATAGTTGAGGTCGGGGTGCATGACGGCGTGGATTAGTTTTTCGAGCAGAAAGGTGATGATGCGGTTACCGGCCAGCTCGATATCCACAACGTGGCCCGAGCGGTAGATTTTGTTCCACGACAATGCGATACATTTCTGATATGCCCAATACTGCCGGGGCGGAATGGCGCTGAGGAGCGATCCGTGAAATTGTCCGCGCAAAATTTCCTCCTCGTGTCTCACAAAGGCTTCGGTGCAGCATTCCACCAGCTTGCCCACGACGCACGAGCGCAGATAGGCTACCTTTTCGTTGGGGTCGTCAACGTAATCGCATACCGAGCGCATGTGTTCCTGGTCCTTTTCGTCAAAGAAAGCAAGGAAGCGTTGCATGACCTCGGGTGTGTCGATAAGTCGCAGTTTGTGGGCATCCTCGATGTCCATCACCTCATAGCAGATGTCGTCGGCAGCCTCGACGATGAATACGAGCGGGTGGCGTGCATATCGCATGCGTCCGGCATCGTCGGGTAGGGGGATCATACCCAGCTCGTCGGCAAT
Source organism: uncultured Bacteroides sp. (assembly GCA_964531245.1). Classification (GTDB taxonomy): domain Bacteria; phylum Bacteroidota; class Bacteroidia; order Bacteroidales; family Muribaculaceae; genus CAG-873. The sequence continues at coordinate 1,804 of CAZHDH010000115.1, read as the reverse complement.
GCGTTTGAAATCCTCGCGCTCCGAGGTGAAAAATCCGAATTTATTGCCGCGCGCCAGGGTTGATTCAAAGGGGTATTTAACTATGGATGCAAGCATCGAATATGTCATGGCAAACCCACCCCGGCGGCGGCCCTTGAATTGATGAGCGAGCACGCGGAAGGCATTTGCATTACCCTCGAAATGGATCAGGTCGTCCCATTCTTCGGGGGCGAGCATATCTTGAAGCTTGCGGCCGGCACCCTCGCTGAAAAAGGTGGAAATGGCCTTTTCGCCGGAGTGACCGAAGGGTGGATTTCCCAGATCGTGAGCCAGGCAAGCGGCGGCCACAATATCGCCAATGTGTGTGAAATCGTCGACCCACGGCTCAGTGATATATTTGCGGCGCAACTCGGTGGCGATCTCCTCGGCCAGGCTACGTCCCACGCACGATACCTCGATTGAATGAGTGAGTCGGTTGTGCACTATGATGCTGCCCGGCAGGGGAAACACCTGTGTCTTATTCTGAAGGCGGCGGAATGGGGCCGAGAATGCCAGACGGTCGTAATCGCGGCGAAAATCGGAGCGTATCGTATTTTTGCGTGAGTCGTGGAAGTCTTCCAGACCCAAACGTTTGTCGCTTATAAGGCGCGACCATTCCATAATCTGAGGAGGCATTGGGATTTTGCTATTGAGAGGGATTTAATAACTGGATTTGACTTTAGCAAGTTATACTTGCTAAAAGTATGGAGGTTAAGAGTAAGGGGTTCAGGGAGGTTTTTGAAAGGTGTCTCTTTTCTCTCCTAACTTTTAACCTTATAACCTTCTAACCTATAAACTTCAAGTTTTCAAGTTCGTAAGAACTTGCGAAACTTGAGTAACCTGATAAAACACGCGAGGGATGCACAGCGTGCATCCCTCGCGGATATCAAGATGCGGATGCAGGGCGATTATTCGCCGATGCCACGCACGAAGTTGAGCGAGTTGTTTTTGATTTTGTCCTTGCCGAGCAGGAGGTTGAAACGCTGCTGGGGCTGGAGGGCACGGCCGAGGCCGAGCTGACGGTTGAACTGGTTGGCGTATTCCTCGAAGGTGTATTCGCGGCCCTGGCTGTCCTCGCCGGTCACGGCAAAGATTACTATGGCATTGTTGCCTTCCACGGGACCCACGATCTTGCCCTGTTCGGCGGCTGCTACAGCACCCTGGAGAGCGCTTTCACCAAAGCCGAGAGTAGCGAGGTTGGGAGCGGTGAAGCGAGCGTCGCCGGTGCGCACTTCGGTGCCCATCAGTTTGGCATAGCCTACGAGGTCTTCAGCTTTGCCGGCATAGCGGTCTTTGAGCATCTGAGCTTTTTTGGCTTTGCGGGCGTTGGTGTCGATCTGGTCGGCGATGAGGGGAGAGTTGAAGGGAACGTAATCGTCGTTGAAGGTGTCGGTGACTGCTACAGCCAGCAGATATGTCTGCTTGTTGTCCTGATATACGGGCATCACTTTGCCTTTCTTGGCATCCATGATCCACTTGACAGCGGGACGCGAATCTGAGGCATTTGCCACGTGAGCGCTGGAGGCAGAAACGAAGGCCTGCTGAACGGCATAGCCGGCTTCGGCGGCGTTGGCGCTGAAATCAGCGGCCGACGAGTTATTGGCTACGTAGGTATTGAGGTCGTTGGAAAGCTGAGAGAGGGTTTCCTGCGAGGGATCCACAGCATAGCTGATAGAGGCAACCTCAAACACAGGCACAGCGGCGCGACGCTTGTTGATGCGGTAGAGGGTAGGAATTGTTCTTTTTAAACCTCACGCCATGCAGCATTGAGAATTTTCCGGAATTC
>CAZHDH010000114.1:0-5068 GCA_964531245.1 uncultured Bacteroides sp. | reverse complement strand
TGGTGTAGTCGTGCATCGGGCTCTTGAGGAAGAAGCTCAGGAAGCGCTGGATGCCGTAGCGGCCGGCACGAGCTGCGAGGTCGCTCAGGAGAACGAGGTCGAGACACAGAGGTGCTGCAAGGATAGAGTCGCGGCAGAGGAAGTTGATCTTGATCTGCATGGGGTAGCCCATCCAGCCGAAGATGTCGATGTTATCCCAGCCTTCCTTGTTGTCGTTGCGCGGGGGATAATAGTTGATGCGCACCTTGTGGAAGTAGTCGGTGTAGAGATCGGGCTGATTTTCGGGCACGAGGATAGATTCGAGGGTAGAAAGCTTCGAAACTTCCTTGGTGCGGAAGTTGGCGGGTTCGTCAAGCACCAGACCGTCGCGGTTACCCAGAATGTTGGTTGAGAACCAACCCGAAAGGCCGAGGCAACGTGTGCCGATGATGGGAGCGAAACCTGATTTAACCAGAGTCTGACCGGTCTTGAAGTCTTTACCGGCAATGGGCATCTTGGTCTTTTCAGCGAGTTCCCACATAGCGGGGAAGTCAACTGTGGTATTGGGAGCACCCATGATGAAAGGAGCGCCTTCAGTGAGGGCAGCGTAAGCGTAGCACATTGAGGGAGCGATGTGTTCCTTGTCGTCAGCCTTCATAGCAGCTTCGAGGTCGGCGAGGTGGTAGTGAACCTTTTCGTCAACGGGAACATAAACTTCGGTAGAAGCGGCCCAGAGCACAACAACGCGGTCGCAGCCGTTCTTTTCCTTGAAGTCGCGGATGTCCTTCTGGAGCTGTTCCACCATTTCCCAGCGGGTCTTGCCTTCCATTACGTTATCGCCGTCGAGACGTTTAGCGTAATTTTTGTCGAAAGCGGCCTTCATGGGTTTGATGGCTTCGAGTTCATCCTTAACGGGGAGGATGTCTTTTTCTTTGAGCACTTCAGCCTTCATAGCGGCCTCAAATGCATTATCGGGATATACGTCCCAGGTGCCGAACACGATATCGTCCAGCTTAGCCATGGGGACAATCTGATCGTAGTGGAGGTACTTTTTGTCTGCACCTTCGCCTACGCGCATGATATCATACTGAGTCATTGAACCGATAGGTTTGGCCAGACCTTTGCGGGCCATCAGGACACCGGTCATGAATGTGGTGGAAACGGCACCGTTGCCTACCACCAGAACACCGAGCTTGCCATTTGCAGGCTTAACATTGCTTTGTGCCATTGTGAATTAGATTGGGTATGTTTTTCTATTATTGTTGTCAGATGAAAATAGCCGAACCACTATGGCTCGGTATTACGGTGCAAAACTACACATAAATTCTCATTCCGCAATACATTATTAGTTTAAAGAATTTAAAATATTGTAAATTAGTGTTTCATAAACCACTATTTAGCCAACTTAGGTTAATTTACATCACATCTCGCAAAATAAACCTAAACAAAAGTTAATAATGTTGCCGACTGAAAAATTTAGATTCTATAACATTTAGCCAACTAAACAGGTGGAGAAACGAATAACTATCTATTCATTTCTCCACCTTTAGAAGTTATGAGAAATATCAATGCCGGTTACTTCCCGATTTGCTTGCGCACCGTGCCGTCTGACATTCGGATAATATTGAGACCATCACCGAGCGCCGGACGGTGGAGTCCGGAAGCATCGTATATTTCAACTATTGTAGGCTCAGGCAAGCTGACGGATTCGATGCCATCGACCTTCCCTATTTTGCTGAACTTATTCCATTCCTTAGCAATCTTGTACACGCCGTAGGAATCTGCGGGAACCATCAGCTCCACTACAGAATATCCATCAAAGTAATTATCGAACAGCGAGCCTTCAGCAGTCGGTGGGACAGGCGCCAACACCGTCAGTTCCTTTAGACCTGAAGCCTGAGCAAACGCCTGGCTACCCACAGTCTCCACAGATGCCGGGAGCGCCAGTTTCTCAAGCGACGGACAAGCACCGAAAGCACAAGCGCCGATAGTGGCGAGTCCCTCCTGAAGCATCACTTTTTCGAGCTTATCAGAACTCAGCAGTGCATAACTACCCATTTCCCGCAGACCTTTGCCTGATGTAAATGAGGTGAGCTCCGGATTCCATGCAAACGAAAGATTACCAATCGAGCGGACACTGCCGGGAAGAGTCACTTCCGGGAAGATACAATTTTCAAATGCGCCTTCGCCAATTTCTTCAACGCCTTCGGGAAGCACGAGGCTTTCGAGACCGGATGAGTTGAAAGCATAATTGCCAATCTCACGCAGTGTGGAAGGCAGCGTTATGGATTTAAGGTTTATACAACTTGAAAAAGCACTTGCTCCTATGCGTTCCACGCCCTCGGCCAGATCACATTGACTCAGGTTCATGCATCCGTACAACATCGCTTCGCCTACATCTTTCATCGACGCAGGAATGTTGATTTTTTCAAGAGCGGTGCATCCCTGGAAGCAACTTGCATCAACAAATTGCACACCTTCCTCAATAGTGACCTCACGCAGCTGAGTGCATAGCGCGAAACAAGCAGAGCCAATATCGCGTATCGACCCTGCGATAGTAAGATTACGCATTGCCGTACATTTATAGAAAGCCTGAAGGCCTATGACCTCCACACCCGTCGAGAAGTTGATGCGGGTAAGGCTCGCACAGGTGCTGAAAGCACTCTGTCCTATTTCTTTCACTGTTGACGAAATATTCACTGTGCGCACAGTGGGATAACGATAAAAGGCTCCTTCGCAAATTTCCACAACACCTTCAGGAATATCGATCGTGGCTTTGGAAATACCGAAAAGCAGGCGTTTTTTATCCTTTGTCAGAAGCATTCCACCCTCGGAGCAAAGCCAGGGATTGGATGCATCCACTATAAATTCCTCAAGATTTTCATTACCGGAGAAGGCTTGCGAACCTATTGAGGAAACGCCCGCGGGAATTACGAATGAACGCACAGCGCAATAATTGAACGCACCGGCTTCAATGGTTGTAAGAGCAGGGCTAAGCGAAATTGAGGTCATAACCTTATTGTTGCGCATAGAGTTTGCTCCAATCACGGTAACTGATGCAGGCATGGTGTACGAGGTCTTCCCATCGCCGATAGGATAATTGACCAAGCGTGTCATGTCCTTTGTGAAAAGCACACCATCGAGCGAAGCATAATTCTTATTGTCTGAATCCACCTCGATCGACTGCAGGGCAGGACAATCGCCAAACGGGGACGCTCCAAGCTTATCCACCCCGGCGGGTATCTTAACAGTCTGGAGTTTTGTAAGATAGAAGAATGCAAAATCTTCGATAGTGGTCACACTTGCCGGAAACTCTACAGCGGGCAGACTCGTACAGCTGTAAAAGCTAAGGCTACCGATCTCACGCAGCCCCTCAGAGAAACTCACCGACGACAATCCGCTGCAATAGCCGAAAGCCGACGCGCCAATTCGTTCCACGCCCGACCCTATCTCTAATTTTGTAATATAAGGGTTGCCATAACAGCTGTTATCGCCTACACCCACCACAGTGACTTCCTTGCCACCATAATTGATTGTGGCAGGGATGACAAGGTGTGTAAGGGTTTCTTTCTTACTCTCCGAAATACCGGTAAATACGGCCGTGGTGCCCGATGCCGCTACATTGTATATCAGACCTTCGGGCGACACGTACTCGGCGGCCGAAAGCATTGTGGGAGCCGACACAGCCGCTGCCACAATTAATACTGTTGCAAAATGTTTCATAATATTATGCGGCCGGTTACTTCATTATCACTTTGCGTACTGTCCCGTCAGACATTCGCACAAGGCATACACCACGCGCAGGTGCATCAAGGCGTACACCGTTCAGGTCATATACAGCCTCAACGCTAACATTAGCGGCTTCGGGGCTTTCAACGCCGTCATAGATCCCTTCGATATAAAGGAATTTGCCCCATTCGTCGTCGCGCTCGTAAGCCGACACGCTCTCCTGGGGAACAAAAAGGGTTGCCTCGCGATATCCGCTATAGATACCGGAATAAAGCGGACCACCGACAGTGGGCGGATTCACAGCCTTCACATTGATATCTTTCAGAGCTACATCTTCAGCAAAACAATCTTTACCGATATATTCCACAGTGGAGGGCAAGGTGACAGTCGGGAGCTTCGAGCATGAAGCCAGCGCGCCGTCACCAAGTGTGCGAAGATGGCTGGTGAAGGTAATTTCTTTGAGTTCGGTTGCACCTGAGAATGCGTAATTACCAATTTCATCAAGGCTGCGACCGCATGTTACTGACTCAAGGGCAGAATTCCATGAGAAGGAAAACTGTGCGATTTCTGTCACCGTATCAGGAATTTTCAGAGAAGTGAATTTGCAAAATTCAAATGCGGCAGAACCAATTCTTTCAAGTCCTTCGTTAAGGTTGATTTCAGTAAAGGCAGCCGATGTAAAGGTGAAATCACCTATTGTCCTGAGCGATGAGGGAAAATTGATTTTCTTGAGCTGAAGACATTCCTGGAATGCACCGTCGCCAAGCAGGGTCAATCCCTCGGCCAATTCCACTTCTTCAAGCAGGTTGCAATATACAAATACGCCATAGCCCATAGTCTTGATAGTAGAGGGCACGCTTACATATTTTATACCGTTGCAGCGGGTGAAAGCCTGATTGCCTATAGACTCCAGGCCTTCATTGAGCTTCACTTCCTTGATACCGTTTGATTCGGCGAATGCGGTGTTGCCTATGCTGCGCACCGTGGCAGGAAGCTCCACGGCAGGAATCGACTGGCAACGACGGAATGCGCCCTCGCCTATTGAATCAAGCGATGTACCGAAGTCGACAGTACTCATAGATGAATTGCTATAAAAAGCAAGCGGTCCTACAGTCTTGGTGGTGGACGCGAGTTTTAGGCTCTTCACACCGGTAAAGGTATAGAATGAATATCCGGCTACTTCCTCCACACCTTCGGGCACAACCACATCGGCCACACTTGCCGCCCCATAAAGCAGACATTTGCCGTCGGATGTCAGGAGATGACCGTCTACGGTCTTAAAGTATTTATTGCCTTCGGCCATCCTCCATGCTCATGGGAATCTTGCGTTCTGCCTGGAGCTCTGCGTAATCCAAATAGA
>CAZHDH010000113.1:4889-5189 GCA_964531245.1 uncultured Bacteroides sp. | reverse complement strand
TAATCCCCGCACCCGACTTCCCCACCGGTGGCACCATCTATGGCTACGACGGCGTTAAGGAAGCATACGAAACAGGGCGTGGTCGCGTGGTGATACGCGCAAATGCCTCGATCGAGGCCGAAGCTAATCACGAGTCGATTATCGTACACGAGATTCCCTACGGCGTAAATAAATCGGAACTTATCAAAAACATCGCTGATCTTGTAACCGATAAGAAACTCGACGGTATCGCCGACATCAACGACGAATCGGATGACGAGGGTATGAGCATTGTTATAAAGCTCAAGAGAGACGCTAATT
>CAZHDH010000113.1:0-4879 GCA_964531245.1 uncultured Bacteroides sp. | reverse complement strand
TGACCCAGATGCAGTCGAGCTTCTCAATCAATAATGTAGCTCTGGTTGGCGGTCGTCCCAAGACTTTGTCGCTCAAACAGCTCCTGCAGGCGTTCATCGACCACCGTCACGATGTGGTGATTCGCCGTACACGCTTCCTGCTCCGTAAGGCTGAAGAGCGTGCACATATTCTTGAAGGCCTGATTATTGCATCCAAGAATATCGATGAGGTTATCGCTATCATCCGCTCGTCGGCATCAACCGATGAAGCCCGCGAACGCTTGGCCTCGCGCTTCATGCTCACCGAGCAACAGACACAGGCTATCGTGGATATGCGTCTGCGTCAGCTCACTCAACTGGAGCAGAACAAGCTCGAAGATGAATACAAGAAAATCGAAGAATACATCGCCGAGCTAAATCTGATTCTTAACGACGAAAGCGTGTGCCGCGCCCTTATCCGCAAGGAACTCGAGGAAGTGCGCGACGCTTACGGCGACGAACGCAAGACCAAGATCGATTATACCGGCGGCAGCTTCAACCCCGAAGCATTTATTGCCGACGATGATGTGATCATCACCATATCGCACCTCGGCTACATCAAACGCACCCCCCTGAGCGAATATCGCCTGCAGCACCGCGGTGGCACCGGTTCGCGTGGTTCTCAGACCCGTGACGAGGACTTTATAGAACACGTTTATACCGCGTCGATGCACTGCTCGATGCTCTTCTTCACCGATCGTGGTCTGGTATATAAATTAAAGGTGTACGAGCTGCCCGAGGGTGCCAAGAACACCAAGGGACGCGCTATCCAGAACCTGCTGCCCATCGAGGCCGGCGACAAGGTGCGCGCTTATCTGGCATGCAAGGGCCTTGAAGACCCCGAATTTACCGCCGGTAAATTCCTGATCTTTGCTACCCGCGGCGGTATTGTCAAAAAAACCGCACTGAGCGAATACGCTCGCGTGATGGCCAAGGGTAAAAAAGCTATCGTGATACGCGAGGGCGACCTCCTCATTGGCGTGGATATGGCTACCGATGCCGACGACATCCTGCTCGCCGCCCGCGAAGGCAAAGCCAACCGTTTCCCGGTTGCTTCGCTCCGTGCCATGGGTCGCGTATCGAGCGGTGTGCGCGGCATGCGTCTGCGTGGCGACAACGAGGTTATTGGCCTGATCACTATGACTCCCGACAGTGAAAATACCGTTCTGGTGGTATCGGAAAAGGGCTATGGCAAACGTACCGATCTGGAAGCCTACCGACAGACCTCGCGCGGCTCGATGGGTGTCAAGACCCTCAATGTCACCGAACGCACCGGCGAGCTCGTAGCTTTCCAAAGCGTCAACAACGACAATGATCTGGTGATCATCAATCGTTCGGGCGTGCTCATCCGCATACGTGTAGCCGACATTAAAGTGGCCGGTCGTGCCACCCAGGGCGTGCGTCTGATCAACCTGAGTCGTCGTGGCGAGGAAATCGCATCGGTATGCGCCGTACCCTCAGATCCCGAGGAAGAAACACAAGCTATCGATGGCGAAGAACTCCCCGAACTCGACCTCACTGAAGTTGAGGTCGAAGAAGAGGAAGTGGACGCCGACGACGATGCCGAAGATCAGGACACTGATTCAAATGATGAATAAACAATCTCTTAACCAACATATTATGAAGAAACAGATTTTACTGACCGCTGCTGCCGTTGCTGTCGCTATATCAGCATCAGCTCAGGCTTCGGTGGTGAAGGACGCTGAACGTGCCGCTAAAGATGGTAAGGACGCTGCTGCGGTCCTCACTATTATCACCCCCGCTTTCTCCGATCCCGAAACTGCTACCCAGGCTCTCACCTACTATGTGCCCGGTAAAGCATTCTACAGTGAGTATGACAACCTTTTCGGTCTCAAACAGTTTAACAAACTGCCCGAAAACGGCGACAAAACTATGTCTGACGACCTCATTCAGGGATACGAACTGCTTGTAAAAGCACTTCCCCTCGATACCGTCGTAGATGCAAAAGGCAAAGTAAAGACCAAACATTCTAAGGACATCGTTGCCACCGTTACCGGTCACGTAAGCGACCTCAACTCCGCTGCTGTGGCATACTGGGGCCTTCAGGAATACGCCAATGCTTACAAGGCATGGGACATCTTCCTCAACCTCTATGAAACCGAACCCTTTGCTGCTACTCTGGCCAAAAGCGCTCCCCACGACACCATTCTTGGTGAAGTAGCCTACAACCAGGCCCTTGCTGCCTGGCAGGCCGATATGCTCCCCCAATCGCTCAAAGCATTCGACCGCGCTAAGGCAAAAGGTTACAGCAAAAAGCAGATGTACGACTATGCTCTTGCCGTAGCTAATAACGCCAACAATCAGGATGCAGTGTTCTCGTGGGCAGAAGCAGCTCTGGCTCTTTATCCCGAAGACCCCACCTATCTGGGCTTTATTATCAACACTTACCTCCAGAATAAGGAATTCGACAAAGCTTTCGCAACCATCAACAAGGCTATCGACACAGATCCCAACAATGCCCAGTACTATCTGATCAAGGGTATTCTCTACGATAATCAGGACAAGAAACCTGAAGCCAAAGACGCATTTGCCAAAGCTATTGCTCTTGACGGCGAAAACACAGGTGCCCTCACCCAATATGGCGCAGCACTGTGTCAGGAAGCCTACACCCTGAGCGATCAGGCTCCTACAACTCCCGATGAAAACGCCGCTTTCTACACCAACCGCATCCGTCCCCTCTTTGAAGAGGCTGCTACATACCTCGAAAAAGCATGGAAGATTGATATGGAGAAAAACGAGACTAACAACCAGGAAGCACTCCGTTATCTCGAAAACATCTATTACAACCTTCAGGACGAAGCTAAACAGGCCGACGTAGAAGCCCGCAAGACTTACTAAACTGTATACTAAATAGTCTCAATTCAAAAGCTGCCTTCGGGCGGCTTTTGTTTTATATCCTCTTCTAAATGAAAAATACCACTTTCCTCTTGCGACTTTCAGTTGGCTTAGTCGCAACATAAATAAAAGGATCAATATCATCGGCGTTGTAATTATAATCCTATAATAATCTCATAATTCTATGCGGGGAAGTATATTCTAAGAAAATTCTAAATTCTCGACAGAAAAAAATACATAAAGTATTGTACAAGTTATAAAAGTTTTATAACTTTGCACCAACAGACCGTATCGCAGAAGCCCGGTCGGGATTCGAGCGGCGGGAAGTAGTGATTGCCTTGGCTCTTTGCCTTGGCAAAGACATAATGATAAGCGTTACTCGACGCTCTTTCTTGACAAACGGAAATCTGGTAAATTTTCAATCTTCGTTAAGATAGCAGCAAACAGTAGACGCCTTGTGGATATGTATATTCCATCAGTAGCCGACGCGAGAGCGTAAGCTATTGATGTTTTACACATAACCTGCGTGAGGCTTCTGCATGTTTGCTCGTTCAACGAAGATGGGCAATACCAGAGCCTCCGTTTGTGGAACGAGCAACAAGTATGGCTCTCGCGCTTTTTTTATTAGCCACAAAAGAGGAGCAGTGGCAATAACATATTTAGGATGCCAATAAACATATCCCAAAGAAGACGCTTCACGTTTTATGCTTTAATAATTTCGGTGTTGCCTTTATTTAATGCCGTATCGTTAATATCTTGTTCATCCACCAGAACCTTAGTTTTGGTATGCCAGGAACGCTATATCGAGATCTATGTAGATGATGAATACTTAGGTCGTGATATGGTATATTATACTGTGCCCAAGGATAAGGAGTATATCGAAGTTTCGGGACGCGATAACGGATATGAGGTATATCATCGCAGAATTTATACTAAAAACAAATCGGGAAGTTTAATAGAGCTTCAGATTCCTAAAAACTACAGATATTCAAATAAACCTTATTAAAGACACATTATGAAGAAGCTTCTTTTATTAATGTTAGCTTTAGTGTGCTCAGTTGCTGTTTATGCCGATAAGAAAGAAAAGGTAATAAAAATTACAGCTGAGCCTCAAGAAGCAGCGATCTATGTTAACAATAGTCTTGTGGGCTATGGCTATGGCGAATTTTCTCGTCCGGCTAAGAAAAATCAAGTGGCAATTATCAGAATCGAGTGTAACGAGTACACAACAGCTCATTCTAAATTTTATGGGGGAGATGAACGTAATTCGCTGTCGTTTAAATTAATGCAAGATGGATTTTATCGTGGTTCGGCGGCTTCAGGTCTTGTAAATAAGTATATGACAATTACGCTTGATCCACAGTATTATTCAATTGATAGTGATGGTAAAATAAACAGTGAGGCCGCTTGGAAACTTTTGCATCAAATTCTGCTCAACTACTTCCCCGAAATTGAAACAACGGATTCTCACGGAGGCTATATACAGACACCGTGGAAGTATAAATCATTCAATATGTCGGAAAAACAACTCAGAAATCGTGTGACTGTGCGTGATGTATCCACTCCCGAACGTGTCGCATTTCAAATTAAAATATCATCAGAAGTAGCTGGAGCTATGCAGGCCCGCCACGGAGAATTTGATGAAGTAGACCGACTACCAAAAGAGTTGGAACCTATGGTCGAAGAACTTCAAACTCGAATTGGAAAAGCGAATAGTTTTTAACAATCCTAATATTAATCAAAAATGAAGAGAACATTTCTTTCATTGTGTATGAGCCTCGCATTAAGCGGTGTCACATACGCTCAGAGTTTCGTCGAGACTTTCGACGCAAACTCACTCGGTTGGACCGAGAGTGCTGGAGAAAGTAATTCCGGTACTGCGGTTATCGACAAAGGAGTAATGACTGTTAAGTCGAAGGGAGACTCAAAATTTATGCGTTTTGCAGCAGTGGCCAACGGCAACTCGAAAGGTATTGAAAACACCTCATTCGAAACGCATTGTTAT
>CAZHDH010000112.1:0-5230 GCA_964531245.1 uncultured Bacteroides sp. | reverse complement strand
GAGGATTCCCTGCTACGCTTCCACCCCTGGGTGTTCTCGGGTGCACTGGTGTCCATGCCCGACGATGTGGCCGAGGGCGAAGTGGTGCGCGTCGTAGCTCACGATGGCACCACCATGGGTCTTGGACATTTCCAGATTGGATCAATAGCTGTGCGTATGCTCACATTCGGCGAGCAGCCCGTTGATGACGCCCTGATCCGCAGTCGCCTCAACGATGCACTGCGCTTGCGCAAAGCCCTGGGTTTGGCACGGCCGGACAATACGGCCTACCGCCTGGTGCACGGCGAGGGTGACTTCCTGCCCGGACTTGTGGTAGACGTTTACGGACCCACCGCCGTGATGCAGGCACATTCGCCCGGTATGCACCTGATGCGCGAGGCAATCGCCCGGCAGCTTGTGGAATTGGATGGATTGAATGTATCTAACGTATATTATAAATCTGATACTACGCTGCCCTTCAAGGCCGGGCTCAATCCCGAAAACGGCTATCTTATAGGCGGTGATGCTCCCACTGTGGCTATTGAAAACGGACTGAAATTCAATATCGACTGGCTACGTGGACAAAAAACCGGATTTTTTGTTGACCAACGCGACAATCGCACCCTGCTACGCAATTATAGTCACGGCCGGCGCGTGCTGAATATGTTCTGCTACACAGGCGGTTTCTCGGTATATGCCCTGGATGGCGGAGCCGAGTTGGTTCATTCGGTGGATTCCTCGGCCAAGGCAGTCACTCTCACAGATGCCAACGTTGAACTTAACTTTCCCGGCGACACCCGTCATCGCGCCTACGCCGAGGATGCTTTCAAATTCCTGGCCTCTATCGAAGATGGTGCTTACGACCTCATAGTGCTCGATCCGCCGGCTTTTGCCAAACATCGCAGCGCCCTGCGAAACGCACTGCGTGGCTATCAGAAACTGAACGCCGCCGGTATTGCCAAGGTAGCTCCCGGCGGACTGGTTTTCACTTTCTCATGTTCTCAGGCCGTGAGCCGCGAGCAATTCCGTCTGGCAGTGTTCTCGGCCGCTGCACAGACAGGGCGCCGCGTGCGCATCCTGCATCAGCTCACCCAACCCGCCGATCATCCCGTAAATATATACCACCCCGAGGGCGAATACCTCAAAGGGCTGGTTCTATACGTAGAATAATATGAAATATTTAACCCTAACAGCCGCGGCTGCTTTGTTTGCCGCATCCTCACTCTCCCTTATGGCTCAGGATAATTTTGATTACAAGGCCGATCGCTTTGCCGACATCGAAGTGCTTCGCTACCAGGTGCCCGAGTTTGAGAGTCTCTCGCTCGACCAAAAGCGCCTTGTCTACTATCTCACCGAAGCTGCCCTGTGGGGGCGCGACATCCTTTGGGATCAGAACTATAAATATAATCTGCCCATCCGCAATCTGCTCGAACAGATTTACACTTCATATACCGGCGACCGCACCGACCCGCAGTTTGTAGCTTTAGAGAAATATCTCAAGCAGGTTGAATTTGCCAACGGCATCCATCATCATTATTCGATGGATAAATTTACTCCCGAATTTTCGCAAGAATGGTTCCTTGCCCAGGCGCAAGGTAAGGATTGTCCTGTGTTGGCCGAAGTCACCGAGGCTATCTTCAATCCATCCGTTGCAGCCAAACGCGTGAATCAGGCCGAGGGTGAAGACCTCATCGTCACATCTGCAAATAATATGTATGAAGGCGTAACCCAACAGGAGGTTGAGGACTATTACGCTGCCCTTAAAGACACCACCGACCTTACCCCCATTTCCTACGGCCTCAACACCCGTCTTACCAAAAAGGACGGCAAAGTGGTGGAGCAGGTGTATAAGCTCGACGGCTACTATACCGATGCTATAGCTCACATAGTAGAGAATCTAACCCGCGCAATGGCTTACGCCGAAAATGATGCCCAACGCGCGGTAATTGGTCGACTCATCGACTTCTATACCACCGGTGACCTCGCCACATTCGACGATTACTCAATTCGCTGGACCGAGGACACCGATTCGCGCGTCGACTTCATCAACGGTTTCATCGAAAGCTATGGCGACCCTCTGGGAATGACCGGCTCGTGGGAATCCATCGTAAACTTCCGCAATAACGAAGCCAGCCATCGCACCCAGGTGCTCAGCTCCAATGCGCAGTGGTTTGAAAACAATTCGCCCGTAGATCCCCGTTTCCGCAAAGATAAGGTGAAAGGCGTGTCGGCCAAGGTGATCACCGCCGCCATTCTCGCCGGTGATTCATATCCTGCCACACCCATTGGCATCAACCTGCCCAACGCCAACTGGATTCGCGCACAGCACGGTTCAAAATCCGTCACCATCGAAAATATCACCGATGCCTACGATAAGGCCGGACAGGGCAGTGGCTTCAACGAAGAATTCGTGATCGATGCTCCCACACGTGAGCTGCTCGACAAATACCTCTTCATCACTGACAACCTGCACACCGACCTCCACGAATGCTTGGGTCACGGCTCAGGCCGTCTGCTGCCCGGCGTGGATCCCGATGCCCTCAAAGCCCACGGCTCCACTCTTGAGGAAGCTCGCGCCGACCTCTTCGCGCTCTACTATCTCGGCGATCCCAAGATGCTTGAACTCGGGCTGCTTGATAATCCGGACGCATACAAAGCCGAATATTACAAATACATCCTCAACGGCCTGATGACACAGCTTAAGCGCATCGAGCCGGGCAAGGATATCGAGGAAGCTCACATGCGTAATCGCCAGCTCATTGCTCGCTGGGCCTACGAACACGGCAAAAAGGATAAAGTGATTGAAATGGTGAAACGCGGTGGCAAGACATTCGTCAAAATCAACGATTACCAAGCCTTGCGCAACCTCTTCGGTCAGCTCCTTGGTGAAATACAGCGTATAAAGAGCGAAGGTGATTATAACGCCGGAGCACGTCTTGTGGCCGACTATGCCGTTAAGGTAGATCCCAAGCTCCATAAAGAGGTGCTTCAGCGCTATGCCACTTTGGATATCGCTCCCTATAAGGGATTCGTCAACCCGGTTTACACAGCCGTGCGCGACGATAATGGCACTATTACTGATGTAACCGTTTCATACGGTGAGGATTACCTGCCACAGATGTTCCGATACTCCAGCCAATACAACGGCTTGAAATAACCCCTTACCCGGAGGCACCTACCGTGCCTCCGGGTATTTTTTAACACAACACGCCTAAACCAATCAAAATGCAGACCCTCGCCGCATTTCTATCCGATTATGTTCTTGTGGTAGTGCTCCTTGCTGCCGCCATTTATTTCACCATCCGCACCCGCGGCGTTCAATTCCGTATGGTGGGCGAGATGCTCAGGCTACTCATGCGCTCCACGGCATCTGACCCCGCCGGCACCGCAGCGGCTCACCACCACGGCCATATCAGTTCGTTTCAGGCTTTTGCCCTGTCGATAGCCTCACGAGTGGGTACGGGCAATCTGGCCGGCGTAGCCACAGCCATAGCTGTGGGTGGCCCGGGTGCTATTTTCTGGATGTGGGTAATAGCCATTCTCGGAGCGGCAAGTGCGTTTGTCGAATCCACGCTAGCGCAGCTTTATAAAGTGCGCGGTCCACATTCATATATGGGTGGTCCGGCCTATTACATTCTTAAAGGTTTGCACAACCGCCCCTGGGCCGTAACCTTTGCCGTACTCATCACCCTGACGTTCGGGTTTGCATTCAACTCCGTGCAGAGCAATACCATCAGCGATGCTCTGGGGGCATCTTTCGGCGTGCCGCATATCGCCACGGCTATCACCTTAGCTCTTCTCACCCTTATAATTATATGGGGCGGTATACGCCGCGTGAGCCGGTTCAGCGAAATTGTCGTGCCCATTATGGCCATAGCATACATAATTCTGGCAGCTGTAATTATTGTGATGAATATCACTCGCTTCCCCGAAATCATTGCGTTGATTATCGAGAATGCGTTCGGCTTCCGCGAGGCAGCCGGTGGCACACTCGGCGCCGCTATCATTATGGGAATAAAACGCGGACTGTTCAGCAACGAGGCCGGCGAGGGTTCCACCCCTAACGCTGCCGCTACAGCCACAGTGAGTCATCCGGTAAAGCAAGGACTCATACAGGCTTTGGGGGTTTATACAGATACTTTGGTGGTGTGCACAGCTACGGCATTTATAATTTTGTGCAGCGGAGTTTACACTGGCGGAGCCGACGGCATACAACTCACACAGCAAGCCATCGACCACGAATTTGGAGGCAACCTTGGCAGCATCTTCGTCACTATCGCGATTTTCTTTTTCGCCTTCACAAGCATAATCGCCAACTATTATTATGGCGAGACCAATCTGCGGTTCATAGCCGATAGCGACACCCTTATACGCATCTATCGCCTTCTGGTGTGTGGTATTGTGTATCTGGGTGCGATGTCATCGCTCGACCTCGTATGGGGCTTTGCCGACATCACAATGGCCCTGATGACCCTGTGCAACCTTGCTGCCATAATCCTTTTGGGTAAATACGCCGTCATCCTGCTGCGCGACTACCGTGCCCAGCGAGCCGCCGGAAACGATCCCGTATACCACACCTCCACCATCCCCGCTATTGCCTCCGATACCCGCGAATGGCCTGAATGACAGGAGTCGCAGATCATACCGTCAAGTAAATGAAAACCTCGTGCAACGGAATTGGGAGCTTGGCAGAATAATTGCCGAAGAAGAACTTAAAGGTGAAGATCGTGCCCAATATGGAGCTTCTGTAATAAAGGCACTGTCTAAACGTCTCTCAGCTCAATATGGTAAGGGATTTACAACACGAAATCTATACAATTTTGTATCTTTCTACAAAATGTATAGTTCACTTTATTCTTATGAGAATGGAATTGTGAAATCAGTGATTGCACAATCTTCACAGATGTTGTCGTGGACTCATTATTTAGTGCTTATTCACGACCGTAATGCCTTCACCTCAACAGCTCCGGACTGAAATAGAACGACAAAAAGCAATTTTTTATCTCAAAGAAAAGTCTGAAGATAAATAGTAGCCGTCCGGGGAATTTAGGAAATTTTCCAGTGCGAAATAATAAACCCTATGCAATGGAGTGGCATCGTTCCAAGGGACCGAAAATGTTCGGACGGGACGCTTGACAGAGGAATCTGCGACGAGCCACGCCACACCGAGGAGTGGCGTAGCTCCCGGTATGGGCGATGCCTGCTCGGAGGCTTAGAAGGTAAACATAGCGCTGAGGTTGGCGCGCTGGGC
>CAZHDH010000111.1:0-5277 GCA_964531245.1 uncultured Bacteroides sp. | reverse complement strand
ACCAAGGACTCCCTGATTATGAGTCAGGTGCTCTGACCAACTGAGCTATAGGACCGGATGGTGACAGTAGTTGTCGCCGTTTTCGGGTGCAAAGTTAAGAGTATTTTTTGAGGTGGCCAAGAGTTTGGTTACTTTTTATCATTTTTTTACAATTTAGCCGTTACCGTAGTCTTCATTTCTGGTCTCGTGTGTTACGTTGGTTTATTATGTAGGGGCGGTAGCTGTGGTCTTAAATTTTCTTAAAATTAAAGGTAGGGTTGTCATTTTTGTTTATTGGCTGCGTCTGTATTTATGCAGATTGTCTAAATTTGCTGTCATCAATTATTTTTACTTATTCTAATTTATGAAAAAGCTTATTTTGATGTCGTTGGCTGCTTCGGCGGCTATGGCTTTGAATGCTGCTGAATCGCCTCTGTGGTTGCGAAATACGGCTATTTCGCCCGATGGTCTGACGGTAGCCTTCACATACGGCGGAGATATTTATACTGTACCGGTGACCGGAGGTGCAGCTCGTCAGATTACCTCTAATTCTGCTTATGATACGGCTCCGGTGTGGAGTCCTGACGGGGCGTATATTGCGTTTGGCAGTGATCGTGACGGTAGTATGGATGTATTTGTAATTCCTGCTCAGGGTGGCACGGCACACCGTGTAACAACTGCTTCGGCAGCTGAGACTCCGCGTGCGTGGCTGAACGATTCCACAATTTTATTCTCGGCCAATATCCGTCCTGATGCATCTGCTATCCAGGGTCCGTTCGCAGCTCAGGTGTATGCTGTAGGCAGCCGTGGAGGTCGCCCTACTCTATTTTCCACTGTGCCCATGGAGGCTATAAGTGTGAATGGTGATGGGCGTGTGCTATATCAGGATCGCAAGGGGTATGAGAATGCTTTCCGTAAGCATGAACATTCAAGCAGTACTGCTGATATTATGCTCGTGTCACAAGATGGGTCTCATCGCAAACTCACTTCATTTAATGGTGCTGACCAAAATCCGCTTTGGCTTTCTGATGACGATTTTGCCTATTTGAGCGAAGAGGATGGCACGCTAAATGTATATAAGCGCAGCATTGATGGCAAGACCGCTGTTCAGCTCACGCGGTTTGACAAACATCCTGTACGCTCACTGAGTGTTTCGGCTGATGGCTCCAAAATGGCCTTCAGTTGGAATGGCGAGATTTATACTATTACCCCGGGTGGAGAGCCTCAGCGTCTTAATATATCAATCAAGGGTGATGATTATACCAGCGATGATGTCAACGGCACCCGTACCAGTGGTGCTACGACAATGGCTGTAAGTCCTGACGGTAAGGAAATTGCCTTTGTGTTGCGTGGTGATATATATGTAACCTCCACTGATTATAAGACCACGCGTCGAATCACCAATACGCCCGGCCAGGAGCGCCGTGTTTCTTTCAGCAAGGATGGTCGGACTCTTGTTTACGACTCTGAACGCGATGGCAAGTGGCAGCTTTTCACGGCCACCATCAAGGATCCCGCTGAGAAGCGTTTTACATACACTACCGACATTGTGGAGACACCTCTTTATTCGTCTGACAAGGCTGCACAACAACCATCGTTCAGTCCCGACGGCAAGAAGGTTGCTTTCCTCGAAGATCGTACCGAACTGCGCGTGATTGATGTTGATACCAAGGCTGTGAACACTGCTTTGGATGGCAAATACAATTATTCGTACTCTGATGGCGATGTTGAATTTACCTGGAGTCCTGATAGCCGCTATCTGCTGGCAAGCTACATAGGAGTGGGCGGATGGAACAATTCGGATATCGCGCTGGTAAAGGCCGACGGCTCTGAGGTGGTTAACCTCACTGAAACGGGCTATTCCACAGCAAATCCGCGATGGGCGCTGGATGGCGAGGCTGTAATGTGGGAAAGCAACCGCTACGGTATGCGCAGCCACGGGTCGTGGGGATCACAGAGCGATGTAATTCTTATGGCTCTGACTCCCGAGGCTTACGATAAAATGTTCCTTACCGAGGAGGATGCAGAATTAGCCAAAGAAGCCGAATCTGATAAGAAAGAAGATACTGATGCCGAAAAGAAAGATTCAGGTAAAGGTAAGAAGAATAAAAAATCCAAAGACGAGGAAACCAAACCTGAGAAGAAATTCGACCTTGAAAATCGATCTTTGCGCACAATGCGACTTACCCCGCGCAGCGGCAGCATCGGCGACTATGTGCTTTCGCAAGATGGCTCCAAGCTTTATTACACAGCAGCCAATGCCGATGAATCTTTCAACCTGATGGTGACCGACCTGCGCGAGGACGAAACAAAGGTGCTCGCACGAAATGTGCACGGTGGGTTTGACCCTGACGAAAAGGTTGAGAATATCTTCGTTATCGGTAATGGAATGAAGAAGATCAACTTGAGCAGTGGATCGGCTACTCCTATCGAATTTGAGGCTGAATACAGCCGACACCCATCGCAAGAACGCGAATACATTTACGATCACATGCTTTCGCAGGTGCGCGACAAATTCTACGATGCTGACCTGCATGGTGTGGATTGGGACGGATATGGTGAGGCATACCGTCGTTTCCTCCCATACATTAATAATAATTATGACTTCGCCATACTCCTCAGCGAAATCCTTGGTGAGCTCAACGCCTCGCATACCGGAGGCAGCTACCGTCCCGGCACGAATTATAACACCGGTTATTTGGGAGCCTTCTTCGATGATGATTATAAGGGTGCCGGTCTGCGTATTGCCGAGGTGATGCCGGGCAGTCCGCTGTCCGCTTCAAAGGTTGACGTTAAAGCCGGGGATGTAATCACTGCAATTGACGGCAATCCCATAACTGCCGGAATGGACTTTGCCCCACTATTGCGCAACAAAGCCGGGAAACGAGTAAGGCTAACAGTCAAGACACCTGCCGGAGCTGAACGCAACGTCAAGGTGCGTGCAATAGGCTCTGAATACGACCTACTATACCGCCGCTGGGTGCGCCGCAATCAAGAAATGGTTGATTCGCTCTCAAACGGTCGCATCGGATACGTACACGTCGAGGGTATGGATTCACCTTCATTCCGCACCGTATTTTCAGAAATGCTTGGCAAATACCGCAATCGCGAGGCTATAATCGTGGATACACGCTGGAATGGCGGCGGCTGGCTGCACAACGACCTCGCCATACTGCTCGGGGGTAAGGAATACGTGCAATTCAAACCCCGTGGCCAATATATCGGCTCCGAACCCTTCTCACAATGGACAAAGCCATCCGTAATGCTCGTCAATGAAGCCAACTATTCCGATGCCCACGGCTCACCCTTTGTCTACCAGACCCTTGGCATTGGCGATGTAGTCGGCGCACCAGTCCCGGGTACTATGACGGCCGTATGGTGGGAATCACAGATAGATCCAACTATTGTATTCGGCATTCCACAGGTAACATCGGTGGATATGAACGGTAACATTCTCGAAAATCACCAGCTGCAGCCCGATGTAGAAGTTTATAACGATCCCGCTCAGGTTGCCCAAGGCTATGATAATCAGATTGCAAAAGCCGTAGAAACCTTGCTAAAGAAACTCGACAAATAACTCAGATATAACTAAAAGCCGGCTCACAAGGCCGGCTTTTTTGTATCTTTAACACTTTAATTGCCGCCCGATTGCGTAAAAAAACGGTTGAAAATTCGGAAACTCAATAAAAATTTCGTAAATTTGCACCCACATAAAACACGCACGGATCCCAATCCCTTCGTGATTTACAGTTACGACAATTAAAAAATACCAAATATATATAACCAATAAAACAAATGAAAAGAGTATATACATTTGGCGACGGCAAAGCTGAAGGCAATGCCGAAATGCGCAACCTCCTCGGAGGTAAAGGCGCAAACCTCGCCGAAATGAACCTTCTCGGTATGCCCGTTCCTCCGGGTTTCACTATCACTACCGATGTCTGCACAGAATACACTCAGTATGGCAAAGACGAAGTGGTTAAACGTCTCAAAGACGATGTCGAAAAAGCTATCCAACACGTAGAAGAGCTCACCGGCAAGAAATTTAACGATCCCGCTAATCCCCTCCTCGTTTCAGTTCGCTCCGGCGCCCGCGCCTCAATGCCCGGTATGATGGACACCGTCCTCAACCTCGGTATGAACGACGCTACCGTTGAATCTCTCGCTCAGAAAAGCGGTAACCCCCGTTTCGCATGGGACTCTTACCGCCGCTTCGTACAGATGTACGGCGACGTTGTGCTTGGTATGAAGCCCCAGAGCAAAAACGATATCGACCCCTTCGAGGAAATTATGGATAAAGTCAAAGAAGAAAAAGGTGTTAAGCTTGATACCCAGCTCGACGTTGACGACCTTAAAAACCTCGTTTCTCTCTTCAAAGCAGCCGTTAAAAAACACACCGGTAAAGACTTCCCCGAATCAGCTTGGGAACAGCTTTGGGGCGGCATTTGCGCAGTGTTTGACTCTTGGATGAACGAACGCGCAATCCTTTATCGCCGTATGAACCAGATCCCCGAAGAATGGGGTACTGCTGTCAACGTACAGGCTATGGTATACGGTAATATGGGCGACAACTCTGCTACCGGCGTTGCATTCTCACGCGACGCAGCCACCGGTGAAAACATCTTCAACGGCGAATACCTCATCAACGCTCAAGGCGAAGACGTAGTAGCCGGCATCCGCACTCCCCAGCAGATCACCATCGAAGGCTCTCGCCGCTGGGCTGCCCTCCAGGGTATCTCTGAAGATGAACGCCGCGAAAAATATCCCTCCCTTGAAGAATCAATGCCCGACTGCGCTCAGGAACTCTTCCGTATCGCCGACCGTCTCGAAGACTACTACCGCGATATGCAGGATATGGAATTCACAATCCAGGACGGCAAACTCTGGATGCTCCAGACCCGTAACGGCAAACGTACCGGTGCAGCTATGGTTAAAATCGCCATGGACCTCCTCCGCGACGGCAAAATTGACGAAAAGACAGCCCTCCTGCGCATGGAGCCCCAGAAACTTGACGAACTCCTCCACCCCGTGTTCGACAAAGCTGCCCTCAAACGCGCCAAAACCGTAGCAAAAGGCCTGCCCGCTTCTCCCGGCGCCGCTACCGGCCAGATCGTATTCTCAGCTGAAGATGCCGAAGAATGGGCCGATAAAAAGCGTAAAGTCGTACTCGTTCGCATCGAAACATCTCCCGAAGACCTCCGCGGTATGGCAGTTGCACAAGGCATCCTCACTATGCGTGGCGGTATGACCTCACACGCAGCCGTTGTAGCTCGCGGTATGGGTAAATGCTGCGTATCA
>CAZHDH010000110.1:0-5503 GCA_964531245.1 uncultured Bacteroides sp. | reverse complement strand
CGCCCCGCATTTTGGCAACAATTTCGCCTTTGAAGCGGTGCAGCTGCTTTATGCCGGAGGTGTTGTCGCACAGGGCGTCAGGAACGCCGAGCTTCAGGCACAGATTGCCCATCTTAACGTTGCCGACCGGCGGCTGCAAGTTCGTTTCCTGCTCACCGGCTATTATCTGAATCTCTACAAGTTCCGTAATCTGGAGCGTGTTTACGACCGAAACATCAAGCGCGCAGAGCAGGTAATCAAGGACATGCGCGCACGTGAGGCGCAGGGGATTGTGTTGAGCAACGACATCACGCGCTATGAGGTGCTATTGCAGAATCTGCTTTATAAGCGCACGGAATTGACGAGTCAGATAGATGTGTTCAACAACCAGCTGACGACTACGCTTGACCTACCCGCTGGCACGCAGATAATGCCCGACACGACATTGCTGCAACTTGCAACACGCGAATATTCGGAAACGGATTTACGCGAACTGGCCGAGATGCACTCCCCCCGTCTGGAAATCGGCCGGACCAATATCGAGATCGGACGCAATCACGAGAAAATAGCCCGCTCGGGCATGCTGCCGAAAATAAGCCTTTTTGCAGGCGATCATTTACAGGGGCCGATTACGGTGGAGCTTCCTCCCATCAATAAGAATCTGAATAATTGGTATGCCGGGGTGGGACTCT
Organism: uncultured Bacteroides sp.; assembly: GCA_964531245.1. Classification (GTDB taxonomy): domain Bacteria; phylum Bacteroidota; class Bacteroidia; order Bacteroidales; family Muribaculaceae; genus CAG-873. The sequence continues at coordinate 4,832 of CAZHDH010000110.1, read as the reverse complement.
CTTACAATATCGGAAATCTGTACAAATCGCAGCGGGAAATCGCTCGCAACAGGCTCTCCACTTCTGCGGCCCAGACAAAGTATGCCGAGATGCAGGAGGGTGTGGAATTGGAGATACATCAGGCTTATGTAAATTACAAAAACGCATTCGAGTTGCTCCGTACCCAAGAGAAGAGCCTGCAACTTGCTATTGAAAATTACGCGGTCACGGAGAATCGGTACCATAACGATCTGGTCTTGCTTATCGACCTGCTCGATGCCGACAACATCAAGCTCGATGCCGAAATCCAATATATCAATGCCCGCATTAATATCATTTACAACTACTACCGACTGTTGTATGTAACAGGGACTTTATAGGAAATTAAAAGAATACCGATATGAATAGTACAAAAAAGAACATTCGTTCAACGGTCATCATTGTGATTGTCGTCGCAGGAATTTTTTGGGTGTGCGGCCACTTCTTTCATTTGGGCAATGTCGAATGGACGGATAACGCACAGGTTCGCCGAAATATCGTGCCGATAAATTGTCGCGTGCAGGGGTATGTCGAGCGTATCTGCTTCGATGACTTTGACGAGGTACGCAAAGGCGACACGTTGGTCGTCATTGAAAATTCGGAACATCTGCTGCGTGTGGCGCAGGCAAATGCGGCCTATCGGCGCTCGTTGGTGGACAGCTCCGCCATGGGAACCACCATCTCGACGACCGAGAATAATTTAAGTGTCAGCGATGCCGCCATTGACGAGTTGCGAATCCGTTTGTCACAGGCCGAGGCGGATTACTGCCGTTACGAGTCGTTGTTCGCCCAAAATGCCGTTACGCGCCAACAGTATGAGAATATCAAGACGAACTACGAGGCGATGAAATCACGGTATGACATGCTTGTTCGCCAAAAGCAATCGACCCGTTTGGTCAAAACGGAGCAAACGCAACGTCTGGAACAGCGCAAAGCCGATATCGAGGCGATGAAGGCCGCCTATGAGTTGGCGAAACTCAATCTTTCCTATACGGTGATTACGGCCCCGTGCGATGGCATCGCTTCGAAGAAAAATATCCAGCTCGGACAGTTGATTCAGCCCGGGCAGAATCTGCTATCGCTTGTCGAGAGCGACAAAGTATGGGTTGTCGCCAATTACAAGGAGACCCAGACGGTCAACATCAAAGAAGGGCTGGAGGTCAAGGTAAGGGTCGATGCCGTCCCCGACATCGCCTACAAGGGCGTGGTAACGGCCATTGCCAATGCGACGGGTTCGCAATACTCTGTCGTGCCTATCGACAATGCGACGGGCAACTTTGTCAAGGTCAAGCAGCGAATCCCTGTGCGAATTGATTTTACAGCGAAAAATGCCCCGGAGGATTTGAAGCGATTGCGTTCGGGCATGAATGTGGAGTGTGAGGTAATCTATTGACGGCGTTATGGCAAAGGAGACCCCCGAACAGATAGCTTATGCGCGGCGCATTCCGGCATGCAAGGATTTCGTTCCGTGGACGATGCGATTTGTCATCTTCGTGTTGCTGATCATAGTCTACCAGTTTACCGGCGGAGTTTACATGGCCGCAGTGGCTCAGATTGCGGGTTCGTCAGCGTGGCTGAACGAGGACATCATGATGGCGGGGTATGCTTCTCTCATCGGCATGACGATGCTGTTTCCCGTGCAATTCCGGGTGATGTTTCGCTTCGAGAACCGTACTGTGCTGATATGCTCAACCGTCATGCTGATTATCGGCACGCTGATATGTATGTATAGCGAGAACTTGGCGGTTGTTGTGATTGTCTCCTATGCCTGCGGCGTGTTCAAGATGGCGGCAACCTTCTTCTGCATCAGCAATATTCAACTGTGCATATCTCCCACGCGGGACCTGGCCTATTTTTACCCGTTCCTTTACACGATTATTTTAAGTTGCATCCAACTTTCGGGCATTGCTACGGGATACAGTATCTGGGCGTGGGATTGGCAAACGATGCACATCATCATGGTCGGCGTGCTGACGCTGGCCCTCCTGCTTGTCCATGTGACGATGCGTCGCCACTACCGCCTGGCTCCTTATCAGTCGTTCAAGGGAATCGATTACCTGGGAGCGATACTTTGGAGCCTGTTTCTGCTCTGCATCCTGTTCATTGGATTGTATGGCGAGCACTACGATTGGTGGCAGGGCGAAGAAATTCGCATTGCGACGCTTTTTGCCGTCGTGTCGCTCGTGCTGGCCATTTACCACGCGAAAACGACAGAGCATCCGTTTATCAACCTGGTCACATTTACCCAGCCCAAGTTTTTTTTCATATCCGTTCTTTTTGTCAGTTACTCCATATTGAGCGGAACGGCGGGTCAGATTCAGAATATGTTCACCGAGGGGATTCTGGGCTTTGACATGTTCCACTCCATCTCCCTCAATTGGGGTGTCGTAGCGGGAATATTGTGCGGCACGCCGTTTACCTTTGTTGCCCTGGCGCGCAAAAAATGGCGTCCGCGAAACGTCGCCATTGTCGGCTTTGCCTTTTTTACGATCTACCAGATCATACTGTATTTCCTGATTTCGCCCGAAACGGGGTTCGGCCAGTTATGGCTGCCGATGTGGTTTCGTGGTGTAGGTACGGCCATTCTCTATGTGGTATTGGCTTATACCCTGGGAAAGAATGTCCCATTTGTTTACTACTTTATGGCATTGTGTGCCATCGGTTTTATCCGGACGGGGGTAGGCACTCCCGTCTGCCAGTCGGTTTTGGCCTATTTGCTCAGCATATTCCGTAAAGAGAGCCTTATGCAACTTTCGATGGATATGATGCAGGGCAATCCTGAAACCCACCATTTCAGCGCGCTGTATGGCGAATTGCAGCGACAAGCGATGATGGTGGGATTAAAGGAGGTTTTCGGCATCGCCGCAGCGGTCGGCATAGCGACCATCGTCTGCTTGTGTTTCTCCGATTTAAGGGGTAAGTTCAAGGCGGTTATTCCCAAACTTCCGAATCTGTGGCGAATGGTCAAATATGACAAGCGGCTCTAAGACCATGAATCCATTGCGCATTGAGCCAAAATGGATGACATCCCTTTGATTGCGTCCGAAAGCGATGAAAGCAAACTGCTTGCGACGGATGATTCGTGCCGCGTCTTCGATATTGCTCAATAATTCTTTGATGCGGATATATGAACCATTGTTTTTATCGTATAATTTTGTCGCACAAAAAACAATTCTAAAGGTATTGTATCATGAAAAAAACTATGCAATGGTTGTATGACAACTGGATGAAGGCAACGCCGTTTCTTGCCGTCTACTCCGCTATCTTAATCTGGATGTATGTAAAAGACGTGAACTATGCTTTATTCCTGATTTGGATGCAGACTCCGATTTACTGGGCGCACGAATTCGAGGAATATATCTGTCCGGGCGGTTTCCTGAAGTTTTTCAACCGCAAGCCTCTCGGTTCGGTCAAGGATGAATATCCGATGACCAAGGCCGTGTCGTTTTGGATCAATATTCCACTCGTGTACATCTTGCTGCCTTTGATGGGTATCGTTGCAAACTACTGGGGTATCGAATGGGGACTTTGGGTGGCCTATTATTCGGCTCTGAATGCTTTGGCGCACGTGGTGATGTTCTTTATCTTCGGTTTCAAGTACAATCCCGGACTTGTCGCAAGCATCCTCCTGAACATTCCTTTCGGCATTTACACTGTTTGGTATTTCCTTTCAAATAATCTTGTTTCAACAGAGGTTAATATCATCAGCATCATTGTGGGTATTATCGCTCAGGCATCCATGATGATATACGGATTCGGCTACCTCGTGCCTAAAATCAAAAAAGAGGGACTGAGAGCAAAATAATTATCTTTCTCTGTTCCCCTTTAATCGTATGGAAGGTGTTCATCAATACTGCAGTATTCCTTTTACTATAAATAGAAAATGCAACACCATCGAATATCAAAAGCTATTCTATGGAATCCTTGACATAAATGTCAAAAATCATTCGATACAGACAATTTAATGAAGACTATCATGGGCAGTAGTATAAAATCATGCGAGCCGCTGCACGAATATTGGAACAAAGGAGGCTTCGTGCTCTGCACGGCGGGAGAGGCCCATGTCAGGATTAATGAGAGGATTTATCACCTGACGGCAGGGATTGTCTTTATCGTAACGCCTTTGGTTCAAATTTATGAGATAAAACCATCGCCAGACTTTGAAAAAATCTCATTTGTCAATGAACTCAAAGTTTTCTATCCTGTTTTCAAACTGATTTCAGATACAGGTATTCCGCTGAAAATAAGTAAAAGTCCCTGCTGGAAGATAAGTGAAGATGACTGTGTATTTGTGAAATCCCAGCACAAACGCATTGAAGACAAATTGAAGAATACTGCTTCAAGCACTTCTATCGAGGAACGGCAGATACTCACTCATCTTATCAATTTAATATGCGTAGAGACCATGCTTGAGGTGGTAAGCAATCACATTCGAATGTTTGAAATTCCGTTCGATTCGATACGAAATAGCAATGTCGCATATCACTTTATCCTTGCTCTACATGAGAATTATCACACAGAGCGAACCGTGAGCTGGTATGCGTCGCAGGCAAATATGTCCACCGGACATTTTTCTGCGATAATTCGTGATGCCACCGGGCAGTCCCCTTCCGAGTGGATCTCGTCAGTCACGACAACATACGCAAAACTCCTGCTTGAACAGACCGATAAGAGTATCAAAGAAATTGCGAACGACCTCAATTTCCCTGAGCAATTCACCTTCCGCAAATACTTCAAGCGTTATGCCGGCATGTCGCCCACCGACTACCGGAACGAATCACGATAGGCTTCATAAACAAGAAATGTCGCGTCAG
>CAZHDH010000109.1:0-5568 GCA_964531245.1 uncultured Bacteroides sp. | reverse complement strand
AGATAGAGGACTACTTCCTGGATGCCACCGCCCACGCTGTACCCAACTGGAAACTGGCCACCCCCGACCCCATGGTCACCGCCGGCAAGAAATGCGAAGGCTTCCGTGTGGAAATGATCATCCGCGGATACCTCACCGGCAGTGCGTGGCGCGATTATGCCGCCGGAGCACGCGAAATCTGTGGTGTTAAGCTCCCCGAAGGAATGAAGGAGAACCAGAAGTTCCCCGAGCCCATCATCACCCCGACCACCAAGGCCGATGCCGGCCACGACCAGAACATCTCCCGTGAGGAAATCATCGCGCAGGGCATAGTATCCGAGGCCGATTACGCCAAGATGGAGGAATATACCCGCACCCTTTTCAAAATCGGCACAGAGATGGCCGCTGAGAAAGGTCTGATTCTGGTAGACACCAAATACGAATTCGGTAAGCTCGAAGATCAGGTAATCCTTATCGACGAAATCCATACCCCCGACTCATCGCGCTATTTCTATGCCGAGGGTTATCAGGAACGCTTTGAAAAAGGCGAACCCCAGCGTCAGCTCTCCAAGGAGTTTGTGCGCCAGTGGCTCATCGAGAACGGCTTTATGGGACAACCCGGCCAGCAGGTGCCCGAAATGACCGATGAAATATGCGAATCAATCTCGGCACGTTACATCGAGCTATACGAACAGGTGACAGGCAAGAAATTCGTTCCCGCCGACGATCACGACCTGGCTCGCCGCATCGAGACCAACGTGCTCGACTGTCTTGCTAACATCACCCTCTGAAATGCAGCCCACCCCCGAACAGGTAAAACCATACGATAATTCCCGGGGCAAGACAGAGCAGGTGCGCGAGATGTTTGACAACATCGCCCCTGCCTACGATCTGCTTAACCGCGCTATGAGTTTCGGTCTCGACCGCTCATGGCGCGCTAAAGCCGTGGGCATGGTCGCCGCCACTCATCCCGCATCAATAGTGGACATAGCCACCGGCACCGGCGATTTCGCCATCTCGCTGGCCCGCGCTATTCCCGAAGCCACCGTCACAGGTCTCGACCTATCGGAAGGTATGGTTGCCATAGGGCGGCGGAAGGTAGAGAAGGCCGGACTATCGCCGCGCATCACAATGATAGCAGGCGACTGCCTTGACTCACCGCTCCCCGAAGGCTGCGCCGATGCTATCACCGTGGCTTTCGGTGTGCGAAATTTTGCCGACCTGCGCGCCGGCTATGCCGCTATGTACCGCATGCTGCGTCCGGGCGGCATGCTTTGTGTGATAGAGCTGTCAGTGCCGGCATCGGCATGGGTCCGACCCTTCTATAATCTGTACACCCGCGGAATCATCCCGGTAATGGGACGTATCGTAAGCTCAGACAGCAGGGCGTATACCTATCTGCCGGAGTCGATAGCGGCGGTTCCGTGCCGCGAGAATATGTGCCGCCTGATGACCGAGGCCGGTTTTATCCGCGCGTCATACCGTTCCCTGACCTTGGGAGTCTGCACCATCTATACAGCCATCAAACCCTAATCCATCCATCACAATGAAATTCAGCCTTAAGCCTGCTACAATCGCACTATGCGCAGCCTTCGCACTTCCGACATTCGGACAGGTTACATTGCCCGACGAATATCAAAGCGAGGACCAATTGCTTAATGTATCTGTATCTGATTCGCTCCTGGCCGCATACAGCGTAGACGAAGAGGATGTTTTCGACCAACCCCTCGCACTGCCGTCGGTAGTGTTTATGCCTGCGGTGTATGACCATTACCACTTTTTCGAGCCGCTGACGGTATCGGAGCAGGTATATTCCGGCAACCCCGCAATGCGCTGGCTGGAGGATCTGGATGTGCTCAACCGCCGCACTCTGATGCTTAAACAAGGTCTGTTTTTCAATAATCCCGAACTTGTGCGCTACAATCTGGCGTCACTCCCCGAGCCGCCGGCACCATACGTGATGGTGGTGGATCCCAGCGACTTTTCGGTATCTGTAAAGGTGCAGGAAGAAGCCCCCAAGGATATAACCATATCGGTTGAGCAAGTCAAGAAAAAACATTGGATTCACACCTTCAACGCCTCGCTTCAATTCTCGCAGGCATACGTATCGCCCAACTGGTATCAGGGCGGTAACAATGCCCTGAATGCCTTAGGCAACCTATTCTATCACGTGAAGCTTAACGAGGCATATCATCCCAACTACCTGTTTGAGACTACGGCACAATACAAATTGGGTATCAACAACGCACCCGACGACGAGGTACACAACTATAACATAAGCGACGATCAATTTCAGATCAACACCACCTTTGGTATCAAGGCTACCAAACGCTGGTATTACTCGTTCACCGGTCAATTCAAGACCCAGCTCCTAAATTCCTACAAGTCGAATTCCTACGATCTGAGTTCGGCATTTATGTCGCCGGGCGAACTCACGGCCGGTATCGGTATGACGTATGCCTACGCCAACGCTCCGCAGACGGTGGTATTCAATGCCTCAATCGCGCCGATCTCATACAACCTTATCACTTGTATCAACGACAAGGTGGATGGCTCGGCGTGGTCGATCAAACCGGGGCACAAGACACTGAGCAAGTTTGGTAGCACTGTGGAACTTAATTTCACATGGAAAATATCGTATAACATACTTTACAAAACCCGCCTTTTCGGGTTCACCGACTACGAGAGTTTCCGTGCCGACTGGGAAAACACCCTGGCGTTTGAAATCAATAAATTCCTGACCACACAGATATACGCCCACCTGCGCTACGACACCAAAACACCACCGAGCGAGGACCATAAATGGAAAAAGCTGCAAGTCAAGGAAATATTCTCGATTGGCTTTGCATACAAATTCTCAAGTATCTGATCCTGCAGGGGGTGGAGCGGATAAGTCTTTTAAGCCTTATATTTTAAATGTCTTATAAAAGATACATATCGGCAATTGCGGTAATGACCGCCCTGGCGGCCTGTGCAGCCGACCCCATCGAGGGTCAATGGCGCATCGGAGCATCCGAGGCGATAGTGAACATTCGGCCGTGTGCCGCGCCTGATGCCTTTGAAATGGTGTGGGTGGACGGTGCAGATTGTTCCATACTGCCCGGCACCATAGTGGGGCAGCTCACGGCCGCACCCACCCCGGGCCTCTACGACTGCCGTATGCCGATAGACCCCACCGGCGCCACCAAACCCAAGGTATGGGAAGCCACCATTTCGCTATCGGAGCGCGATCCATACAGCTTCACATTCGGGCACTACGAACGTCGCACTACGCTGAGTATCCGGAATCTGCTGCCGCGATGGTTGCGGGTAAGCATCGGGCATAAAGACACCCGTCCGGCTAATCTCGAGGGCGCGCGACGCCTCGACGCCCCACCACGTTTTGTGCGCTTATGAAAGTATGGTACCTCATATTACTGCTGATGACCGGGCCGGCGGTTATGGCACAGAATTATCTGCGCCAGGTGCCTGCTCCGGCCAAACGCACGCAGACCCGCGCCGTGCAGCCCACCATCCAATATGACACCATAACCGCACCGCCGGCAGATTCGATAGCCCTGTCGGGCTTCGAAAAACCGCTGAGGAGCGTGCGCGAGAGCCTGTTTGTGACCAATCACACCTGCCGCCCCCTGACGGGTGTGATTCTGGAAGTGTCCTACTTTGATATGCACGGCAATCTGCTCCACCGCGCCACGCGCGAAACATCCGTGACCCTGCCGGCAGGCGAGACGCGGCGCATAGAGTTGCCGTCGTTTGACCGCCAGCAACTATTTTACTATCATCAGTCGCCCATGCCGCGCGGCGCAGTGCAAGCCACACCATTTGATGTAAAAGTGCGCGTGGTAAATTCTATACATCCTCAAACCTCTCAATAATGAAAATCGCAATCATAGCAGCCATGACCAAGGAGCTGAATCTGCTCCTTCCCCTACTTGAAAACGCATCAACCGTAACGGTCAACGACACGGTATTCCATACCGGAAAAATCGGACGTCACGATGTGGTGGTGCTACGCAGCGGCATAGGAAAAGTGAACGCTGCAGTGGCCACACTCACACTTATCGAAAACTTTCATCCCTCGCTGGTAATCAACTCCGGAGTGGCCGGCGGCACCGGGAATGCCAACATCCTTGATGTAGTGATTCCCTCGCGCATAGCATATCACGATGTGTGGTGCGGACCCGACACCGTGTGGGGGCAGGCCGCCGGTGCGCCCAAATATTTCGTATGCCCCCTGCCGGCAGATGTGATCGAAAGCCTCGGAGCTAAAAACGGACTGCTTGCATCGGGCGACATTTTTGTGTCGCGCGCAGAGGAGGTGCGTCATATCCTCGATCTCTACCCCGATGCGATAGCTGTAGATATGGAGAGCGCCGCCATAGCGCAGGTGTGTCATATAAAGAACGTGCCCTTTGTGTGCATCCGCGTGATAAGCGACACCCCCGGAGCCGCCGACAACATCTCGCAATACGAAAATTTCTGGACCGACGCTCCGCAGGAAACATTCAATACACTCACCGCACTGCTCGAAAAGCTCTGATGCTAAAGGATATACCCGTAATACGCGGCCGACAATACATCGCCTCGCTGGTGGCCGAAGGCGAGCACGGACAACAGGACTTCAAATTCCTGATTTCCGATGCACGCAAGATAGCCCGCTCGGTGTCTGCATTCGCAAACACCGACGGCGGTCATTTGCTCATAGGAGTAAAAGACAACGGTGTGATTGCCGGGGTGCGCAACGACGAGGATATTTACGTGGTGGAGCAAGCCGCCACGCGCTACTGCCGCCCGGCCGTGCAGGTAGAATTTACAGCTTTCAGGGTGGATAACGGTGTCATAGTGATACGAGCCACCATACCGGCTGTGGATCAGCGCCCCATCGAGTGTCAGGACCACGACGGCACGTGGCACTCATACGTGCGTGTGGCCGACGAAAATATAGCCGCGCATCCCCTGATGGTGCGTGGCTGGAAAAATCCACCGAGCGAGCCTGTGGCTTACGATTCGACAATGCGCGCCGTTCTGGCTTTTGTGGCAGAGCATCCCGAGGGTGTCGACACGGCCGACGTAGCCCGCGGTTGCGGTCTGTCAACGCGGCGCACGGAATCATTGCTGCTCAACCTGCTACATCTCGATTTGATAAAATTCAGATACCACGCGCCCCACTTCCTCCTTTCGGCCAATAATCCTAAGTAACTCTCAAAAATCAGTTTATATTATGGGCTATATTTTAAACACTGCGAGCCGATATATCGTCTAATTTTTTAGAGTCACTTAATGATTTCAATACTTAACTATGTCGCTGATAGATATTACCCCCCATTGGATTAAAAAAACATACATAGCCCCCGCACTGCTCGCATGGATGCGCAGCCGGCAGTATATCCGCCGCTACTATACCGCAACGGACACCCGGCGTGATATTCGCCCGGCCGTAATTTTTATGGTGGACGGCCGCTTTAATCACGGCGGCCTGTCTGACCGCCTCTGGGGACTAATATCCACATACATAGCCTGCGAGAAAAAGGGTCTGGAATTTAAAGTGAAATGGGTGTATCCCTTCCGGCTCACTACCTTTATGGAACC
>CAZHDH010000108.1:0-5595 GCA_964531245.1 uncultured Bacteroides sp. | reverse complement strand
TCAGGCGCGCCGGATGGGGGTGCGGGGTTGGCCATCCGGCAGGGGACGCAAAGATTTTTGCGTCCCTACAATACGCTGTATTTCAATTAATTACAGCCGTCCGGCGCGTACCCGACACCGCGGAGTGGCGTCGCTCCATTGGACGATGTGACCCGTCCGGCGAGTGCCCGACACCGCGGAGCGGCGTCGCTCCATTGGACGATGTGACCCGTCCGGCGCGTGCCCGACACCGCGGAGGGGCGTCGCTCCATTGGACGATGTGACCCGTCCGGCGAGTGCCCGACACCGCGGAGCGGCGTCGCTCCATTGGACGATGTGACCCGTCCGGCGCGTGCCCGACACCGCGGAGCGGCATCGCTCCCGGTGCGGGGATGCGGGGTGGATGTGCGGATGCTTAACAAAAAACACACAATATGCTGGATATAAGCATATTGTGTGTTTTAATATAATTTTGTCGGATTAGTTCAGTTCCATCTCGTCGAAACCTTCGGCTTCGAATTCGTCGAGGTTGTAATCGTCTGAACCATAGAAATCCTCGTCAAGATCGTCGACCGATGCGGCAGCGGCAGCTTTTGCGGCCTTGGCATCCATAGCGGCATCGAAGTCGTTGAGGTCAACATTCTGAGCCGGGGCTTTACCGAGCGAGAGGGTGCAGACGGGATCCTTGAGGGTCTTGCCGGGAATCATTTCGGTCATTTCCATAAACATAGCGCGGTCGGTCATATAATCGAACACGTAGAGTAGTTTCTGACCTTCGTCGTCAATAAAATCTTCAAGCACGGCATCGTCCATGAGCCAGGTTTCCTGGTCGGTATCGGTGTCCATGTCTTCATAGGTAATTTCTTTGCCTTTTTCCCAAGAGTCGTCGCAAAGGTAGAAAGAATCCATCTGGGTTTTTTCATAACCTACGGAATCGCATATCGCATTTTTGAGGTCGAGGAAAGTAGCCTGAGCGTCAATCTTGATTTCGCGTTTGAAAGCATCAGCGCCGTCAGACACTATACGAAAATTGAAAATCATGTGAGGTTATATATTATATATTATATGTGTTTTAATAGGGTTGAATATTGGAGCCGCAGAACGGTGATGCAAAGTAACAACGCTTACTCCAAATATGCAAATTATTTAACGCAATTTTTTATGAAAAAGTTTGAACGCAAGAAAATGACGTCTGTCAAGCGCTTTTTTTTGGTGAGATAAAAAATAATTTGTACCTTTGAAGCCGTATATTGAATCTTAAACCAATACTCATGAAACAATTCTTACTTCTCAGCGTAGGGCTGATGATGGCAGGAACGGCATTCGCAGCCCTTCCCACCGGCGCATCGGCACCCGCGCGTCTGCTTCAGAGCGACAACGGCCTTATGGCTCCCGTATGGAGCCCCTCGGGCGACATGATCGCTGCTACCGGCGACAACTATTCCGGCATTTTCGTAGCTCGTGCCGATGGCTCCTACTTCCGTCAGGTATCTGCCGACCAAGGTGCCGGCTATCAGATGATGTGGGCCGACGATGCCACCATCATTGGCCGTGCTTCATCTTACAACGGCCCGGCACGTTCGTTCAGCCTACGTTCATATAATGTGGCCAATGGCCGCAGCGCAGAGCTTTCCACCGGTCGCGAGCTGCCCCGCGTAGCGCGTCAGAAAGGTGCTGAATCGCTTTACGACAATATGCTGGCCTACCCTGCCGGCATCACATCGGCTGTGCCTGCCCTGAGCCGTTTCGCAGGCAAAATGGTGATCAATCCGGCTATTAACGCCGATGGCACCAAGATTGCGTTCCAGGTGCCCGGCGAAGGCATGTGGATCATCAATGCCGACGGCAGCGAGCTGCGCTCACTGGGTAAAGGCAGCCATCCCGCATGGCTTCCCGACGGCGAGACCGTGGTATTCACTCAGGTGAGCGACAATGGTGTTGATTTCACAGCATCTACTCTCTTTGCCATTGATACCAAGACCAACCGCACCGTGACCCTCACCGCCCAGACCGGTATGATTCCCATGACCCCGGCTGTGAGCCCCGACGGTAAAAAAGTGGCTTTTGAAAACGCCGCCGATCACGCTATCTATGTCGTTAACCTCAAATATTGATCCGCAATGAAAAAGACCAACGCAAACTCTCTGGCATCTGCAATGCTGATGGGTGTGGCTGCCATTGCGGCCGCTCCCTGCGCTTCCGCTCAGGACGAAGCTAAAATTGACTGGGGCACATATAAAATCTTCCTTGATCCCGGTCACTCCGGCACAGAAAACCGCGGACTCTGGGGCTATTCAGAAGCTGAAAAGACCCTGGCTGTGGCTCTCAATATCAAGGATATGCTTGAAACATACACCACCGCTGTGGATCAGGAGAACATCATGCTCTGCCGCTATGATCAGAACACCGTGGTGAGCCTGGAAGAACGCTCCGATATGGCCAACGCCTGGGGTGCCGACTTCTTCTATTCTATCCACTCTGACGCATCGGGCAGCGTGAACTCTACCCTGACCATGTTCGGCGGCTGGCGCAAGGACGGCGTAGACATTGAAAAGACCCCTAACGGCGGTATGCGCTACGGCGAAATCCTCAATCCCAACCTCACCGGCGTGATGCGTATCACCACCCGTGGCAATAAGCACGACCGTTGCCATTACGATCCCTCGCCCGAAACCCACACCAACCAGTATCCCTATCTGTCGGTCAACCGTCGTTCCAACATGGCTTCGCTGCTGAGCGAGGGCGGTTATCACGATATGGCCGAACAGCAGCAGCGCAACCTCAACGACGATTACAAGCGTCTTGAAGCTTTTGCCGCTTTCCAGTCGATTCTGGAATACTTCAATGTAGAACGTCCCGCTCAGACCTTCATGACCGGTATGATCTACAACTCAGAAAACGGCCAGCCCCTGAATGGTGCCGTAATCAAGGTGGGCGACCGCGAATACACCACCGACAGCTACGAATCGCTCTTCAACAAATATTCGCGCAACCCCGACCTGATCCACAATGGTTTCTATATGTTCGAAGGCCTCACCGCCGGTGAAGAATATCCCGTGACCATCTCGGCCGAAGGTTTTGAAACTGTCAACACCACAGTGAAAATCAATGCAGGCGGTACATCCACCGTGGATTATGTAACATTCCTCGATCAGGCTATGACCAACACCATGCCTGCCGTGGTATCGTCAATCTCGCTGGAAGACACCGAAGCTGTCAACCCCCTGGAACCCATCAAAATCACCTTCTCGCGTAATATGGATCGCGAATCGGTGGAAAAGGCTTTCTCTATTGATCACAACGGCGTGGTAGAGCTCTCATGGAAGAACGACTACACCCTGCTGGTTGATGTTACAAACCTTGAACCCTGGACCACTTACACCATTACCATCGATGGCGAAGTGGCTGTAAACTCACAGACCCAGACCAAATTTGACGGCGACGGCGACGGTGAAGCCGGTGGCACCTACACCCTCACCTTCACAATGGACGAACCCGATACCGAAGGTGCTAAAGTTCTGGCTACCTATCCCAATGAGGAAAACCCCGCCGCATATACCTATCGCCCCGCAATCCGTCTGGAATTTAACGAAGAACTCGCATTCAACACCGATGCCAACGCTGAGTGCATCACTGTGACAGACAAGGACGGCAACAGCTATGCCGGCAGCATCACTCACGATGTTATCCGCAACCGCTCGGTGCTGCACTTCCAGCCCCTGGAAGATCTGCCCCTTGACAAGGCGCTGCTCGTATCTTACGACGGCACCGTGCCCGACCTCTATGGCAACGTAGGCGATGCTTTCCACTTCCGCTTCCTCACCGAACACCGCACCAAGGGTGCAGTCGAGGTTATCCAGCCCCTGCTGAACACCGACGGTATGTGGACACCCGGTGGCTCAGGTTCTACCAGCGGTATCGTGAACGATGAATCTACCATCTCGACTATGCCCGTTGGCCCCACCGCCGACATCCACTCCTGCTTCGGTATGCACTATGTATTTGATGAATACGCATCTACCGAAAACTTCCTGATCCGCGACCACTATCCTGCAGGTATGGCCAGCGAATATCGCAAGGATTTCAAGGGCGTACTCACAATGTGGGTATACGGCGACGGCTCCAACAACGGCGTGAACGTGGCTGTACGCACACAGAACGAAGGCTCACTGAAATATCGCAAAGACTTCATGCCCCTTGACTTCATCGGCTGGAACCTCTTTGTATGGGACTTTGAAAACCCCGAAGACATCGCTTGCTTCACCGGTACCAAGCTGTCGTTCAACGGCGAGACCAAATGGTGCTTAGACGGCATCTACGTCAACCACCACATCACCGATGAAGATGACGAAGAAGTGCCCTACGAAGAATGGACCGGCGATCTGGGCTTCAGCTCGCTCGAATTCACCAAGTGGACAGAAGAAAACGAACGTCAGGCACACGTTGAAGACGTTGTACTTCCCGGCACCGGCGTAGCCAACATTGCTACCGATGTCAACGCTCCCGTTGAATACTTCAACCTCCAGGGTATCCGCATCGCTAACCCCGAAGGTGGCCTTTACATCCGCCGTCAGGGTCAGAACGCTGAAAAAGTTGTTGTAAAATAACAATCTGCATACTATCCCCTAACACCGCGACCCGGCTGATCGGCCGGGTCGCTTTTTTATATTGGCCGGGGGTGTTAATAACTATTAGCACCGGGGAATGATTGTGGATCGGAATTTTTTTCGTAACTTTGGGGTAACAATTCGCACGCCGTCAACGTGCCGTTAATCCTAATCCAACCATTATACAAGTAGTTTAGAATGAGTAAATTCGTCCACTTACATGTACACTCGCAATATTCGCTTCTCGACGGGCAGGCACCCATAGCCGGCATCGTAGACAAAGCGATGGCCGACGGAATGCCTGGCGTGGCCCTGACTGACCACGGCGTGATGTACGGCGTGAAGGAATTCATCAACTACGTATCTAAAAAGAATAAAGCCACCAAAGGCAAAATCAAGGATACCGAAAAGCGCATCAAGGAGCTTGAAGGGGGCGCCGATCCCGCCGAGGGTGAGACACTCGACGGATTGCGCCAGGAGCTGGAATCGCTGAAATCAAAAATCTTCACTCCCATTATCGGCTGCGAGATGTATGTGGCCGAGGGGGATATGCACTCGCGCGAGGATAAACGCGACACGGGCCGACACCTGGTGGTGCTTGCCAAAAACAAGACCGGATACCGAAACCTTATCAAGCTGGTGTCGCGCGCCTGGACCGAAGGGTATTATTACCATCCGCGCACCGATCACGCCTCGATCGCCGCACACCGCGAGGGGCTGATTATATGCTCGGCCTGTCTGGGTGGCGAAATTCCCAAACTGCTTGCCCAGGGCAATATCGAGGAAGCCGACCGCCGTGTGAAATGGTGGAAGGAGACTATGGGCGACGATTATTATCTGGAACTCCAACGCCACAAAGCCACTGTGCCTCGCGCCAACCACGAGGTATATGAAATCCAGAAAGCTATCGAGCCGGAGCTGATCCGCCTGGCCCGCAAATACGACATCAAGCTCATAGCTACCAACGATTCACACTTTGTGAACGAAGAAGATGCCGAAGCTCACGACC
>CAZHDH010000107.1:0-5944 GCA_964531245.1 uncultured Bacteroides sp. | reverse complement strand
GCTGAAGAAATAATCAAACCTGAAAACAAGGTGTATTCACGCCCCCGTCTGCTCGACGAGCGGGTAACACACTACTGCCCCGGATGTTCACACGGTGTGATTCACCGCATCATTGCCGAACTCATCGAAGAGATGGGCCTGGAAGACAGCACCGTAGCTGTGGCTCCGGTGGGTTGTGCAGTTTTTGCCTACAATTATATTGATGTGGACTGGGTGGAAGCCGCCCACGGCCGCGCACCCGCCGTGGCCACCGCACTCAAACGCCTGAATCCCCAGAACCTCGTGTTCACATATCAGGGCGACGGCGACCTCTCGGCTATCGGCACCGCCGAAACCATCCATGCCGCAAACCGTGGTGAAAACATCGCTATAATCTTCATCAACAACGGTATATACGGCATGACCGGCGGACAGATGGCTCCCACAACCCTGCTGGGAATGAAGACTGCCACCACACCATACGGCCGCCGGGCCGACCTCAATGGCTACCCCCTGCGCATCTCCGAACTGCTCGCGCCGCTCGACGGCACTTGCTACGTGACCCGTCAGGCCGTACACACCCCGGCCGCCGTGCGCAAAACCAAAGCCGCTATCCGCAAAGCTTTCCAAAACTCGCTGGATGGCAAAGGCACATCGGTGGTAGAAATCGTATCCACCTGCAATTCAGGCTGGAAGATGACACCGGCTCAGAGCAACGACTGGATGGCCGAACACATGTTTGAGCGCTATCCCATGGGCGACCTCAAAAATATTTAACCCCTGACCAAACGACAGATATGAAAGAAGAAATCATCATAGCCGGATTCGGCGGCCAGGGAGTGCTGTCGATGGGCAAAATTCTGGCTTACGCCGGACTGATGAACGAACTGGAAGTGACCTGGATGCCCGCATACGGCCCGGAACAGCGCGGCGGCACCGCCAATGTCACCGTGATCCTGAGCGACAGCCCCATCTCATCGCCCGTTCTGGATGCATACGACACAGCCGTCATCCTCAACCAGCAAAGCCTTGATAAATTTGAAAGCAAGGTGAAACCCGGTGGCACTCTGATCTACGACCCCTCGGGCATACATCACCCACCGACACGCACCGACATCAAGGTGGTGCCCGTGGATGCTATGGAAGCGGCAATCGAACTCAAAAACGGCAAGACCTATAATATGATTCTGCTCGGCGCACTGCTGGCCCTGCGCCCCGTGGTGGGCAATGAAGCCGTGATCAAGGCTCTCAAAAAGACCCTTCCCGAGCGTCACCACCACCTCATCCCCCTCAATAGTCAGGCCATCGAACGTGGAGCCGCCCTGGTTAACCAATCCAAGTGATTCCGTTGGCAATACCGATAATCTCTAATCCATCATAGTCAAGTTTTGCAAGCCATTTGTGCTTGCAAAACTTGTGTTACATATATGTCAGAATTTCTTACGCTGCTGCGCCGCTTTGTCCCTCCCTACCGCAAGTATCTGGCGCTCAACATCATATTCAATATCCTGGCGGCAATACTGACGCTTTGCTCTTTCGCGCTGATCATTCCCATTCTGGAAATGCTCTTCAAGATTCGCGAGGCTCACTATGTATTCATGCCCCTGGGGAGTGGTTCGCTCAAAGACGTGGTGGTAAACAATTTCTACTACTACACCCAGCAGAGCATCGAGTATTTCGGCGCGGTAAACACCCTGGCGCTTCTGGCGGTGTCGCTCGTGGTACTCACAGCCCTCAAAACCGGCACCACCTTCCTGAGCCTTTACTTCATCACACCGTTGCGAAATGGCGTGGTGCGCGATATCCGCAACTTCATATTCGACAAAATCACGGCACTGCCCATCGGCTTCTTCACCTCGGAACGCAAGGGCGATGTAATGGCTCGCATGACCGGCGATGTGTCTGAAATCGAAAATTCGGTGATGGCATCGCTTGATATGATTTTCAAAAATCCGGTGCTCATAGCCGTTTACTTAGGAATGATGATCACCATTTCATGGCAGCTCACCATATTTGTATTTATCCTGCTGCCAATTGCCGGCACTGTGATGGGGCGTGTGGGCAAAAAACTCAAACGCCAGTCGCTTGAGGGGCAGAACCAATGGGGCGTGCTTATGTCGATGATCGAGGAAACACTCGGCGGCCTGCGCATCGTCAAGGCGTTCAATGCCGAAAGCCGAGTCAAAGACCGCTTCCACCGCGAAAACGACCGCTTCTATCGCATCTCAAACCAAGTGGCACGCCGGCAGGCTCTCGCACATCCCATGAGCGAATTTTTGGGCACCTGCGCCGTGGCTATCATCCTATGGTTTGGCGGTGCGCTGATTCTGAGCGGCCATTCCAGCCTTGACGCGGCCAAGTTCATCTATTACATGGTGATTTTCTACTCGCTGATACAGCCTGCCAAAGACCTGTCGAAAGCAGCCTACTCCATACAGAAAGGTCTGGCATCAATGGAGCGTGTGGATAAGATTCTGAACACCCGAAACCCCATAGCCGACCCCGAACATCCCGCCGCTTGTCCCGCACTCGCTTCCGGAATTGATTACAAAAATGTGACCTTTGCATACGCCGACCGCCCAGTGATAAGCGACGTATCGCTCCACATTCCCGCCGGTGCTACAGTTGCCCTCGTGGGGCAGAGCGGATCGGGCAAAACCACCCTTGCCGACCTTCTCCCGCGCTTTTACGACATCAAATCAGGCTCGATAAGCATCGACGGCGTGGACATCCGCGACCTGCGCGTGGCCGACCTACGCGGCCTTATGGGAAATGTGAATCAGGAAGCAATACTTTTCAACGACACTGTGGCGGCCAACATAGCCTTCGGCGTGCCCGATGCCACACGCGAACAGATAGTTGAAGCCGCACGCGTAGCCAACGCTCACGAATTTATCGAGGCGCTTGAAAACGGCTACGACACACCCATCGGCGACCGCGGCTGCCGCCTGTCCGGTGGACAACGTCAGCGTCTGAGCATAGCTCGCGCGATCCTCAAAAATCCGCCGTTGCTCATCCTTGACGAAGCAACCTCGGCACTGGATAGCGAGAGTGAAATTCTGGTGCAGCAAGCCATCGAACGCCTGATGCACGGACGCACCACCATCGTGATAGCCCACCGACTCAGCACCGTCCGTTCAGCCGACATCATCTGCGTGCTAAGCCAGGGACGCATCATCGAGCAAGGCACCCACGAGCAGCTTATGGCCCTGGACGGCCACTATCGCCGCCTTGTAGAGATGCAATCTCTGTCGAGCTAAAAACCAACTGAGCTTAATCGTTGTTATAAAATCAAATATATTTATATCAACAAAGTTTAAAACACAGAAATATGTCAGATAAAGAAAAGTCTTTTGAACAGCAAGCTCTTGATTATCACCGCTATCCGATGCCGGGAAAGATAGAAGTAGTGCCAACTAAACCCTACGACACTCCCGAGGAACTCTCGCTGGCCTATTCGCCCGGCGTGGCTTATCCCTGCCTGAAAATCAAGGATAACGCCCTTGATTCCTACGATTACACCAACCGGGGCAATCTGGTGGCTGTGATTTCCAACGGCACTGCTGTGCTCGGTTTAGGCAACATCGGTGCTGAGGCCGCCAAACCCGTAATGGAGGGTAAGGCGCTGCTGTTCAAGATTTTCGCCGGACTGGACGCGTTTGATATCGAAATCAATCAGCCCGACCCGGAAAAATTTATCGAGACGGTAAAAAGCCTGACACCCACCTTCGGCGGCATCAACCTTGAGGATATCAAGGCTCCGGAATGTTTTGAAATCGAAGACAGGCTGAAAGCCGAATGTGATATACCCATAATGCACGACGACCAGCACGGCACAGCCATTATATCGGCTGCCGGCCTGATCAACGCGCTTGAAATACAAGGCAAGAACATCGAAAATGTAAAAATGGTGGTGAACGGTGCCGGTGCTGCTGCGATGGCCTGCACACGCCTGTATGTGGCCCTGGGTATGCGCAAGGAAAACATCGTGATGTGCGATTCCAAAGGCCCCATCACCACAGCACGCAAAGATCTTAACCGCTTCAAAAAGGAATTTGCCACCACACGCACATCGCTGCACACACTGGCCGAGGCCCTGCGTGGAGCCGATGTATTCCTGGGACTATCGGTGGCCGATGTGCTCACCCGCGAGATGGTGCAGTCGATGGCTCCGCGCCCCATTGTATTCGCGCTGGCCAATCCCGCGCCTGAAATTTCATACGATGAGGCTATGGCATCGCGCGACGACATAGTGTTTGCCACAGGCCGCTCAGATTATCCCAACCAGATCAACAATGTATTGGGCTTCCCTTACATATTCCGTGCCGCCCTGGATTGTCGCGCCACCACTATCAACGAGGAAATGAAGAAAGCCGCTGCCGTGGCCATCGCTGCACTGGCCCATCGTCCCGTGCCCGAAGACCTCGCCGAAGCATACGGTGTGCCCGATCTTAAATTCGGGCGAGACTACATCCTGCCCAAACCCTTCGACCGCCGTCTGCTCACCACCGTAGCACCCGCCATAATCCGCGCTGCCGAGGCCAGCGGTGTGGCACGCCACAAAATCGAGGATTTTGAGGCATACGGCCGCAAGCTGGAGAGCATTATGTGCTCAAACGATGCCCTGATCAAATATATCCTCAAGACTCAAAGTACCTGCGCTCGCGCAGATCACCCCTAATCATAGATAAACACGTTCCGTTATGGCTCGCGCAGCCATAACGGAACCCAAAAATATCCACCGATTCATCACCACACTCACACTGCTATGCTTAAGACTTTCAAACGCGGAATTTTTACCGGCGATACAGCGCTGGTGCTTTTTGTCCTGCTCGTCGTCCTATGGATTCCGTGGCTGGGCGAAACTCCATTCTATTCAAAAGGTGAACCACGCGAGGCCGTGGTAGCTATGTCGATGCTGCAAAGCGGCGACTGGGTTTTGCCCGTGAACGCCGGCAGCGAGATTCCGTTCAAGCCGCCGTTTCTGGCGTGGATGATAGCAGTGTTTGCGTGGGTGTTCAATGGCGGTGTGGTAAATGAATTTATCGCGCGTCTGCCATCTGCCATAGCAGCCGTGGCTATGATTATGGGCGGATATTATTGGGTGAAGGAATGTCGCGGCAAAAAGTTTGCCTTTACGATGGCTCTTGTGACGGCCACATCGATCGAGGTGTTCCGTGCCGCCACAGCCTGCCGCCTGGATATGGTGCTCACGGCCTGTATGGTGGGTGCTATCTATATGGTTTACACGGCGCGCGAAAGACGCGGGCGCGATAATGTGGGGCTATGGGCCGGAGCCGCCCTGCTGCTCACGATTGCCACGATGACCAAGGGGCCCGTGGGGTCGCTGCTGCCTTGCCTGGTGCTCGGTATATATCTGCTTGTGCGCAAGGATAATTTCTTCAAGACCTTGGGTAAGATGGTGCTCCTGTGCGCTGTGTCTTTCCTGCTTCCGGCACTTTGGTATTACGCCGCATGGAAGCGCGGGGGCGATGCTTTTATCGACCTTGCCTGGGAGGAAAATATCGGCCGTCTGCTTGGCACTATGTCATACGAATCTCACGAAAAGCCCATCTGGTATGTCTTTGTCACCATCCTGCTGGGTATGATGCCCTGGACGCTTTATTTCTGCGGCTGCCTGTTCCGTAGCGCCAATTATCATAAATGGCCGCTGAAACCCTCGGGACAGCTCGCGCTGGTGGCCGCCCTTACCGTTATTGTATTCTACTGTATCCCGCTTAGCAAGCGCAGTGTGTATCTGCTTCCGGCCTATCCCTTTATGGCATACGCTATTACGGCTCTCATCACCGAGCTGCGCGAGACCGGCATCAACCGTTTCTTCGGCCGGGTGATGGCGTGGTTAGGTGTCATAGTGCCGCTGATCGTGATCGGATTGGCAGTGGTGCCTGATAATCCCTTCCTGCCCGGGTTTAAGCTGCCGTCGTGGTTCTCATTCGTGGTGTTG
>CAZHDH010000106.1:0-6043 GCA_964531245.1 uncultured Bacteroides sp. | reverse complement strand
CCCTTGCGGCGCATATCGTCGGGTATGTCGTAGCGGAAGCGGAAATAAATCGAGCCGTCCAGGTGCTGAATGTCATCGCATACGGCGGTGGTGTCCACGTGTCCCTGCACTATGTGTCCGTCAAGGCGTCCGTTGAGCACCATCGAGCGTTCCAGATTCACACAGTCGCCTGCTTTTAGCAGACCCAGGTTTGAGCGGTCGAGGGTCTCCTGAATTGCCACTACATCGTATGTGGAATCGGGATGAATCTCAACCACTGTGAGGCATACGCCGTTATGAGCCACCGATTGGTCAATTTTGAGTTCGGGGGCAAATGAGCATTTTATGGTAAGGCGCACATTGCCGTCGGTGGCTTTCACACCGGCTACACGGGCGTCTTCTTCTACTATACCTGAAAACATAAGTAACTTATCGTGTTTATTTACAGATTTCCATATTGATGGTTTCAATCACGAGCTGACGGTCGACGGGCCAGCGCAGGCTGAAAGTGAGGGTTTTGCCGTAGGGGTCGTATGCGGCGCGCACAAATCGGCCGTTGACGCGTATGCGTGCTCCGGGCGATGCCACGCGATTGATTACAAAATTGAGCTGAAGGGTCTTGGAAGCACCAGGGTAAGAGCCCTTGGCGTCGGCCACTATGCGTGTGCCGCCATCGGTGGCTTCAAAGTTAATCAGGCGGAATTGTCCCGATTCCAGGGCCGAGGGCGATGTGCGGTCGTCGTCATATAGCGTGTAAGAGCTGCTCACCCCGGACACAGGGAAGTAGTTGATGGTGAGGCGGGCGGGGTTATAGTCGCCGGTGTTTTCCATCTTGTAGTCGGCTGTGGGGATGATGGCTCCGGCCTTCACAAACAGGGGCAGGCGGCTCAGGGGCGCATCGACAGTGGCGGTGGTGTAGCCGTCGTAGACTTTCACGGGGTCGTCCCAGGCCACCCATTTGCCCGCGGGGAAGGTTACGGAGCGAGATGTGTTGTTTTCGGTGAGCACCGGGGCCACAAGCACCTCACTGCCCCAAAGATATTCGTCGCTGATGGAGTCGAATGTGGCTGTCGGGTCGGTGAAATTCAAGGGGCGCACCAGTGGCCAACCCTTTGTGGCGTTTTCGTATGCCAGGGTGTAATTGTATGGCAGCCAGCGGTAGCGCTGTTTTATCAGATCCTCAATGATTGAGGCATACATCGGATATTTGTAAGGCTCGGCGTGCTGCTGGGCGTGGGTGCGCAGCATGGGCGAGAATAATCCGAGTTGGAGCCAGCGCACGTATAGCTCTGGGAGATATGCGTTTTCGGGGTCAACGGCAAAGCCGCCCACGTCGTGCCCCATATAGCCCAATCCAGACAAACCTGAATTGAGCATAATGCGTATCTGGGGCTCCAGACCACCCCATGAGCGCGAAACGTCAGTGCTCCAGGGGAATACGCTATAACGCTGCAGGCCGGTGGTGCCGCCGCGCATCATTGTGAGCAGGCGCCGGTCGGGATATTCGTCGCGGAAAAGGTCAGATATAATTTCCGACCAATCGTTGCCGTATTGGTTATGATATAGTGGAGTGCCGAGGCCGTTGGCGTGCAGGCCGCCGAGGGGATGCACTTCGGGTTCGCCCAAGTCGCCCCACCAGCCTGCGATGCCGCCGTCGGTGAGCTGACGGTAGCGTTCGCGGAGCCATGCGCGGGTGTCGGGGTTGGCTACATCAAACATGCCGCCTTCGCCCACCCAGATGGTAACTTCCTGGGGCTGACCAACCGAGTCCTTGAGCAGGAGGCCTTTTGATGTCAATTCGTTATAGTTGTCCAGACCGCGGCCGTTGCGCAGGACATAAGGCTGCGAGATGGCCACGAGGTTGACGCCACGCTTTTTCAGGTCGGAAAGCATTTTTTCGGGTTGAGGCCATTGTTCGGGGTCCCATACCAGGCGTCCCATATCCTGCTCCTTGCCATACCAGTAGAGGTCGAGCACGATGCCGTCGAGGGGGTATCCGGCAGTTTTGAGCGTATCCACCACACCCAGGGTTTCGTCCTGAGTCTGATAGCCGTATTTGGAAGTGATGTATCCGAGGCTCCAGAGCGGGGGCAGCGGCTGCCGACCGGTGAGCGAGGTGAGCTGTTGGGTGACATCGGCCAGGGTTTCGGGGCCGTTGACAAAATAGTAGCTCACGGCATGCGGATTTTCGGTGATATAGCGTATAGGATTCCCGGCGATCAGCTCGGCACGGGCGTAATCATCGAATACCAGTGCGAAGCCATCCGATGCCAAAAATAGCGGCATGGTGATATTCATCTGCGAGATGCGCGGGTCTGACCCGGTGTAACCATAGTTCTGGCGGTTGTACATAGCCAGAGTGTCGCCGCGCAGGTTGAGCTTATGACCGCGTTCGCCGGCACCGTAGAACGAACCGGTGGCAGTGGTGTAAAGCGAGATTTCGTTGCGCCCGTCAGCCAGGAATCGTTCACCGGTATCGGTGATTGTGCGCCCTGCGCCTGAAGAAATAGTGAGGGCACCGGTGCGTGCATCCAGGGTGGCTGTTACGCCGGTGGGGGTGGTGAGTGTGGTGATCCACCTGCCTGCGGTGGCAGTCTCGGCACCCTCATACCCCTCGGCAAGCACCGCGGCGCGCGAGGGCATGGCGGGATTTCCCGGTAGGTGATTGGTGACACGCAGCACGTTGTCTGACAGCGCTGTGACCGTTACGGTGCGTTCATCCGGAGTGACACAACTTATCTGCGAGGGAACCGCAGCCCGCATAGCTGGGGCAGCGATCATAGCCAGTGAAAAAATTACTGAAGCGTGTTTCATACTTGATTACTTGGCGGGTTTGGCGGGGTCTACGCGGTTTAGATAGGTCTGGATATTGATAACCTGGTCGCCCGGAGCGTTGTAAGTGCCCTGAGGTTTGAAAATATTCTTTCGTGCACCTTCGGCCACGTGGTGCGCCACGCGTTCAAAGGTCTTTGATTTGGCAAGGCGTTTTTTCCAATAGTCGGTGAGGCGACCGCGGTTGAAGGTATTCATATCGTCATAAAGGCCACCCAGGCCGGGCAGGCTTTCAAGCTCGCTGCGGGTCCATTTCTTATTATTGTCAAGATAAGCGATGGATTCCGAGGTGACATCTCCCGAAGCCATCGGAGCCGCCGAGCCGGGAGTCTGGGGTTTGTCGGGAGCGGGGGCCGGTGTGGGCGCCGGAGTGGTTTCGGTGACAGCGGGTGCGGGTTCCTCCTCCACAATTCCGGTGCGCTCTTCTACGGTCTCGATAACCTCGCTTTGGTTTCCGGCTACGATTTTTGGTGCAGATTTATGGAATATCGCCCAGCCAAGCAGAAGTCCAATTACCAGAGCCGATGCAGCGGCAATGATGAGCCATTTGAGCGAGAATTTGGCACCCTCGCCGGTGTATTCCAGATAATTCATCTCCTCGGCGCTGAGTTCGTCGGTCATCTCGTATCCCTC
Organism: uncultured Bacteroides sp.; assembly: GCA_964531245.1. Taxonomy (GTDB): domain Bacteria; phylum Bacteroidota; class Bacteroidia; order Bacteroidales; family Muribaculaceae; genus CAG-873. The sequence goes on along the minus strand of CAZHDH010000106.1, from coordinate 2,599 downwards.
AACGGGTGAATCTTCGAGCGGCCGATCAGATTTGATTTCAAACTGTATGGTGTCGGTGCCGTCGTTGGTATAGATAGGGAGGTCGAAGCGATATACGGCCGGAGCAGAAGGAGCCTTTTCGCGAGCCGGGGCTTTAGGAGCCGGGGCAGTTTTGGGCTGCTCGGCAGGTGCAGGCGCCTGAGCCTGCATGGGTTCGGGAACAGGAGCAGGTGCGGGAGCCGGTATAGGTTCGGGGGCAGCAACCGGGGCGGCCGTAGGCGCGTGGTGAGCACCTAACTCGGCGCCGTGGGCCGATACACCCATCGTGCCGTCGATAAACAGTACGCCGGCGTATGGCACATAATCAGGAGTATAAAGATTTTCAAGCAGATACTCAAACGAGCGGCCACTCTGCGCGCCATAATAGCAGAAGGCGTATCGGAGTCCCTGCGACACTTCGGGCAGCTGAGCCTGTGGGTCTGAGGGATATTGTCGCGAGAAAATATTGAGCAATTCCGTAAGATCCTCGGCAGAAACCGAAGGATTGGAAATTATGGCTGTAGTGCGATGCACTACGGCTGCAAGCTGTGCGGGAGTGATTTCCAGACCGGCGGGAATGAAAATGGTGGCAGCCAGGTGGTCGAGCGGCTTATCGGGGATAGTGCGCAGGATAGTGAAAAGTACGCCCTCCTCAATGTAGCTCACCAGATAGAACAGACACTTTTCGCGCGGGTCGTAGTTGATGATTTCCAGAGCTTTACGTAAATCGCGGATATGCCCTTTGATAGCATTGTCAGGGTTTATTTCGCGAATCATCTTGAATCCGCGCACCGATTTGGAGATATATAGCTGCAGCTTGTTCATAAACATTAACAGAAGAAATTGCGGACACCTGCGTTCCGCAATTTGCAAAGTTACAAAAATTTCGCTAACAACCCCCAAAACCAACGGAAAAATTCATTTAGGCTGCACTTGAAGAAACTGCCAATACCATTTTGTCAGAGACTATACGTATCTGAATGCAGCGAAAATAAGATCCAAAAGATTTAAATTCAGATATTACAACCAATTAGAAATTAAGCCTGATTCTATTTTACACATCCCATCCCGCGGTGGCGCTACCGACGGTGAACGCAAAAATTCCGTACACTTCGCTTAGCAGCCGCTGTTTTTTTTAATTTTATGGGTGCTTACACACAAGTCATTTCAGAACAATCCATTTGCCGGTTTTGTCGGAACCGTCCCTTTCGATGTATCCGAGTTTCTTAAGATCTCTGGTTGCCCGTTTGGTCGTTGATGCCGAGATATTAAACATTTCCATCAGTTGAGTATGGGTTATAGTCGGATTATTTCTAATAGCCGTATAAATTCTTTTCAAACCATCCTTCAATTCATTTACAGTGTCATACTGCCAATTTACAGTGTCATTTCCATGATACTGTAAAACCCGACGGTTGAGATTAGCGATATGATGCCGAAGCATAACATCCTGAGTGATAGAAGAATCTTCAACCTCACGGCTGTCCACAAGCGATTGAATATATTCCCCCTTGTCTTCCTTCCTTACTATCGACGGAACCAAGCTCAGCTGACGCTGAATCATATTCATTACCAATCTGGTGGCGCGTCCATTACCATCAACCCAGGGGTGAATGGAAACCAGACGGAAATGAGCTTCGAAGCTAAGTCGGTAGCACCCTGCAATATCGGTTTTATCTATAGCGCTGATCTGGTCGTTAAGCCAATTGCAGAAATCGTCTACGGCTCTTGGAACCTTGTTATATGCAAGATAACTTCTACCGCCTATGCCTGCGCTGACATTACAAAGGCGGAATTCGCCTTTTGATGAATCGAATTGTCCGGCAAGTGTGGAATATTCGCTGCCGGTGCGACGCATAACTAATGCGGATAGATGTTGTAAGAGTTTCGGGGTATATTTAATAGTCTCAGATGCTATTTTGAAAGCATAAAGATAAGCATCTTTAAGATCGATGTTCATCATTTGCTCTGTCAAGGATCTTCCCTTTGCCGCAATGCCCTCGTCAAAAAGCAGGTGATTCTCTATTTCGGTAACGGTAGAACCCTCAATGGCAGTTGAATGGGTCACAATAGAATAAAGATAGAACTTCTGATAGTCTACCTGCTCTTCAACTCCCGAAGCTAAATATGCCTTAAGAGCATCAATAATTTGTATATTCAGATTCTTATCCATTTAACTAATAATTCCGGTTGGGGTTATACTGTCAAGTGCAAAATTAGCAAATATGTCTGAAGAGACACCCATAAGTCCCAAATTTCGGTATAATTTCGCGAGAAGCCAAAATATTAAGTATTTTTAAGATATAAGTAACTCTCAAAAATTAGTTTACATTATGGGTTATATTTAAACCCTGCGGGCCGATATATCCTTGCTTGTCTTGACGCGCCTTTTGTTCTTTTCGCTCAGTCACGTAGCTCGCTACGCTCCTTTGCTTAAAGGACAAAATGCATCGTCAATCCTACGCAAATCTATATCGTCTAATTTTTTAAGAGTTACTTAATATTATGAAAAAACGGACCGCCTCAGCGAGGGCACTGAAAAAGTCCCTAGCTGAGGCATAGACCTATATTTATCGATTCA
>CAZHDH010000105.1:0-6085 GCA_964531245.1 uncultured Bacteroides sp. | reverse complement strand
GTCTAATTTTTAAGAGTTACTTATACTCAAGTTTCGAAAGTATTACGAACATGAAATTTAAAGTTTTAAGTTAGATACAGCATAAAGGCAGGATGCGACGCCCGGTAAAAACAACGGGTGAGCCGAGTGTGCGAAGTGGATAAAGAGGAGTGTCGCCGATGTTAAATTTCGTTATTTTTTGTAGTTTGGCCGGTGTGGGTTTTTAAAGTTTGTTGAAAAATTGTAATTTTGTCTGCTTATTGGACGCGTTGCGTCCGGCGAGCTAAAATCACGACAAATAAAAACATAAAATAACCTAACTAAACCAATCCATGCGACTTAAACTGTTTCTGTTAGTGCTGATAGCGGCTGTATTGCCCGCTGTGGCTCAAATGCGTACGGTGAAGGGCATTGTGGTCAACGCTTCCTCGGATGCTCCGATTCCGGGTGTATCAGTGACCGCGCAGGGTGTCAGCGGTGTAATCACCGACAATAACGGCACTTTTGTAATCACCCTTCCTGAAACTATCTCACGCCTGGCATTCTCGATTCCTGAATTTGAAAGTCAGGTGGTGGATGCTGCCGACGACATTGTGGTGCGTCTGCTGCCCCTGAGCGGCGATGCGTTCAGCTTCTTTGATGAAAATTCCGATCTTTTCCTGGATGAGGAGCTGCTGGACGATGACAGCGACAATTCTCAAACTGTAGCGGCCCTGACCGGCGCAAATGATGACATCTATTATAATACGGCATCATACAACTTCGGCCCGATGTATTTCCGCTTCCGCGGCTACGACAGCGCTTACCAGAGCGTGTATATCAACGGTGTGGAAATGAACGACCTGATCCGTGGCCGCTTCAACTTCTCGTCGCTGTTAGGTATGACCTCGCGCGCGTTCCGTAATAAAACCACTACCGTGGGCAGCGCCGGTGCCGACTTTGGCTATGGCGACATTGGCGGGGCTGTGAATTACAGCACCGTGACCGACCGCTATGCTCCCGGCTTCAACGGCGCCCTGAGCTTCACCAACTCCAACTATATGACCCGCGGAATGGTGACATACTCCACCGGTCTGAGCAATACCGGCTGGGCCTTCACTGTGAGCGCTATCGGCCGTTTTGCCAAGGAAGGCGTGGTTGAAGGTACATTCTACAATTCGGGTGGTTTGTTCTTCTCGCTGGAAAAATACTTCAACGCCAGCAACCAACTTATCCTATCGGCCTGGGGCGGCCCCACACAGCGTGCCACCGGCGCGGCCACATATCAGGAAATCTACGACCTGGTGGACAATAACCTCTACAACCCCAACTGGGGCTGGTATCAGGGCAAAAAGCGTGCTTCGCGCATCACCGAGACATACGATCCCACCGCTATGCTCAACTGGCTCTATTCCAAGGGTTCAACCACGGTGAACACCGCTGCGGCATTCTCTTACAACTACTATACCCGTTCGGCTCTGCAATACTACAAGGCCAACGACCCCAATCCCACCTACTACCGCTACCTGCCCTCATACTATGATGGCGACAACGGCGAACCCACCGCCGAGAGCGAATATTACACCTGGCTGTGGCAGAACGACGAGAGCTTCTCGCAGATCAACTGGGATAACCTTTATGCTGTCAACGAGCTCAATAATTTCACCAACCAGCGCCTGCCCGAGGACCAGCAGAGCGGTTCGAGCTACATTCTTGAAAACCGTGTAAACACCACCTTCAATGCCAAGCTCAACTCTTACGTCAACACACGCCTCAATAAATATGTGACCCTGCAGGGCGGTGTGGCTGTCAACTATGCCAATTCTGCCAACTACAAGACTGTCCGCGACCTGCTCGGCGGCCAGTTCTGGGTGGACATCGACCCCTTCTCTGACCGCGACATCACCCTCGCGCCCGAGAATATCATCAACAACTACAACTATCCCGATCCCCTGACCCACCGCGTGTACAAAGGCGACAAATTCGGCTACGACTACAATCTCTATGCCATCAACGCCAACGCCTGGATCCAGAATATGATCACTCTGCCCCGCTGGGATTTCAACTATGCGCTCAAGATGAGCCACACCCAGTATCAGCGCAACGGCCACATGCGCAACGGCCGCGCTCCCCTCACTTCATACGGCAAGAGCAAATGGCTCGTGTATGAAAATGCCGGTTTCAAGCTCGGCGCTACATTCAAGGCCGATGGTCACAACTATCTGACCTTCAACTCAAACATCGAGACCCGCGCCCCGCTGGCCGACAACGTATTCCTGATGCCCCGCGTAAAAAATGATGTCGTGACCGATAACGTGTCTGAAAGCGTTTACTCCGCCGACCTCACCTATCGCTGGAACTACCGCAAATTCCGCGGCGCCCTGACCGTATTTGGCACTATGACCGACAACGGCATTGAGCGCAACGGCTTCTATGACGAGCAGGTGCAGACCTACACCTACTTCGTGCTCTCCGGTGTCAAGAAGGTGTACAAAGGCGTAGAGCTGGGTATGTCATACAAGATCACCCCCTCGCTCACAGCCACATTCGCCGGTAACTATTCGCGCTATCAGTATAAAAACAACCCCAACGGCACTCACACCTACGAAAACGGCCTGCAGCCCGATAAGACCGAGACCGTTTACCTTAAAAACTACTATGTAGGTTCCGTGCCCCAGTATAACGCCAACCTCGGCCTCGACTGGGCCGCTCCCGGCATGTGGTTCTTCAACATCAACGCCACCATGCAGGGCGACGCTTACGTAAACCTCTCGCCCGCTTATCACGAGTCGTTCAGCCAGCTGCCTTACTCCACCATCTGGAACGGCATGGTTCCCACCGAGCAGCAGCTCGCCGACAAAATCAAGGAACTCACCACCCAGGACAAGCTCAAAGATGCCTTCACACTCAATGCTTCGATCGGCAAGGTGGTGTATGTCAACCGCAAGTTGTCTCTCAACTTCAACCTCAGCGTCAACAACATCCTCAATAACCGCGACGTGTGCACCTATGCATACCAGCAGGGACGTATCGACACCAAGAATTACGACCGCAACGCTTATCCCAACCGCTACCAGTATGCTCAGGGTATCCGCGTATTCTTCAATGCCGGTATTCGTTTCTAACCTCAGATTTCCAGATACAATATGAAAACATCATCATACATCCTTGCAGGCATCATCGGCGCTTCGGCCGCTTTGTGCGCCTGCAGCGACAACTGGGAGCAGCCCGCGATGAACCTCCCCGAATTTCCCGAAGGGGTGGAGGCTAACATCACGCTGGCCGAACTCAAGGCCGACTACTGGCAGGGCACAGACAGCTATGGCACAATCATCGGCTGCAATGACAATGGCGATTCGCTCATCGTCGTAGGCACCGTGGTGTCAAATGCTTCCGCAGGCAATATCTACAAAACCCTGGTGCTTCAGGACTCCACCGCCGCCATCACCATCGGTGTGGATACCACGGCAGTATCGGCCGCATATCCCATGGGTGCGCGTCTGGCCATCAATGTCACCGGTCTGTGCATCGGACGTTACAGCGGCCTGATGCAGCTCGGGCACCTCGAAGGCTCGGGTGTCAACCGCATCACGATGCCCGAATTGCGCCCCCACGTGAAAATGAGCTTCAAGAATCCTCAGATTGATACCATCGTCACCACCATTCCCGAGCTGCTGGAAGCGTCAAGATCCACCGAGGGCAATGTGAAATGGCAGAGCCGCCTGGTGCGTCTCAATGGTGTCACCATCGCCGAGGCCGGCCAGCCCTTCACCAACGGTAACACCACTTCGCGCTACCTGGTGGACGAAGAAGGCAACCGCATCATCCTCTACAACTCATCCTACGCCGATTTCGCTTACGACACTATGCCTTACGGCAAGGGCGACGTTGTGGCTATCCTTTCTTGCTACCGTTCAAGCTGGCAGCTCCTGCTCAACGATGCCTCAGGTCTGATTGACTTTGACGGCGAGGGCCAGCCCGACACCCCCCTGACACCCTCGACACCCGAAGGCGACGGCACCGCAGCCAATCCCTATAACGCAGCCGCTGCCAATGATGCAGCCGCAGCCGGCTCTACCGCCGAGGTGTACGTCAAGGGTATCATCAGCGAAATATCTGAAATCGATACCGGCACATACGGCAATGCCACATATTATATATCTGACCCCGACAGCTATACCCGCCTGTATATATACCGCGGCTATGGTCTGGGCGGCAAGAAGTTCACCTCTGACGATCAGCTCGAAGTAGGCAAGGAAGTGCTCATCAAGGGCAAGCTCACCACCTACAACGGCACTCCTCAGATAGCCCAGGGTAGCGAAATCGTGAAATACGACGGCCAGGGTGACGATCCCGTGCCCACCCCCGAGGTTGCCGACATTATGCTCAACGGCACCAGCGCCGACGGGGCTGCCGGCTGGACTTTGACAAGCGACAAATGGGAATGGCAGAGCTATAACGGCAACTACTACCTGAACATCTCATGCCAGAACGATCCTCAGGCTGAAGATCTCTATGCCATCTCGCCCGAGATTGACCTTGCCACCACCGGATACACCTCGATGGAATTCAGCCACGCCGCCAAATTCCAGACCAGTTTCAAAGAGAAATGTCACATTGCCGTGCGCGAATCAGGCAGCGAAACCTGGACCGTAATGCCCTATACCGGCTATCCCGGCACCGACAGCTGGACCTTTGTGAAATCCGGTAGCATCGACATCACCGCCTTTGCCGGCAAGAAAATCCAGGTGGCATTCGTATATGGCGCAGGCTGTACCGACAAGTGGGAGGTAAACAACCTCACCTTCTCAAAATAAGCCACGGCTTTCAACCTTTAAATTAATTTCAGACAATGAAATCTCTGATAAAATACATTTATAGCGCGGTGGCTCTGGCGGCTGTGACCCTCCTCCCGGCTTGTCAGGACCACTTCGACGCCCCGGACCTCAACGAGGTGCCCGTGGCTTCTATGACTCCTAACACCACCATCGCTGAATTTAAGGAGCTGATGTGGAGCGAGTCGAACAACTACTGCGACTCAGTGCCCGCACGCGAGGATGGCTCTCACATCATTGTAAGCGGCCGAGTGGTGTCGAGCGACTTTGCCGGCAACTGTTTCAAATACATCGTGCTTCAGGACGAAACCGGCGCGCTCAACTTCTCGATCAACTCTTACAACCTGTACCTCAACTATCGTCGTGGTCAGGAAATCGTAGTTGACCTCACCGGCCTCTATGCCGGTAAATACCGCGGCCTGGAGCAGGTGGGCTTCCCCAGCTTCAACTCATCGATCAACGGCGACGAGACTTCATTTATGGCTCCTGAGCTGTTCAAGGCTCACGCGCAGCTCAACGGCCGTCCCGACATCGAAAAACTCGAAGTAATTGAAGTCGACCGCTTCTCGGAATTAGGTACCACCCCCGCCGAGCTGCGCCGTTGGCAGAGCCAGCTCGTGAAGTTCAACAATGTTGAATTTGTACCCAATGCCGAGCTTAACACCCTCTCTACCTACCACTCAAGCGGCGAAACCCAGCAGATTCGCGACACTGAGGGCAACACTCTGGACATCCGCACATCCGGTTACGCCAACTTCTGGAATATGGAACTCCCCGAGGGTCGCGGCGACGTGCTTGCTATCCTGGGCTATTATGTCAACCTGGCCGGCACCGGCGGCTGGCAGCTCACCCTCATCGATGCCAATTCGCTTATGAATTTCGGCAATCCCACCGTGCCTCAGGGCAGCCGTGAAAACCCCTACACCGTGCAGCAGGCTGTGGCGTTTGAGGAAAACTCCGCCGAAACCGTTACCGGTTGGGTCAAGGGTTATATCGTAGGTACTGTGGCTCCCGAAATTGAAACCGTAAGCTCCGACAACGATATCGAATGGACCGCTACCCCCACCCTGGGTAACACCCTCGTAATCGGTCAGACTCCCGAAACCAAAACCCTCACCGAATGTCTCGTTGTGGCTCTGCCCCAGGGCTCAGACCTGCGCGAATTTGGTGCCCTGCGTGAAAATCCCGACAACTATGGCAAGTGGATCAACATCCGCGGTAAGTTTGCCAAAGTGATGGGCACATACGGTCTGACCGACAATAACGGTTCTGCCGACAATTTCGAAATCGAA
>CAZHDH010000104.1:0-6279 GCA_964531245.1 uncultured Bacteroides sp. | reverse complement strand
GTTTGGGGAGCTTTTCGTAATATCGTGAGATTTCGATCTGCTCACGGTTTTCGCACACATCTTCGAGGGTGTCGTTAAGCGAGGCGAATTCCTGGAGTTTCTTTTCAAGGTCATGACGCATTTCAGCGGCGATCTGGTTGGCGCGTTTGCCAATGATGCTTACGGTCTCATAGATGTTGCCGGTGGGTTCGGCCATGCTTACCAAGTCGCGTGTGACGGTGTTGAGGGGTGCGTTTGATTTCTTGTAGTCCATTTTTATATCGGGGATAGAAAAGTCGTGGGGGTGAATAATCAGTCTTTTACGTATTTGCGCGCTATGGAGAGGATGTTTTCTGCCTCGTGGCGGTTGGGGCTGTCGGGGTAGTTGTTGATGAATGAATAGTATTCATCGATTACCTCGCGGAAGCGCTCCTGCTTGCGTTCATCCACGCTCATATTTGCTTCCTGATAGCGAGCCTTGAGTATCAGAAATTCCAGGTCTTCCTTATATTTAGAATAAGGATAATCGCGCACGGCATTGCGAGCCACAATCACAGCGCTCTCATAGTTATTGCCCATATAGTTGCCCAGGTTGTAGTAAAGCTGAGCATTTTGGAGCTGCTTGAGGGTGAGTTTGTCCTGAAGCTCGAATATGGCGTTCTGAGCCTGAGTGACTTTATCGCTGCGCGGGAAGAAATCCAGAAACGCCTGGAGCTCTTCAATACCTTTGATTGTAGGACTCTGATCAAGCTGCGGATCAGGTGAATCCAGATAGTAGCCGTATCCGCAATAGAAGCGGGCCGGTTCTACAAATTTCCCTTTGGGATAGCGCTGATAGTATTGCTTGAAGTATGCGCCGGATGTAATGTAATCCTTATTCTCATAGTTGCTCAAGGCAAGCAGATACAGGCTTTCTTCAGCCTTATCGGTGCCTTTGAACACAGTGCTGCAATCTTTAAAAAGAGAAGCTGCCTGCACATATTTTTTTTGTTCAAACGCGCGCTTGGCGTATTCAAACTTATAATTATAGTCGGTGCTTTTTGACACACGCTGATATTCGCCGCAACTGCTCATGCAGAAGGCAACGAGTAAAAATATGAAGAAATTGCGCATACTTTTCATTTCAATATGCAAAGTTATGAAAAAAATCCCGAATGAGGATGCCTGCTATTTCCTCCTTTGCAAAATTTAACGTTTTAGCCGTTCGTAGCGGTGTGGGTTACTTTTGTGTTATGTTTGAGTCTATGATGCAAGTGCGTGGGGCAAAGCACTGGCAGTCTACAAATGGAGCTTGCTGGAATTGGGAGCCTTCTGACTGTTTTCGATGGCTTGTCATAAATGGGGATATACGCCGCAACCCGCCTTGGGGCGGGTTGCGAGCTGTGCGTATGTTTTAAGGTTATTTTACGCGGAGCTTCTGGCCGGGACGGATCTTGGTGGATGATTTGATACCGTTGTAGCGGCAGATGTTAGCTACAGTAGTGCCGTTGCGCTGAGCGATCTTGCTGAGTGAGTCACCGCTGCGGACGGTCACGTAGGTCGAGCCTTTACTTTTTGTTGAGGATTTTGTTTTGGCCGGGGTGCTGTATTCCACCTTATGTGTGGCGCGATATTGAGCGGCGTAGGCAGCGTTGGCTTCGGGCGAGAAGTTACGTGCGTTTTGGTATGTATCCTTAGTAAAGGTGTAAGTGTCGGTGTGAGTGGTCTGGTTGGCGAAGTCGAAAATAGCGGCGGGGTTGATGGCATAACCCATATAGCGTGTCTCAAAGTGTAGGTGAGAGCCGAAAGAGCGGCCGGTATTGCCTGCGAGTGCGATAGGGTCGCCGGCGCGAACTACCTGGTCGGGTTTAACAAGAATCTTGGAGCAGTGGCCGTAGATGGTTTCGAGATCGTTGGGATGGCGGATCACTACATAATGACCATAACCGCGAGCTTCATATTTGGTGAGGCGAATTTTGCCATCGAATGCGGCGCGAATTGTGTCGCCGGTATTGGCTTTGATGTCGATGCCCTTGTGCATACGGCGGAAGCGTTTGCGGTAGCCGTAGGGAGAGGTGATATAACCGGGGTGAGGCATTGAGAAGTTGCTTACATCGATCGTGGCAGAGTAGGGAACGTCGACGCCTTTGTAGCAGTTTACGAATCCGCTTGACCAACCCTCGGTGTAGAGGTCCATTTCGGGTTCTTCTTCTTCGGCAAAAAGGGATTCAAGATATTTTGCCGTGTTTTCTACCTCAAGATTGTGGTTGCTCTGAGCTGCGATGAGGTCGCCGTGCTGCTGGGAATGTTGGCCGGGGAGGCGGTAGTTCTGAGCGGAAGCAGAGCAAACTGAGAGAACTGCGGCAGATATTAATGTAAAAGTCTTTAAAAGCTTCATTGATGGTTTTAGTTACTTTGGAGAGATATGTTAGCTGGAGAGATGTGATAATCAGATTTCGTCGGATGCGTAGAGTGCGGGTTTGAGCATCAGCTCATAGTTGAAAATTTCGTCGGGTGAGAAGAATCGGTTGATTTCGATTTTAGCGTTTTCAACCGAATCTGAGGCATGGACGATGTTTTCCTGTCCGCTGAGGCCGAAATCGCCGCGGATTGTTCCGGGAGCGGCTTTGCGGCAATTGGTGGCCCCGGTCATGGAACGAACGACCTCCACAGCATCCTTGCCCTCGAGTACCATGACGATTACAGGAGTCTGCATCATCGAATCTACGATTTCGGGGAAGAACGGACGATCTACGAGGTGAGCGTAGTGCTCGCGCAGGATTCCTTCGTTAAGCTGCATCATTTTGATGCCGGCGATTTTTAGACCCTTACGCTGGTAGCGGGTAATGACATCACCTGCGAGAAAACGTTCGATAGTCGAAGGTTTGAGAATAACAAAGGTTTGTTCCATGGCGAATTGTTAATTTATCTTACGTGCCATCCGTGCACTCCTCAAAGTTACGAAAAAATATGCTTTTAGCGAAATATTTTCGGTATTAAATTTAGTTAATGGGTGGAATGTGAAAAATTCTACGCCGCAAATTCTTGATAATCAGAGGTGTATTAAAAATATGTTTTACAACATATTCTCAACAATTTGTTGTGTTTGATTGTTTCGCCCTGTTAAAAGTGTTAAAAGCGTGAAAAGGATATGATAAAGAAAAAAGCGTCGGATTTCGCAGGAAAACCGACGCTTGATTTTTTGATGGGTAGGATATTACATATTCATACCGCCGTCAACCTGAATCACCTGACCGGTAACGTAAGACGACAGGTCAGATGCAAGGAAGAGGGCTACCGAGGCAATATCCTCGGGCTTACCGCCACGGCGCAGGGGGATGCGTTTCATCCAATCCTCGCGTACCTCGGCGGGCAGAGCCTCGGTCATAGCGGTTTCGATGAAGCCGGGGGCAATGGCGTTGGCGCGGATGCCACGCGAACCCACTTCCTGGGCGATTGATTTAGCCAAAGCGATCAGGCCGGCTTTTGAAGCGGCATAGTTTGACTGACCGGCATTACCGTGTACGCCTACTACAGATGCCATATTGATGATGGAGCCGGAGCGCTGGCGAAGCATGATGGGGAGGGTAGCGTTGATGAAATTGAATGCGCTTTTGAGGTTAACGTTGATTACAGCGTCCCACTGCTGTTCGGTCATACGCATCATAAGGCCGTCCTTGGTGATACCGGCGTTGTTAACCAGGATGTCGATAGAGCCGAAATCGGCCTTAACCTGATCAACTACTTCCTTGGTCTGCTCAAAATTGGCAGCGTTGGAAGCGTAACCTTTTACTTTCACACCGAGTGCTGCGATTTCAGCTTCGGTCTGCTTGCCATTTTCGTCGATAACAAGGTCGGTAAAAGCTATATTTGCGCCTTCCTGGGCGAAGCGCAGGGCGAGGGCCTTACCGATGCCACGGGCGGCGCCGGTGATAAGGGCGGTTTTTCCTTCGAGAAGTTTCATTTTTGTGATATGATGTTTTATTGGTTGAATTTAGTCGTTCATAGTGCGCAGCAGTTCGTCATTGTCGTGAGTACGAGCCATACGATCCTGGATGAATTCCATAGCCTCGACAGGGGTGCGGTCGCCCAGGAAACGGCGCAGAATCCACATTCGGTTGAGGGTCTCGGGGCGCAGGAGCAGGTCGTCGCGACGGGTTGACGACGACATAATGTCCACGGCCGGGAAGATGCGCTTGTTGGATAGCTGACGGTTGAGCTGCAGCTCCATATTGCCGGTGCCCTTGAACTCCTCGAAGATCACTTCATCCATTTTTGAGGAAGTTTCGGTAAGGGCTGTGGCGATAATAGTGAGCGAACCGCCACCCTCGATATTACGGGCCGCGCCAAAGAAGCGTTTGGGCTTCTGGAGAGCATTGGCATCCACACCGCCCGACAAAATCTTGCCCGACGCCGGCGCTACGGTATTATAAGCGCGTGCCAGACGGGTGATGGAGTCGAGGAGTACAACAACATCGTGTCCGCATTCCACCATTCGTTTTGCCTTTTCGAGCACAATACCAGCGATGCGCACGTGGCGGTCGGCGGGTTCGTCAAATGTGGATGCGATAACCTCTGCGTTAACGCTGCGCTTCATATCGGTCACTTCCTCGGGGCGTTCATCAATCAGAAGAATCATGATGTATGCCTCGGGGTGATTTTCAGCGATAGCGTTAGCCACATCTTTAAGCAGAAGGGTCTTACCGGTTTTGGGGGGAGCCACGATAAGTGCGCGCTGGCCTTTACCGATGGGTGCGAACATATCCACCACGCGGGTGCTGATATTATTTGTGGTAGCACCGCCGGTGAGGTCAAATTTTTCGTCGGGGAACAGCGGTGTAAGGTGTTCAAATGCTTTACGGTCGCGGATAAATTCGGGCGAACGGCCATTGACGCGCAGCACACGAGTGAGCGGGAAATATTTTTCACCCTCGCGCGGCGGACGAATAGTGCCTTCCACTACATCGCCGGGTTTCAGGGCGTTGAGCTTTATCTGCTGCTGAGTGACGAGTACATCGTCGGGCGAAGGCAGATAGTTGTAGTCGCTGGAACGCAGGAAGCCGTGACCCTGAGGCTCGATTTCAAGCACACCCTGAGTTTGGAGGAAGTCCTCGAAATCGTATCTTTGATTGGGCATCAGACGTTGGTCAACCATCGGTTGCTGTTGCTGCATATTGCCCTTATTCTTTTTCTTCTTGTTCTGCTGTTGCTGCTGCGGCTGGGGCTGACCCGGTTCGACCAGAGTAATAGGAGTAGGTGCGGGAGCGGGACGCTGTGGCTCGCGGTGCTGACGTTCACGATCCATAGCCTGTTCCTCAGAACTGCGGGGCGTAAACTTCCGACCCTCGCCGCGGGGGAAGAATGAATTGAAATCTCCCTTAGGCTGGAACTTCGACTGGCGCTGCTGCTGCGGCTGAGGTTGTTCTACGGTTGCTGCAGGGGCAGGTTCGGCGGCAGGTTCTGGGGCAGGTTCGGCAGGTGTAGTTACGGCCTGAGCAGTGGCATTATTTTCAGCTTCCTCACGCAGACGGCGTTCTTCCAATTCCTTTTTGGAGGGACGTCCGCGGCGCTTTTTGGGTTGAGCTTCCGCTTCTGCAGCTTGGGGGGTAGGGGTTACTTCCGGCTGGGTAGCAGGCTCGGCGGCTACAGGTTCGGCCTCTGCTTTACGACCACGTTTGGGCTTGGCGGCAGCGGGCTCGGCAGCGGGTTCCGAAGCGGCAGGCTGGTCATTCGAAGTTTCCTTCTTCTTGCGTCCGCGTTTTTTAGGTTCGGCACCATCAGCGGCGGCGCGTTGCTGGGCGGCACGAGCGGCAGCTCCGGCAATGGCCTGCTCATCAAGAATGCTGAAAATCAATTCTTGTTTCTCAATAGAATCAATCTTTTTAAGACCCAGATCTCCGGCGATTTTTTTTAGATCGTCGTCAGACATCCGTTCTAAATCAGTGATATTGTACATATTTTTTGTATGGATCAAAAGGTGGGGCCAACGGTTCCGAGTTAGTTAGGGAGCAGTATTAAATCCAGGTATATATGAAAAATCATATATAATTAATGTGGAACAGAACCGGGAATTCACTCCTTGGCATAAACACGCTTAGGGAGTGCTCTAAGCCCGCAGAAATTCAATAGTTGAAAAAAGGAGGATTTAAGCGAAAAGCGATTCAGAGGAGCGATGCTTTTCACACCGCAAAGGTAGTACTATTTTTTGAAAATAAAAAATTATCGGGCCACAAAAGCATATAGCACAGCTAAAATTAAGTAACTCTTAAAAATTAGACGATATAGATTTGCGTAGGATTGATGATGCATTTTGTCCTTTGA
>CAZHDH010000103.1:0-6372 GCA_964531245.1 uncultured Bacteroides sp. | reverse complement strand
TGACGATGAAACAGAAGGATGCAATGCGCCGGGACAAGATAGAGCCGGAAACAGATCTTAACGGCAACGTCATCGTTCCACGCTATGACTGCGTAACAAGCCACACTGCTCGACGCACTGGTATCACGAATATGTACCTGAGCCACAAGTACACCATTCTCCAGATGATGCACGTCAGCGGTCATAAGACTCAAAAGACTTTCATGGACTATATCAAGCTATCTTCCGAGGAGATCGCCGATGAAATCGCCTCTATGTCGAAGAAAGAGAGTGATATGTGGTAACTAAAGTCAAAATCATGTCCCGAAGAATGTCTTTTTGTGAATTTTTCTCTAAAATTTGGTTTTAAGGAAATTTTTATGTAAATTCGCAGCCTAAAAATAGACATCGATGTTAATAGATTTTACCCTTAGAAATTTCTTATCCTTCAAGGAAGAGATTTCTTTCAGTATGTTAGCAGCTAAATCTGTCAAAGAGCATGATCAGTACGGTTCTAATGAATCGTGCAATCTAATCAATGTACCTAACACAGATTCAAAGGTTCTGAAAGTCGCAGCAATATACGGAGCTAATGGTTCCGGCAAAAGTAACTTGCTATCAGCAATGTCTTTCTTTAAGCACATGGTACTTGATTCATTTAAGAATGATTCTATTCTTCGAAGGGTGACTGAATTATCTTATCAATTCAGTATTGAATCTCAAGAATTGCCAAGCTCATTTGAAATGACGTTTATTATAGGAGATAAACGTTATCGCTATGGGTTTGAAATATTTAACGAATCTATTGAATCGGAATGGCTTTTTGTTAAGCCACTTGAATCAAGTAGAGAAAGTTATTGTTTTAGAAGAGAGAAGAAAAACATAGCAGTCAATTCAAAGACCTACAAGGGTGCAGGAGGTATATCTTCTAAAACACGGCATAATGCACTGTTCTTGTCGACATGCGCTCAATTCAATGTCGAAATTTCAATGATAATTAAAGAATGGTTTAGAAAAAGGTTCAATATCCTTTCTGGTATTGATGACGATACTATACACTATACCGCAAATCAATATATTCATAATGCGGATATGCATAAGCGCATTATAGAATTTATTAAGATTATAGATTTAGGAATTAATGATATCGCAATAAAAGAAAGCGATGTGGACAATATACCTGAATCAGTCAATCAGGTGGTTAACGCTATTTCTAAGAGCTCCAATGTTATTAAATCAGAAATAACCGACATCAAGAAAATTGAAATACTTTCTGAGCACAAAAGATATGACCATGGCAAATTAAAAGATACACTACTTACTCCTTTTGGAATAGAATCATTAGGAACTAAAAAGATTTTTGCGCTTTTAGGTCCATGGTTTGACACTATTATTAATGGCGGAACTCTTTTAATTGATGAATTCGGGGCAAGTTTCCACACTAAACTTTCTATTGAATTAATTAAGATATTCCAAAGCAATCTTAATAATAATGCTCAATTGATTGTAACAACGCACGACACCAACTTGCTTCGCGGTGAGTTGTTAAGGCGTGATCAGATTTGGTTCGCAGAAAAGAATGAATTTGGAGAATCGGATCTGTATTCCTTAGTTGAATATAAAATCAATCAAGCAAACTCAGTCAGAAATGATGCAACATTCCACAAGGACTATCTTTTGGGTAAATATGGAGCAATCCCATATTTCGGAAATATCTCTCAATTCCTAAAAGACTTTTCTGACAATGGCTAGTAAATTTATAAATAAATTTGCCTCTCAAAAGAAAGCTGGCAGTCGTAAGGAAAATATAAGAGATGAACGCCATGTAGAGGGTATTGCTCCAAAAGTGGTGTTTTCATTAAAAGATATTGATAAGAATCAGATACCACCCGGTCAGTCATATGAGGAATGGTCTGGTAAAGGGTTATTAACTTACCTTTTAGAAAAACTTGAGTATATTTCACAAAAGACTATGGCAGAAGCGATTCAGGAAGGGTATATTAAAGTATACGGTGATTTTCCTCCGCGGTCTGATTTTAGACATCCGACTTATATTGCTGCAGATGTTAAATGGGCTGTCATTATGAACATAAAAGGACAGAAAGGACGTGTTGCCGGTCATATAATTGACAATGTATTCTATATCGTATTTTTAGATATGGACCATCAATTTTATAAAATGAAAAAGAGGTAAAATTAAACTATTGTCAGTTTTTTTGTTATCTTATATATTAACATTCCACAGGATGATTGTTTCTATTTTTATATGATTCAAAAGTATAAATATCAATTTTTATTCATTGGTAATAGAGAGCTCATATATCGAGAACTTGTATCAATACTCATCGATAAATTGCGCGAATTAAAAATTTCAGAGCAATCTTTAGTGTGTTCTTTCAATGATATAAGTATGATTAAGGGGAATCAGCCAATTGTTATCGTATTTGGTCACGATAATCCAGTATTACCCAAACAGTATCAGGATTGGATCAACTCACATGAATTATCTGTCAACATTATTCTCCCAATATATATTGAGGATTTTAGCAAAGAGATTACTGATAAAACCCTGAAAAAATATAATGGGGTAAAATATACATCTCCTGAGCCTATCGTTTCAATTATTTTAGAAGGATTCAATCTCCTCCGAAAACAACGAAAACTATTTATTTCATATAGGAGAACTGATTCTAGACAAGTTGCATTACAATTATTCAGTTTTTTTGAAGAACGGAATTTTGATGTTTTCTTAGATTCACATTCCATTCCGCGAGGCGTAGATTTTCAGAACAATCTATTTCACCGAATGATGGATTGTGATGCAGTATTGTTATTAGACACAAAAGATTTTCTTGGGAGTGACTACTGTAAGGAGGAATTAGAGAAAGCCATTGCCAACCGTATAGGTATATTGAGAATCAAATGGCCTGATTCAATTAATCCTCCATATTCCGGATTAATTGATTTATACTCGCTTGAACATGATAGTTTCAGTGCCGATAATCTTAATGATATAATTCTTGAAGAATTATCTCTTCGAATAGAGAGTTTAAGAGTGCGGTCTTTAGCCTCTCGTCAGGATGCACTTACAACCGAATTTATCGAAACAGCATATCGTAAAGGCAAAAGAGCGATACAAATATATCCTAACATTATTCAAATTCAAAAGGATGATGCAACTCACATATATTTTGCAGCAATAGGGATCCCGACATCGGAAACATTCCATTATGCTGAGGATCTTTTAAATAACCAAATAGAATCAGGAACTCAGTTTACCTTAATTTATGATGATCTAACGCTTCTCCAAAGATGGATTAATCATTTAGATTGGCTCAGCAATCGATCGAACCTTTCTATATTAAAGAAATCACAATTTGAAAACGAGCTGTAAGATGAAAACGATATTTCTATCTGCTGGTATCCCAGAATTAAAGAAGGGTAGAAACCCACGGTATTTTGAGACTGCGGACATTACTGCAATTAGAGACGCTGTGTTGTCTCTAGTGTACGTATGTATTAAATTGGATATAAAGATTATTTGGGGTGGTCACCCTGCAATAACACCGATTGTCTATGAAGCAATAAGGAACTACGAAGAAAAGGATAAAATGTCTTGTTCAAGATTGTCTGATTCTGAACTAAAAACATATATACAAAATCATGTACATTTATTTCAGTCTTTATGGTTTAAAGACAACCTTCCTGAGGATAATAATAAATTCGAGAATGTAACATTGACTGAACGACAGGAAAATGTAGAGGATAGCTTATATAGGATGCGATTAGATATGCTTAAATCTTATACCCTTAGTGCAGCAATTTATATAGGGGGAATGGAAGGTGTAATAACGGAGGACGCACTATTTAATCAATGCTACCCTGATAAACCTACTTATCCGATTGCCTCTACCGGAGGGGCTGCTCTTGAATTATATGAGCAATATCGGGATAAAAGAGATTATCATTGTAGTCTTTTAACCAACTATGCTTATACATCTCTATTCTATTCTATTCTATCTTAAGTCATAATCAATCTATATGCCTAGTTTTATTTCTGAAATTCAAGCTGCCAGTGTCTCACGGAGTTTAAACTTGAACGAGACAAGTGCTAGGAGCAGGACTTTTTCTGCAAGTAATAAATACAACGTGTTCCTTTCACATAAACACGATGAAGTTGACTTAGTGAAACAAATTAAGTCAATATTGGAATCGCTACATTCTCAAGTTTATGTTGATTGGGAGGATGCCACTATGCCAAATCGGACAAATGGCGAAACGGCAAGTATATTAAAAGGCAAAATACGTTCACTGGATAAATTCATCTTTTTAGCATCTAATGGGGCGATAAACTCAAAATGGTGTAATTGGGAAATTGGATATGGAGATGCTTATAAGTTAGCACTAGACAAATTCGCTATTTTCCCAGTGTCTAACCAATACGGATGGATAGGTGCTGAATATCTTTCGCTCTATCCTAGAATTGAGTATGTATCGGCTTATAATGATTACAATTTTGGAAACCCCAATTTTGGTACATATTGGGTAGTATATCCAAATGGAAATAAACAAACATTAAAGGAGTGGTTATCTAAATAATGGGTAGAAATATTTTCGTTTCATACAAGTATGCAGATGATAGCGTTCAACATCTATATGGATGTTGGCCAACAACTGTGCGTCATTATGTTGATGAGTTGATTAATAAATTAGAACAAACTGACCATATATATAGAGGAGAAGGTACGGATGAGGATTTAAGTTATCTATCGGATAACGCTATCTATGAAAGGCTGAAAGACAAGATCTACAACACAACTATTACTGTAGTTTTGATTTCACCTAAGATGAAATTGGATCATCGCAGAGATAAAAGTCAATGGATTCCATGGGAGATTTATTACTCTCTTCGTGAAGTCACAAGAGGAGATAGAACGAGTCATAGAAATGGTATTATCGCGGTCGTCCTTCCAGATATAAATGGGAATTACAACTATATGATTGAGGAACAATATTGCTGTAGGGAAGGGTGCCGTCTTATTCATACGGACAAATTGTTTAATATAATGCGGTATAATATGTTCAATAAGAAATTAGACAATGGGACAAAGTGTGATTCTGGATCTATCATACACTATGGTTTGTCGAGTTACATTCATATGGTTAAATGGTGCGACTTCATAGGTAATATCAACGGACATATTGCAATCTCCGAATATTTAAAAGATAACGTTGATGATTTTGATTTACATTTATCAGTAAATTCTAAATAGGCTACCTGAATGTAGAATTTTTCATGAGCCTTATTTTATAGTTAGTCCACGAATAGTTAAAATATGAATATAGTATATATTTTCTCGTAAAAAGTTAAAAATTAAATTTGATCAAACCTCGTTTTAATCCGCCAAATCTATGGTTTTTGACCTACTTTTGGCGGATTATAAGTACATTTTAATAGTTTTCACTATTTAATGTGTCAATTGATGGCACATAAATGGCACATTAAAATAGGATAGTAGCCTTAAAAAACTCGCTATAATCCCCCAAAAGTAGGTGAAATAAGGTAGATTTGGGGGATTATAAGCATATTTCGGGCTATCTAAAATTTTGACCATCCTTTTCTGGCCGTCCCCAATTCCTCTATCATTAGCATCATAAGGTAGATGTGCACAATCAAATGCTCTATCCGGGCTGAAAAATTTGGAGAATATGAGATGTGCGATTTAACTTTGCATGGCAATCAGGGATGAGATGGATCTCTTATCCCTGAAAATAATTCTTATTTCAGCAATTTTCCATATTTTGTATGGTGGAGTAGTCTGAGTGTGATAGTATCTTTGCAGACGAAATTCAGAGGTCATGCCGGACATTATGCAGAATTAACCGGACCCTTTACGGACAAACGCGGACATTGGTCGAAAAAATTTGTTTCGGATGAACCATTTGAACTAATTTTGAGTTATGAAATCGTGGTGACATCTCTTGTAACCAGCGCGGAGTTTTCAGTCTGTCATAAAGATGACTTACTGATATTATGCTCTGCCGTGACGGTAATATATAATTGGGATGTACTACGCAGAATGCGCCAGACCTCACAAAGAGGTCCGAAAGGTTATACGTGTCTACAAGCTGATGCGATTGTTGGCGATAATCAGCCAACAGACCCTTTCAGCTCTTTGACCTTGCTGTATCCATACGATTCAAAGGAACTATTCTTAGAGGAACGCAATGGCAACAGAAATGTGAATTTTTGCGCAGAATTTGCAGATATGAAAAATTTTTCGTATCTTTAGGTAACAAGAGAGGGCAATGCCATCGTCCGACACATTAACTTTATATTTAGATTGGTCCGGAATGATGCTCTTGACGATGCAAGCCCGATTGTGTTGCAAC
>CAZHDH010000102.1:0-6395 GCA_964531245.1 uncultured Bacteroides sp. | reverse complement strand
TCAGCAACTTTTTTATGCTTTAAAACATACTTTTTTGACACAAATTTCCTACTCGCTTGATTTAGAGAGCATTAGCAAACACGCTTTTTTACACCTATCCGGGCGAATTTCGACCGCGTTCGCTCCGGCTCACTTCAGCGGATGCTCTATCCGGCCTTTTGAATCTTATTATTCACATAAGACATATTGGTCTTATAAGTCATATAAATCTTATATGATTCTAATCGGCGACTCAATAAATGCGGAGAGCGACCTGAAAAAATCGGTCGCTCTCCGTATTTATATTTTCCTATATATATTAATTGATAATATCAAAACCTGTGTAGGGACGAAGCACTTCGGGCACTACGATACCTTCGGGGGTCTGGTTGTTTTCGAGCAGGGCTGCCATAATGCGGGGTAATGCCAAAGCCGAACCATTGAGGGTATGACAGAGATGAATCTTTTTGTCGGCATCACGGTAGCGGCATTTGAGGCGATTGGCCTGATAGGTCTCAAAGTTGGACACGGATGAAACTTCGAGCCAACGCTTCTGTGCAGCCGACCATACTTCAAAGTCGAAAGTAATGGCCGAGGTGAACGACATATCGCCACCACAAAGGCGCAGGATATGCCAGGGCAGCCCGAGCGCATCCAGGAGCGACTGTACGTGATCCTTCATTTGTTCAAGGGCGGCGTAGGAATCTTCGGGGCGTTCGATACGTACGATTTCTACCTTGTCGAACTGGTGCAGACGGTTGAGGCCACGCACATCCTTGCCATACGAACCGGCCTCGCGACGGAAACAAGCCGAATAAGCGCAGTTTTTGATAGGCAACTTATCGTTGGCAATAATTACATCGCGATAAAGATTGGTCACAGGCACCTCGGCGGTAGGAATCAGATAAAGATTGTCAAGAGTTACGACATACATCTGAGCCTCCTTGTCGGGCAGCTGCCCTGTGCCATAACCCGAATCCTCATTCACCACGTAGGGAGGCTGCACTTCAAGATAACCGGCATCTGAAGCACGGTCAAGGAAGAACTGGATAAGAGCACGCTGGAGCTTGGCCCCCTTACCGAGATACACCGGGAAACCGGCACCGGTGATCTTGACACCGAGGTCAAAATCAATGAGGTTATATTTTTTTGCAAGCTCCCAGTGAGGAAGGGCATCTTCAGGCAGCTCGGGCATGGGGCCACCGGTCTTTTCCACCACGTTATCCTCGGCGGTGCGGCCTTCGGGCACCATTTCACAGGGAACGTTAGGCACATTGAGCAGGATGTTGCGAATATCCGTCTCGGCCTGAGCGAGATCAGCAGCAATAGACTTCTGCGAAGCTTTGATTTCGGCCACACGAGCCTTGGCAGCTTCAGCCTCAGCTTTGTTGCCGGCCTTCATCAGAGCACCGATTGAAGCCGAAAGTTTATTGAGCTCGGCGGCTTGATTGTCATTCTGGAGCTGGAGGGCGCGGCGATTGTCATCGAGCTGAAGAACCTTAGCCACAACCTCAGAAGCATCGAAACCTTTGACGGCAAGACGCTTCACGATATATTCAGGATCAGACTTGATTTGCTGAATTGTAAGCATATAACTAACTCTTATTTTATAAATGTATTATTTATTAAGCAGCTCGCGCACCAGAGCCGAGATGGCTTTGCCATCGGCACGACCGGCGAGCGTCTTGGTTGCCGTGCCCATCACCTTACCCATATCGGCGGGAGAAGTGGCACCCACAGCAGCTATTATTTCCTCAACCTTGGCGCGCAGCTCCTCGGGGGTGAGGGGTTTGGGCAGATAGGTCTCGATCACGGCGAGTTCGGCCAATTCACCTTCAGCCAGGTCGGGACGATTCTGCTGAGTATAGATTTCAGCACTTTCGCGGCGCTGTTTAGCCATCTTAGTCAGGATTTTGAGGGCGGTATCGTCAGTAAGCTCACCATTTGCACCGGGAGCCGACTTAGCCTCAAGGAATTCCTTCTTGATGCCACGCAGGGCTTCAAGGCGCACTTTCTCACGTGCGAGCATAGCCGATTTGATATCGGCGCTAATTGTATCAAAAAGGTCCATAGCGGATAGGTTTCTTATATTTTGTGCAAAGATACAAAATTTACCCGAAAACAGGGACAATCGCCCGAAAAACTTTGAATTGATGAAATAAATTAGTAATTTTGCGGTCATTATAAGGGTGAGCGATGCCACGAGCCGCCACACCCCCTCACTTAACCACTTTTATTTTGGACACAGAACCTTTGCCGTGGGCGGTAAGCGCCCTTTACGATACCGACTTTTCCGGTATATTATTAAATGTAGCTGCCTCCACACCCGCCGTAGCCGAAGCATCAATGTCTCTTTCGGGCATTATCGCTCTGGCCCTTGCTTTGGTATGTCTTTTTATTTCGGGCTTTGTATCCGGCAGCGAATTGGCGTTTTTCTCCCTCACGCCCGCACAGCTCGATGAGTTAGACAACAACCCGCAGGGCAAAACCATACGCCGACTGCTCTCTAACCCCGAGAAACTCCTTGCCACCATCCTCATAGCCAACAATCTGGTCAACGTAACCATCGTTGTACTTTGTAATTTTGCGCTCGGTCCGGTTTTCTCCGGGCTGCCCCCTGTGTGGAGCTTCGTGCTGCAATCGGTATTGCTCACATTCCTTATCCTGCTCTTTGGCGAAATAATCCCAAAACTTTACAGCACCAATTACGCCACCCGCTGGGCTCGGATGGCCGCTCCGGGGCTGCAACTTCTCACACGCATCTTCGGCCCCTTTGCGCGGATGCTGGTGGGAAGTACCTCGATTGTGAAAAGTATGGTGCCCAAAAGCGTACATGAGGTGACAACCAACGACCTCTCGCAAGCCCTGGAACTCACCGCCGGTACCACCAAAAGCGATAAAGAAATACTCGAAGGTATCCTGCGATACGGTGACACTCGCGCCTCGGAAATCATGACCCCGCGAATTGATATGACCGACCTCGATGTCGAAAAAACATTCGACCAAGCGCTCGCCACGGTCATCGACTCCGGATACTCCCGAATTCCTGTCTACGAAGGCAGTGAGGACAATATCCGTGGCATACTCTTTTCACGCGACCTGCTTCCATATATAGGGAAAGTGAACACCGATTTCGACTGGACTACCCTGCTCCGTGAGCCTTACTACGTGCCCGAAACACGAAAAATCGACGACCTGCTCGAAGACTTCCGCAAGCGAAAGCAGCATCTGGCTATAGTGGTAGACGAATACGGCGGCACTCAGGGTATCGTGACTCTGGAAGATGTGCTCGAAGAAATCGTAGGCGCAATCGACGACGAATACGACGAACCCGAAACCACCTTCAAACGCCTGCGCGACAATACTTACGAATTTGAAGGACGCACCACCCTCACCGACTTTTTCCGCGTGACAGGCCTTAACGAAGATGATTACACCGCCGTGACTGCCGACGCCGAAACCCTCGCCGGTATGCTCCTGGCCATCAAGGGCGACTTCCCCAAGGAAAAAGAACCCCTGGTGTATGGCCGCTGCCGATTCTTGATTCTCGATCTGATCGACCACCGCATTCAGGCCGTGCGTGTAAAAGTAATGCCCGAAGATATCCCTGAGAAATGAGAACCCTCGCTGCAATCCTGATGCTCACGGCCGCTCTGGGCTGCTCTACCGACCACGCCGCGCCCCCTGCCCCGCGCCCATACGCCTATCACCGCCCCGCACCCGCCGATACCACCACTACCCTATGGCAGCAGGGTGCCGACTCGTGGATCTATAATACCGAGGCCACTGCAATGTCGCCCCGCGCCGGCTGGCTTACCGTCGCATATCCCAAACGGCATCTTAATATATATATAACGTACACGCGCGCGCGAGGCGATGAATTGGCTGCCGCTCGCTCCAACCGTATGGAACGCCTGCTGCTGAATTCCGGCAGCGGATCGGCCACCGAGCAGGAATATACCAACGCCCAAGGCTGGCAGATCTACCTGCTCAAATCTCAAAACACCACCACGCCGTTGCAATTCCTGGCCACCGATGGCGTATCGACCCTTGTGAGCGGCTCTCTCCAATCTACCGCAGAAGCTGTCGATTATGAAGCAATCCGCCCCGACGTCGAGATGGTAACGCGCGACATATTTACCTCACTGGGACGCCTCGGTATCAATGACAAAAATTGAAATTACTCCCGCACTCACCCTATTCACAACCCCGGTACTCCCCGGCAGCCACTCGCACAGGCAGGCCGAACGCGAGGCGGTGCGACGCATCATAGCCGACGTTTACGGCCCCGAGGTTGAAATTCTGCACACCCCGGACGGCGCACCATATCTGAGCGGCTCCCGGCATCTGATATCCGTGAGCCATTGCCACACCACGGCCGGCGTGCTCATAAGCACCGACGGCACCCGCCCCGGGCTTGACCTCGAAACTGCCGACCGCACAGTCCAGCTCACCCACGTGGCACCACGATTCCTTACCTCCACCGAACTCCCCTATTGGTCATCAAGTCCCCGGCGGCTCTTGCAAGCCTGGACCCTCAAGGAAGCGGCCTTTAAAGCAGCCGGAATCCCCCTGGCCGACCTGCGCCTGATAGCCCTTGACCCCGACAATAAAAAAACGACCCTCCGAGGCATTACACTTCCTGTTATCAGCAGCGAATACCTCAGCGAGCACGTCTTTATGTCAGTGGTGGTGCGTTACTCCTTGGAGCCGTAGGCCAGATCGCCTGCGTCGCCCAGGCCGGGCACGATGTATGAATGAGCGTTGATTTCGTCATCAATCACGCCCACCCACAGGGTGGCATCCTCGGGCATCACTTTCTCAAGATACTCTACGGCCTGCCGCGAAGCTATCACCGAGGCCAGATGCACCTTGGCAGGGGTGCCCTTGGTGAGCAGAGCACGATAGCTCAGTTCCATCGACGCGCCAGTGGCCAGCATCGGATCGCACAGAATCAAGCACTTCCCATCCAGGCGGGGAGTGGCAAGATATTCTATCAAAATTTCAAAAGTATCCTTCTCCTTATACTTGCGATAGGCCGAGACAAAGGCATTTTCGGCGCGGTCAAAATAGCTCAGGAACCCCTGGTGAAAAGGCACACCGGCACGGAAGATAGTGCCCAGCACCACGTTGTCGGCAATCTCGTCGCAATGCGCCGTGGCAAGCGGGGTGGTGACATCCACCTTTTTATAGTCAAGGGTTTTGGATATCTCGTAGGCCATGATCTGGCCGCAACGTTCCAGATTGGCACGGAAGCGCATCGGATCGTGCTGTATAGCGATGTCGCGCATCTCCATAAGGTACTTGCTCATCAGAGACGGCTGTTCGGCAAAGTTTACTACTTTCATTTTCTCGTTTTATTGAGGGTTTTCAAATTCAGGCAAATTTAATAATAAATACACTTCCCACCAAAATATGTTGCAGGAATTTAGGCCACGCAGCCTGTTATTCCACAAAAAAATTGTACCTTTGCGACGTTTAAATCAATCTAAACACATTGCAATGTCAACCAACACTGTAGACAACACCCGCAAAGTCACCACTATACGTCTGCGGGAAATGAAAAACCGCGGCGAGAAAATCGCAATGCTCACAGCCTACGATTTCTCACTGGCCACCCTCGTGGATCAGGCCGGAATTGACGTCATCCTCGTGGGCGACTCGGCTGCCAACGTAATGCTCGGCGCTCCCACCACCCTTCCCATTACCCTGGATCAGATGATTTATCACGCCCGGTGCGTCACCAATGGCACAAAGCGGGCACTGGTGGTGTGCGACATGCCCTTCGGCACATATCAGGGCAACTCCAAAGAGGCCCTCGCGTCTGCTATCCGCATTATGAAAGAAAGCGGTGCCGAAGCCGTAAAACTCGAAGGCGGTGAAGAAATCCGCGAGTCGATTGAACGCATACTCTCGGCCGGCATCCCCGTTATGGGACACCTCGGCCTCACACCACAGTCGATCAACAAATTCGGCACATACGCCGTTCGCGCCAAAGAGGAGGCCGAGGCAGAAAAACTAATCTCCGACGCCAAGATGCTCGAAGAAATCGGCTGTTTCGCGCTGGTGCTCGAAAAGGTGCCCGCTGCTTTGGCAAAACGTGTTGCCGAATCTATCTCTATCCCAGTCATAGGCATCGGTGCCGGCAATGGGGTCGACGGGCAGGTGCTCGTGCTCCAGGATATGCTTGGCATCAATCAGGGCTTCTCGCCCAAGTTCCTGCGCCGGTATGCCAACCTCGCCGAAACAATCAACCAGGCCGTGGGGCATTACATCGACGATGTGAAAAACGTCGACTTCCCCAACGCCTCGGAACAATATTGACCTCAATACCATACCTACAAAAACGGACCGCTGAGGCGAGGGCACTGAAAAAGTAAAGCATTTTTCAGTTTACTCTTAACCGAGGCTACCAA
>CAZHDH010000101.1:0-6496 GCA_964531245.1 uncultured Bacteroides sp. | reverse complement strand
AGATCAACGACAAGCACTTTGAGGTAATCGTGCGCCAGATGATGCGCAAAGTCACCATCCTTGATCCGGGCGATACCCTCTTCCTGGAACAGCAGGTAGTGGACAAACGCGCCTTTATGGACGAAAACGACCGCATCTGGGGTAAGAAAGTGGTGACCGACGCCGGTGATTCCGAAGACCTCAAGCCCGGTCAGATCATTACCGCCCGCCGTCTGCGCGACGAAAACTCGGCTCTGAAACGCCGCGACCTGCGCACCGTGACAGTCCGCGATGCCGTACCCGCCACCTCCGAGCAGATCCTGCAGGGTATTACCCGTGCCGCCCTCCAGACCTCAAGCTTTATGTCGGCCGCATCGTTCCAGGAAACCACCAAGGTGCTCAACGAAGCCGCTATCCAGGGCAAGAGCGATACCCTCGAGGGCATGAAGGAGAACGTAATCTGCGGTCACCTGATTCCCGCCGGTACCGGTCTGCGTGAATACCAGAACCTGATCGTGGGTGCTACCGATGAAATGACCTATCCCACCCCCGAAGACGTTGAAGTTGTAGACGTAGAAGTATCAAACGACTGAACTTAGACCACACATATATTTAAATAGCATCCGTTCCCGGACGATCCGGGGGCGGATGCTTTTTTTGAAGATAAGCCCTGAGATTGCTGTTTTTTATCACATTTCGCCGTGTTGTATCCCCTGCGTAGCGCGGGGGGATTAGCGATGTTGTAATTTTGCATACGACATAAGCTAAAAAATAAAAAATACTAATAATATGATTACACTCGACGATATGTGGGTACGCCACATCGAACGTTTTTCGGAACGTATGCGCGGACGCCTTTACGCCGCCCTAATCGCTTATCTAAACAACGGAACCGAAATCCCTGACAAGCTGATGCCTTATCTCGGCATTATACTTGATCTTATAGAGCAAGAGGGCATAACCCCCGCACAGCCTGCTGCAAAACCGCCGGTGGACGCTGCCGAACAAGCTTACCTCCAGCAATTTATGGAGGAAAACGCCCCAGGCTATGCGCGCCGTTATGAAATAGAGCCCGAGGCTTTAAAACACATAATCGACGATCTTTTTGCCTACTGGCAAGAGCCCACACCCCACGGAGGCCGTCCGCTGCGCCATCGTGATGCCGACCACTTCTGGTCGCAGATGTCGTATGCGTTGCATCTTGAGCTCACATCCCGTGGCTACGTTTACCGTACCAGAAAGTAAATCGCTCATCGTTGGAGTCGTGCAGTGGGGACACGCCCGAAAGTTAAAGACGTGTTAAATATTGCAAAATAAGCATTTATGTAATAAAATATTGCGTACCTTTGACCCGTAATATATTATCATAATTCTTACTTTAACCATGAAAAAGACCTTCCTGTCAGTGCTCGCGCTGGCTATGGCACTGAGCGTGTCGGCCCGCGAACTGGAAGTAGTGTCGATTGACCGCGTTCCCACCCAGACCATTTCTGAGATGGCAACCATCAGTCCCGACGGCACATTTGCCATTGTAGGCTCAATGGGTGGCGGTGCGCTTTATCGCGTAGACCTCGCTTCCGGCAAATCCACCAAAATCACATCAAACGGCAATGCCAATGCCCTCACAATCAGCCCCGACGGACAGAATGTAGTGTTCCGTGCCGTGTCAAATCAGGGTAAGCTGCGTTACAACTCTCTGGAGCAGGTAAACCTCGCTACCGGCAAGCAGACCCAGCTCGTAAAGCCCACCCGTAACCTCGCTACCGGTCTGGCAGCCACCAACGAAGGCGTTACCGCCGTGCAGGGTGGCCGCGCTCAGGCTAAAAAGTTCGGCTCACTCAAAGCTGCCGTTCGCCCCGTGGCTACTATCAACTACGGACACCTTGACATCACCACCGCCGATGGCAAAACCCGCACCATCGATCCCCAGGGTCGCGGCTCATACCTCTGGCCCACCGTCAGCCCCGACGGCACCAAGGTGGCCTACTGTCTGGCCGGCGCAGGTGCATTCGTTGCCAATATCGACGGCTCAAACGCCCGTCAGCTCGGCTATATGCACGCTCCCCAGTGGATGGGCAACGATATGATTATCGGTATGCAGGACCATGGCTCCGACCAGGTGCTCAGCGATAGCAAAATCGTAGCCTGCGACCTCAATGGCAAGTTCCAGACCCTTACCTCTGCCGATTACGTGGCACTCTATCCCACCGTTTCGGCCGATGGCAATACCATCCTTTTCTCAGATATTAACGGCAATCTGTACACAATCTCCGTAAAATAAACCATGAAGAAATCACTCATAGCAGCTATGGGGCTGTCGATGGTAGCCTTTGCAGGCACAGCCAAGGAAGCCGACCAGCTGCGTATCTATATCAACCCGGGTCACGGTTCGTGGACTCCCAACGACCGTCCCTGCACCCTCGTGGGTCACGAGGAGTATAATCGCGTGGGCACCGATACCACCAACTTCTTTGAAACAAACACCAACCTGCGCAAAGGTTTCGGTGTGCTTGAAGCACTGCGCCAGTACGGTCTGAAATTCGATCCCACCCTGAATCAGACCGGCGAGCGTCATCAGATAGGTGCTGCCCGCGATATGGCTAACAACATCGTGATGAGCCACGTGAAATGCGGCCCTTATCACGACGACAACGGCACCGCGAATCAGCTGGGCGATGCTACTCCCGCCGATATCGAATACTACAACCGCAACCTTACCGAAATCTGCCAGGAAGTGGATGCGAACAATTTTGATATGTTCATCTCTATCCACTCCAACGCAGCTGGTGAAGGCACTACCACCAACTATCCCCTCTTCCTCTACCGCGGTTGGGATACCCCCACACATCACGACGGCTGTGATGAAGAGCTTCAGGCCACCTCGCGTGCCATCGCCGATGCATGCTGGGCTTATTCATTCCAGAATCCTCACATGATGTGGACAAACTACAGTCTGACCAGCAAGAATATCCGTGGCGACGTTAACTTCTATGGTAGCGGTTCCACCAGCTCCACACTGGGCACCTACGGCTATCTGGGCGTGCTTAAGCATCACGTACCCGGCTTCCTGGTTGAAGGTTATTTCCATACCTACCAGCCAGCCCGTCACCGTGCCATGAACTGGGATGTCGACTATATGGAAGGTCTGGCATACGCTCACGGTATCGCCGACTATTTCGGTCTGAAAAAGGAATCTACCGGTAACATTTACGGTATCGTGCGCGACGCAAACGAACGCTTTAAAGACACATACTACAAACCCAACACCGCCACCCTCGACCGCTATCTGCCCCTCAACGGCGTGGACGTAGTGCTCAACAAGGACGGCAAAGAAGTGGCCCGTGTTACCACCGATAACAATTACAACGGCGCATTCGTATTCAAAAACGTAGAGCCCGGCACTTATACCATCACTTTCGACACCGAGCAGTTCCTGCCCATCGATCCGCTGGAAGTGGAAGTTAAGGCCGCCGAAATCGTTTATCCCACCGTCCAGCTCGTTAACGTTGACTGGGTACCGGAAGCTGTGACATACGTTAACTATCCCGACCCCATGGCCGAGGTAGGTGGCGTGTCCCCCGCTGCTGAATACAACTTCGCTGCCACATACACCAACGAAATTGCCGAACTCGAAGGCCTCAACGTGCGTCGTGCTATTGTGCGCGACGGCAAGATGTACATCCTCGCCCTCGACAAGCCCGTTGAATTTACAGCCGTAGTGCCCGTGGAAGATCAGCCCAAAGCTACTATCCTCGTTTACGACCTCGACGGAGGCAAAGTACTCGCCAATGTATCTACCGAAGGCGCTGCCGGCTCACGTGCAGCTATCGCCGACATCCAGGTTACAGCCGACGGTGTGCTCCTCGCTTGTAACGCTTCCAAAAACCAGTATAGCGACGAACAGATCGAAGAAGGCGATGCCGGTCGCGGTGTCTTCAACATCTACAAATGGGAAAATGACGCCAACGGTGTGCCCACCGGCGATCCTGCAGTATGGCAGTCGACCACTGCAACCGGTTTCTGGTATCGCACATATCCCTCGATGTTCTCTTACTCAGGCACTCTGGCCAATGGTTCGTTCCTGATTCCTCAGCCCACCATTTCAGCCCCTGCTTACAACACTCGTGCAAGCGTCGGTGCCGTGATCGACGGTGAACTCCAGCCCATCAGCGACCTCAGGCCCGGCACACCGCTGCCCCTGGGCGAAGCAGGTGCCGACTTCACCGTGGCTACCTCGCCTCTGGATGATATGGCTATTATCACCTTTGACAGCAAAAACGGCGCTCTGGCTTCTACCCTCGCAGCTCCCTTCGATCCCCTGACTGCAGGCTCTGAAGCCCTCGCAGCTACCGATGGCCGCACAGGTATGTTCAAATATGCCGGTGCAAGCTATGCCGTAGTACCCGCTGCCGATGGCATCAAGCTCGTCAACCTCACCAACGGTGTTGACAAGGCCACCGAAACCACCGTTAACCTTGCCGAAGCCCTCGAAGCTGTTGAAACAGCCTCGATTGCCGCTGCCGGTGAAGTTCAGGTGTCTCGCGACGTGCTCACCGAGGTGATCAACGAAGGATGGATCAACCTCTACCTGCTCCGTGGTACCAGTCTCGTGAAGCTCACTACCAAGAATGTTTCTCAGCCCCAGCCCATGCGTCAGTATGCTTACGACGTTAAGGCTGCCGAAGTGGAAGGCGGTTACGAAGTTTCGTTCAAGATGACCGGTGACGCTCCCGCTGCCACAGTGGTATTCACCAACGACAACAATCCCGACGACACCTTCAGCGTGGATCTCGGCGCTGTCAAGGCCGGTGAAAACACCACCACCGTTGAAGCTGCCAACTTCGATCCCGAAGGCTACTACAGCTGGGAAGTTCAGGTTACCGGTGCTCCCATCGCACAGGCCGGCCTCGTGAAGGCTGATCCTTCGGGCCTCGAAACCCGCGGTTCTGTAATCGCTATCTCTGATCCCGAAGCCGAATCATTCGGTTATGTAACCGTAGGCCACGGCCGCAATGCCGGTGTCGACGTTTACGATCCCGCAGGTAATAAGGTGAGCGACCGCCTCTATGTCAATAACACCCTGCTCGGCGGTGTTACCACCAACCAGTCTAATCCCATCCGCGGCGACCAGCTCGACGGCTACGCAGTGCTCGCTACATGGGGCGACACCGGCTACGGTATGGTAGCGACCAACCCCATCAACCCCTCTGAAGAACCCTTCACCCTCTTTGCCGGTACCAAGTCTAACTCGGGCTGCTTCACCTACGACGGCAAGCTCCTCGGTGGCGGTACAGCAGGTATCTCGTTCCTCAAACAGGACGGTAATATCTACGCACTCTCATTCTCGGAAGACCACGAAAACCAGAATGGTGGCGGTGCTACTGAAAACACCCTCGTAAGCTACGTTGTAAATCACGAAACCGATGGCAGCTATGTAATCAACGATGTACCCAACGTAATTGGCTTCAAGAGCATGCTCGCCAACACCAACGTTGATATCGTAACATACGGCAACGGCGTATTCGTATCTCAGGTGCGCGGCGCCGGCAACAACCAGTCAAGCGTTCCCTGCTTCGCTTACATCGCCGATGTTATCACCGCCCCCGACTGCGTAATGACCTCGGCCGACGACGCTATCATCGACTACATCGACAACAATACCTCAGGTATCGCTGTCACCACCGACGGTAAGACATTTGCCGCTGCTCTGGCCAATTCTATCGTGATCCTCAGCCTCGAATGGAAAGACGGCGTTCCCGCTGCCAAGTATGAATACTCATTCCCCGTTGAATCTCACACCTGGAGCACAATGCGCTTCGATGCCGCTGGCAACCTCCACGTTTATCTGCGCGAAGGCGGCTATCGTGTCTACTCACTGCCCGCTGAAGCTCCCGTGGCTGTCACCAAGGCTGCTTCCAAGTATAACTTCGGTGTAGAGAAAGCCGTTGAAGTTATCGCTGCCGAAGCCGCTGCTGCCGCCGCTGCAGTGTTCTACAACCTGCAGGGTGTGCGCGTGGCTGCTGATGCCCTCACCCCCGGTATCTACGTGAAAGTTTCCGGCTCACAGGCCGAAAAAGTAGTGATCCGCTAATCATCACCTCCTGATAACAACCACCCCGCCTCGGCCTTCCGAGACGGGGTGGTTTCATTGTATAATAGTTGTCTGTCAAAGTATCAACTGTCTGGCAGCATATAATTAATGCTCCGGCCCCCTTCAGACCCTCGGCATAACATACCATGGTTTAAAAGAGCAGTTATATCGCGCAGAGCCGTGTCCTGGGAACATTTACACATCTTTGCCCATTTAGATGTCGTAAGTTTGCCATCAAACCCATCCCATAAGCGATTAATCACTTTACGCTGTCGCTCATTTATTTCTATATTATTATATTTGGCCCAATATTCAGCTTTTCGGAGTGTGCTCTCAATCGAACTCATAGCGTTGAGAAGTGATTGTTCGAGAGTACCGAAAAACCATAACAGCCAGTCCGTTATATCGAGGTCGCTCTTTTGAGTC
>CAZHDH010000100.1:0-6620 GCA_964531245.1 uncultured Bacteroides sp. | reverse complement strand
AAAAGCGCGGGAGAGGAGGGATTCCAATGAAACAGTATTTTGCGGCGATTATCGAAGTACCGAAAAACCATAACAGCCAGTCCGTTATATCGAGGTCGCTCTTTTGAGTCTGTTCCAATATATCATAATATCTGTGTTTGTTGCGGTTGATCTCGGCCGACATACTATAATATCTGCGGGATTTTGTGTCCACCCTCGCCAAAAACATATCGGCAAGGGTTCGACTTATACGTCCGTTTCCATCGTCGAAGGGATGTATGGATACAAACCATAAATGCGCCACTGCAGCTTTTATAAACGGCGATAACTCAGATGTGTTACACCACTTGATTAGCTTATCCATCTCGGCTGCTACTGAGGCTGAAGGTACGGCTTCGTAGTGTACCCTTTCATGCCCCCAGGCACCGGAAACCACCTGCATCGGCTCGTCGCCGCTGCGCCATTGCCCTACATTTATTTTATACATCCCACTTCGTCCCATAGGAAACAATGCCGCGTGCCAGCCGAAAAGGCGTTCTTCCGTGATAGCTGCGTCGCAATTGTGTGTTGCGTCAAGCATAACCTCCACCAGCCCCTCGATATAATGATCATCGGACAGCATTCCGTTGTCCTCAATGCCTAATTTGCGTGCTATGCTGCTGCGCACAGATTGTGGATTCAATGCTATACCTTCAATTTCAGATGAATACGTCAACTCATCTGTCATAGCCGTCAGCAACGACTCATTCTGCTTTTCAAATCCCAAGGCCGCCATTTGGCCCGATAGTTTTCCGTGCAGCAGGTTCAATCGGTTAAGAGGCTCCATAATTTCGTCAGAGTCCCATCTGAAATCAGGCCAATCGGCTCGTTGCCATATATATCCGCTATGTATTAGATTACGTTTCATTTCGCAAAATTAATGAATTGCGGTGATTAAAGCAAATATTCACCGCAAATTTGCGGTGAATAGGTCCGGTATTCTCCGCAGCTGTTAACGTTCACTAACACAATATTTCTGGGTAGGGTGCGTTATATGGGTAATGAAACGTATTGCCATCATTATCTCTCTTCTGGTATCCGCTATATATGTTATGGCAGCTGGACGGCTCAACGATAAGCTTGAGAACCGTCCGTATGCCGATATGCGCCTGTGGCATCTGGGCTTTTCGATAGGTGCGCACACCGAGGATTTGCGCTTTGCTCACAATGGCTTCATCACTGCCGATGGCGAGGAATGGCGCGCCGAGCAGGTCAACTATCAGCCCGGATTCAGCGTAAGCGGTCTTATTGCCCTGAGGCTCAACAATTATTTCTCGCTCCGCCTCTCGCCCGGTATGATGTTCGGCAGCCGCGACATACGCTTTCGCGACTGCACCACCGGAGCCGAGGAGCGTCAGAATATCAAATCTACATACGTCACCGTGCCGCTTGATGTCAAATTTGCCGCTGCGCGTGTGCGAAATGCAAGACCTTACATCGTGGGTGGCGTGATGCCGGCCTTCGATGTATCGAAAAAACGCTCCGATCTGCTCCAGCTCACCGGTGCCGACTGTTACATCACCGTGGGCTTCGGATGCGATTTCTATCTACCTTATTTCAAGCTCATTCCCGAGCTTAAATTCTGTTTCGGTCTTACCGACATCCTGCGTCACGACCGTCCCGACCTGGCCGACGACCCCACGCGCCTGAAATTCACTGAATCTATCTCGCGGGCTACATCCAAAATGATTTGCCTCACCTTTTATTTCGAATGATGAAACGCATTATATATCTGCTGATAAGCGTGTTGGCTGTATTTGAATGTGCCGCGCAGACCGATGCTCAGTTTACACAATTCTACGAGGTGCCCTCAGTCTACAATCCCGCTGCAGTAGGCCTCACCGACTATGTGCGCATACGCGGCGCCGCCCGTCTGCAATGGGTGGGAATCGACGGCGCTCCACAGACCTTTGATGTAATGGCCAATATGCCATTCAAAGTGTTCGGCAAGCGTTTCGGTACCGGCCTGGTGATGCAGCAGGAAAGCATCGGTCTGTACTCCTCGCTCAACCTCAATGCCCAGATCGGGTATAAGATACGAAAATTCGGCGGCGAGTTTACCGGCGCCATCCAGCTAGGGATGTACGACCAGCGCTTCAAGGGTTCAGAAGCGTTTGTGCCCGATGGCGATGACTATCACCAGGGAGCCGACGATGCCATTCCCACCACCGACCTGCATGGCACAGCCCTGGATATCGGCGCCGGTATCTGGTATCAGCACAAACTGTGGCACGCCGGCATATCGGCCACCCACATCACAGCCCCCACAATAAAGATGGGCGGTGAGAGCGGCGAGGGCGGCACCGACGAGGCCATTTACGAATTTAAGGCCGCGCGTACACTTTATTTCATGGCCGGATGCAATATTCCGATTAAAAATACGTTATTTGAATTGACGCCGGCAATGATGGTCAAATCTGACTTCAGCTTTACCACCGCCGAAATTATGGCTCGCGCCCGTTACAATAAATTCCTGTCGTTCGGCATAGGCTACCGCTACGATGATGCGATCACCGCCACGATTGCCGCCGAAATCAAGAATTTCTATATAGGCTACAGCTTTGATTACGCCACATCGGCCCTGCATTCTGCATCGGCCGGCAGCCACGAGGTGGTCGTGGGATATTCGCTGAAGCTCGACCTCGGCGAAAAAAACAAGAACCGCCACCGCAGCATCCGTTTTATGTAACGCAGCGCGGTGTCTTAATTCAAGAAAACACTCTACTCTCCTTTGACATTTCCGCATATTACTATGACCAATCTTATCAAAAAATCCACAATCGCATCAATTATATCGCTTACCCTTGCCGGGGCGATGGCTTCATGCGCTGTTGGCAGCCGTTCATCCGCCGGTGGCGAGGTGACCGGTGTGGGTGGCTCGTCGTGGGCTGAACCTACACCTTACGGTATGGTGCTCGTCGACCGTGGCTCAATGAAAGTAGGACCCGGAAAAGCCGACTCGGTGTGGAACATCGAGGCTGCCGCACGTGGCATCAGCGTGGATGGATTCTGGATGGATGAAACTGAGATTACAAACGGAAAATATAAACAATTTGTATTCTGGGTGCGCGACTCCATTATCCGCGAACGCCTTGCCGACCCCGCTTATGGCGGTAACGAGGATTTCAAAATCGAGGAAGACCGCGACGGTAATCCCATCACTCCGCGCCTCAACTGGAACAAACCCATTCCCTGGCGAAATCCCAACGAGGACGAGCAGCGCGCTATCGAGAGCGTGTATCGCATCAACCCGATCACCGGTGTGAAGGAACTCGACCACGCTCAGCTCAATTATCGCTACGACATTTATAATCACACCGAGGCCGCGCGTCGCCGCAACCGTATGGATCCCTCGCGCCGCGACCTCAATACAGATCGTCCCGTGGCTACCACCACTCCCACGATCTCAAAAGACACCGCTTATATTAACGAAGAGGGCGAAATCATTCGTTCAGTTATCTCACGACCCCTCTCCGGCCCTTACGACTTCCTGAACACTTACATCGTGAACGTTTACCCCGACACCACCGCCTGGGTCAACGACTTCGAGAACGCATATAACGAACCCTACGTGCGTATGTATTTCTCGCACGGCGGATACACCGATTATCCCGTGGTGGGCGTAAGCTGGGAGCAAGCCAACGCCTTTGCCAACTGGCGCACCGACTTCCTGCGTCGCTCGCTGGGTAAGGAGGGCGTGTATGTCGAACCCTACCGCCTGCCCACCGAGGCCGAATGGGAATATGCTGCCCGTGCCGGCGAGGACGAAAATATGTTCCCCTGGGAGGGTGACCTGGCCCTGAGCGAGGACAAAGGCTGTTTCTATGCCAACTTCAAGCCCGGCGAAGGCAACTTTGTGCGCGACGGCCACATCATCACATCCCGCGTGGGCACATATGCCCCCAACGATTTCGGCCTGTATGATATGGCCGGTAACGTGAGCGAATGGACCTCCACCGCTTTCACCGAAAGCGTGGGCAAGCTCACATCCGACCTCAATCCCGAATATCGCTACGATGCCGCTCCCGACGACCCCTACCGCCTCAAACGCAAGATTGTGCGCGGCGGCTCGTGGAAAGATGTAGCTCACAATATACGTTCCGACCTCCGTATGTGGGAATACCAGAACGAACAGCGCTCTTATATCGGCTTCCGCTGCGTGCGCACCCAGATCGGTTTTGCCCGCGGCAATAAGCAGAAAGGCAAGTAATCCTTCACTCTCACTCTCACTCTCTCATTTCCCCTACACGTCTTACTCAATTTCTTAGAAATGACTAAAGTAGAAAAAGTCCGCCGTGGCATCGGCGCTTTCATATCCAGCGAAAAGGGCCAGCGGTTCTTCAACTTCGCATACTCCATCGGTGCGGCTATCGTTATCTGGGGCGCACTGTTCAAAATCCTTCACTTGCCCGGCGGCAACGCCCTGCTCTCGATTGGTATGGGCACCGAGGTGCTTATGTTCGTGCTCACGGCATTCGACCGTCCCGCCCGCGAATACCATTGGGAAGATGTATTCCCCGCCCTGGCAGCCAAAAAAGGCGAGGGCGACCCCGACGATGTTCCCGCTATGGGCCCCGTGATGGGTGGCGGCACTGTTTATGTCGGCTCAGGTGCAGTAGGTTCAGGTGCAGTAGGCTCAGGCCACGCTCCGCATCTGTCCACACCGGCTGAAAATGTAGTGGTGGGTGCCGACGGTATGCCCTCGGTCGAGGGTACCACCGCCAATTATCTGGAACAGATGGCCGAGCTCGCCGCTCAGATGCAACACCTGCGCGTGAGCACCGAAGCCCTCAACCAGGTGAGCGACACCCTGCTCGAATCCTACCGCGCCATCACCGAAAACTCCGAGAATATCACCCGCTCGTCGCAGGGATACGTGGAGCAGATGCAGAGCCTCAACCGCAACATCACCGGCCTGAACACCATCTACGAGATACAGCTCAAAAGCATTTCCTCGCAGCTCGACGCAATCGACCGCGTCAACCAAGGCATCAAGGAAATCCGCGATATGTATGAACGCTCAGCCTCGCAGAGCACACGCTACTGCGAGGAGACCGAGAAGATGGCCCGATACATGCAGCAGCTCAACCAGGTGTATGAACGTATGATCACGGCTATGACCATCAATATGTACAACCCCATGATGGCATCGGCCGCCGCTCAGCAGCCCGCGGCTACTCCCGCTCCCGAAAATCAACCCTCGCAAACCAACTCTCCCAACCCCGTACAGTAACCCCTACTCACTATGAGTGCAAATTCCAACAAGCTCACACCCCGTCAGAAGATGATCAATCTGATGTACATCGTTCTGACTGCCATGCTGGCACTCAACGTGTCAAGCGATGTGCTCGACGGATTCACACAGGTGCACGAGGGTCTCAACCGTACCAACCTCAATATCGAACAACGCAACGCCTCCATATACGCCCAGCTTGAATCATTCGCTGCCCAGAATCCCGAAAAGGGACAGCAATGGCTCGAAAAGGCCGGTGAGGTGCGCCGCGCCACCGGCTCGTTGCTCACCTCTATCGACAGCCTCAAGCAACTCATTGTAATCAAGGCCGACGGCCCCAAGGGCGATCCCGATAATGTGCTGAGCCGCGACGACCTTGAAGCTGCCGCTGTGGTGATGCTGTCGCCCTCGGAGCCCCGCGGCGAGCAATTACGCCTCAGTATCGATTCTTACCGCGATTTCATCGCCTCGTACATTCCTGATTCCGTTAAACGTAAC
Source organism: uncultured Bacteroides sp. (assembly GCA_964531245.1). Classification (GTDB taxonomy): domain Bacteria; phylum Bacteroidota; class Bacteroidia; order Bacteroidales; family Muribaculaceae; genus CAG-873. Next base: position 871 of record CAZHDH010000100.1, on the reverse strand, counting down.
AATATAGAGCAGGTGCTCTCCACCGAGCCTATCCTGCGCAAAGGCACCCTCACACCTCAGCTGTGGGAGGAAGCTAAATTTGAACAGCAGCCCGTGGTGGCCGCGCTCACCCTGCTCACCAAGCTGCAGAACGACCTGCTTTATGCCGAGGGTGAGGCCCTCAACTCGATCCACAGCCAGGTGGATGCCGGCGACGTGCGCGTCAATGAGTTGAATGCCTACGTGATGCCCCAGAGCCGTATGGTGATGCGTGGCGGCAAATATTCGGCTAATATCGTGCTCGCCGCTGTGGATACCACGCAGCGTCCTGTGGTATATGTCGGAGGCCAACCACTGAGCAACGACCGCGGACTGTATGAACTGTCGCCCACATCCACCGGCACATTCTCATATTCCGGTTACCTCGAAGTGCCTCACGGCGACGGCTCTGTGACACGCCATCCTTTTGAATCGTCCTACACTGTAATCGAGCCTATGGCTACAGTATCTGCCACGATGATGAATGTGCTCTATGCCGGTATCGACAACCCCGTGGGCATCTCGGTGCCCGGTGTGGCCATGAGCGATATCAACGCCACCATGACCAACGGCACACTGACCCGTGCCGGCGACCATTGGGTGGCGCGCCCCGCCACTGTGGGCAAGGATGCCACGATCACCGTAACCGCCAATATGGACGGCCGCTCGGTGCAGGTGGCGCAGACAAATTTCCGTGTGCGCAAGTTGCCCGATCCCACACCGTTTATCGCATTCACTGATGCCAACGGCAATACCGACCACTATCGCGGCGGCAAACCCTTCGGCAAGCAGTTGCTGCTCAAAGCCCCCGGCCTTGAAGCCGCCATCGACGACGGCCTGCTCGACACCCCCT
>CAZHDH010000099.1:0-6991 GCA_964531245.1 uncultured Bacteroides sp. | reverse complement strand
ATTGAGAGTCACACCGTCCAATGGAGCGACGCCACTCCGCGGTGTCGGACCCGCGCCGGATGGGGCACACCGTCCAATGGAGCGACGCCACTCCGTGGTGTCGGACTCGCGCCGGACGGGTCACACCGTCCAATGGAGCGACACCACTCCGTGGTGTCGGACCCGCGCCGGATGGGGCACACCGTCCAATGGAGCGACACCACTGGACGATTACCACCATCCAGACTTGGACGCAAAAATTTTTACATCCCTACAAAACGCTAACAATCAATAAATTACACCACTCCTCACGCCCCAAAAAAAGCGTTACGCCACACTTTCGCGTGACGCAACGCCTTAATATTTCGGGAAGCAATTGCTATTACCAGTCGCAGCTTACAGGCTCAAAGGTAGCCGGGCCCGTCACTTTCCACACCGCGGTATAGTTAGTGGTGGTACCGGTGTACACACCGAAGGTGATCGTTACAGTAACATCGATGCCCTCCTCAGGCTTGATGTTGGGGTGCAACTTGGCCAGCGCGCCGGGCATTACCTCGTTCAGGAAGCGTTCCTTCTCGAGCTCTACGATTTCATCGTCGCTCAGGCCCTCGTAGCCGGCGGGATATTGCTCGCGGGCCTTCTCAGGACGCAGGTCCAGATTACCCTGATAAGCCGATGTGCCGGCATAGTATTCATTGTTGCCGTATTTCGACACATAGAATTTACCGCTGGTGATCGAGGTGTCGCCCAAGGGCACACAGATATTCTCGTAAACCCAATCCACACAGGCCTGGAAATACAGAGTGCTCAGCTCCTGACCGCGACCGGCCGGAAGCTCAAGCGTGATCGACGGGTCATAAACCCATTCGCCGTCCACGTTCACAAATTGTGAAGTCTCCTCGGTCACATAGTTATTGTAAGTCCAGCCATCGGCACCGAATACATATTCCGAGCAATCGTAGGCAGTGGTGCCGCCGTTGTAATGCAGCCAGAGCACATACTTCTTGGCACCCTCGGCAGCGTAGGGATACAAACGGTTGAGGTAAATCGACAGATAAGGCTCGTTGGTGCTCAGGTTGGCGTAGGTCTGACCCATATTGGCATACTCACCCGGGGCAAGCACTATATAATCTGACGAAGCGGGAGCCCAGTCAGAGCCGTCGTAGCAATATACGGCATTCACAGCCTGCGCAGGCACCTCAAAGGCAGCGGCGCGGGCCGGAGCCTTGGCAGCCCCCTTGGTGGCGTTGAGTATGAAATTCTTGATCTCCCATGTGCCCGACTCGCCGTCGAGTGCGGTGTAATGGAAGCCCACGCGGATTTTCTTGCCCTCGAAAGCGCCGAGATCCACAATTCCGGCATTCACCATTGTCCAGCTTGTATTGTCGGTCACTACCGGGATTTCCAGAGTGGTCCACGATGTTTCGCCTTCCACACGCACATTCAGCGTGCAATGCTCCTTGGCAAATTCAGCCGAGGGGAATTTATTGTACACGTGATCAAACGTAAGGGTGGCATCGGTGCATCCGGTCAGGTCCACCACCGGCGAGATCAGCCACGCGTCGGCCGCCAGAGCGCCGTCCTTATAGGAATTACCCTTGGCGTAGCCGTATGAATCGGCTGTCCATACAGCGTCGATCACGTCGGGTTTGAGAATGGTTTCCACAGTCCAGGGATCCAGAGTGCCGTCGCCAAAGGTGGTGTTGAGAAGCTCCTGAGGGCCCGCGGGTGTCTCGCCGCCGGCTCCTATGGTGCCGAATACGGGATCCATTTCGGCCTGGTTATAGGTCACCACCACGCGGGGATTGGTATCGCCGTCGATATGGTCGGCCAGCAGGGTGGGAATATAGGCATCGGCGGGATGCGAGGGCGAGAACGCCTGGATATAATCCTCCGATGATTCCCACACTTCGGTGCTGTAATCGTCCTTGGACACCGTGTAGCGCCCCGCGCCGATATAATCGGTCACGGCTTCCGGCGCATTATTCTGCACATTGTAGGTGAGATTGATGGCCGATCCCTGGCTCAGGGTGAAGTATTTGAAAGAGGTGGAGCTCAGGAAGGCAGGCACATATTTGGCTGCGGTGATCTCGCCGGTGAAGCAACCGGTGGTGCCCACTGCCGCAAGCTGGCTCGAAAGCTCGCCCGCAAGCGCTTTATTGGCCGAATTATCGGCTATGGCCTTATAATCGGCGGCGGTCAGGGTGTAGTCGATGCGCTGCACATTGGCTATCGCGGCGGCCTCCTGCTCCTCGAATCCGGGCAGGCGGTTGTTCCATGCGTTTTCAGAGCATGAAGCAAGCGATGCGGCTGCGGCGGCTACAAGGGCTACTTTACTATATTTTTTGGTTTTCATTGTGTAATCGTGTTTTTTGTGTTACCGGATATCAGAATGCGATACGCAGCTTCACCGAATAGGTGCGGCCGAAGGAATAGAAGCCGTATGCGTTCTCCCAGGTGCCGTCGGCATCTGAGGGGGTGGTGGCGTCAACCATATAGAAGTGGTTGAAAAGATTGTGCACGTTGCCAAAGAGGGTAGCTTCCACGCCGCCCATCTTGAATTTGTAGGAAGCGTTAAGGTCAAAGAGGTTACCCCAGGGCAGTTCCCACGGGTTGGCCAGGCTGATTTCCTTATTGGCGCTGAAGGCCGAGCTGCTCAGGGTATAGTCGGAATAGTTGCGCGCGGCCACTTTCCAGTCGGCGCCGATACGGAAGCCGTTGAAGGGGCGGAAGGTCACGCCCACGGCTGCCGTGGTCATTGCCGAACCACCCACCTTCACGCCGTCCTGGTTCAGCACTGCCCACGCGTGGTTGGGGGCAAGGATGCCGTCGGCCAGATTGCCCGCAAGGTCGGCCAGGGGTTCGCCGGTCTGATTGTAGAAATAACCTTTGGCGTTGTTCATCCACTGATAATCGGCCAGCGAGAGCATACCGGTCAGTTCAAACCATTTTACGGGGATGTAGGTGAAGTTGAGTTCCAGACCCATGTGGCGGGCGTTCACACCGCTCATATTCAGGTAGTAACGCTCCCCGGCGTGTTCACCCGAGGTGATGTCGCCCCCGCGGGTGGTGGTCTTGTCGAGCCACATGGTATAGTAGCCGTTCAGCATGGCCGAGAAGGTGTGCGAATGATAGCCGTAACCCACTTCCACCGACCATGTCTTTTCATTCAGAGGATCGGGGTTGGCGGCGTTTGAGGTCGCCTGGCTCAGGAATACGCCCTTGCTGAAGAAGGGGGCGCGGCTTATGAAGCCGGCGTTGGCAAACACATTGTTGTGGCGGTCGATGTTATAGTTCACACCACCCTTGATTGTGCCGCCCAGGAAGCTGTACACATCACTCTTTGAGTGAGCCTCGTCGTAATAGAAATGGTCGATACGCTGATAGGAAGTATTGCTCAGCGAGCCGGCCAGCACGATGTTCATCTTATTGTTGAGCAGGGTGTATTCGGCCTGTGCGTATGCGCCTTCCTGATGGGTACGGCCCTCGAAGTCGCGATACACGATGTCGCCCACACCCAATTTCTGATATTTCCAGTTGGGGTCGGCCGCCGCAGCATTGTTTTCGGGTTTCACACTGCCGCGCGACGAGTCGTCCATATAATACTCACCGTCGTAAAGGTCGGTGATTTTGTTGTTGTGATAGCCCACATAGTAGCGCAGGTCGATACCGGCCAGGAAATTGAGCGCCCCATCCAGGAATTTATTCTGATAGGTGGATACCAGGCCATACCAGTTGTGCGAGTTGTTCGATTCGCTCATCACCATATTCGAGCCGGTGGTGCTCTCGCGGTTCATCAGCTGGATCAGGTTGTAGCCGAAGGTGCCGTCAGGGTTACGGAACAGCGTGTTGGGTCGGCCGTTCGATGCGCCATACCACGAGGCATTGCTCAGGTTGGTGCCGTTATATGAGCCACGGCCCTGACCGCTCTGACCGCCACCCTTGGCTATCGAGGTGTAGATGGTGGTCGACAGGCTCGAACGATCGTTGATCTGCCAGATATGCGCCAGCGAAATCTGAGGCTTGTGATAAGTGTTCAGATTCGAGGTGCGCCGCTGGCCCTGGAGGTCGAAACCGTAGGTGGGGTTATACTTGTAGGGCGATTCGCCATCCATATAGTTGCGCGCCAGGGTCTGATAGTTCATGATGGTCAGGCCGTCCTGGCTCGAACGCTTCTCGTGCTGCTGGGGAGCGCCGAATGCGGTGAGCGACAGCTGATGATTATCGTTGATCAGCTTGGATACGTTCACAAAATAGTTGTAGGCGGTGAAGGCTGTGCCCTGGATATATCCGTCGCCCCATTTGTGGCTGCCCAGCACGGTCACAGCCCAGCCGTTTTTCATCAGGCCGGTCGACACCTTCATGCCATATTCGTTCAGGCCGTCGTTGCCCATGCCATACCATACACGGCCACCCTTCTCGGCATCAAGGCTCTGGGTGGTGATGTTGATCGTACCGCCGATCGAGGGCGACGACAGGATTGCCGCGCCCAGGCCGCGCTGAGTCTGGATGTTCGAGGCCACATCGTTCAGTCCGGCCCAGTTGCTCCAGTACACACCGCCCCATTCCATATCGTTGACGGGAATTCCGTTCACAAGCACAGCCACATTTTCGCTCTTGAAGCCACGCATATTGATTTTGGCATCGCCGAAGCCGCCGCCATCTTTGGTTGCCCATACGCCGGGGGTGGTGTTAAGCACCTCGGGAAGCTCCATATTGCCGAGCTTCACATCTATCTCGGCGCGGTTTACCTGGGTCACTGCCACAGGGGTCTGACGGGTGCGCGCCAGCGATTGCGACACCACAACGTCGTGCAGCATTACATTTGAGGGTTTCAGACGTATCGTGCCCATATCGGCCTTAGGTGCCAGTGATACCGATTCATAGCCGATATACGAGAATGTAATCGACCTGGTTCCATCGGGCACACTCAGATTGAACGCGCCGTCTAAGTCCGTTGTACCAAGCGGAGCACCGTCGGTGATGACGATACTTGCGCCGATGACAGGTTCGCCCTGTTCATCCAGCACCAAACCCTTACAGTTGAAACGGCCCCCGGCCGCAAAGACTATCGCCTGTGCAAGCACGAGTACCGTGAGTAACGAGAAAAGTCGTTTCATACGAAAAAATAATAATGACTGGACAGCCCAACGGGACTGCGCTGCAAAATTCCAAAAATTTCACCAATTTCACAAATTTTCACTTTATCGCGGGCAAAACCGACCACTCTACGCCCCCTTGAGGGGCTTGAAATCGTGGGTGAATCCAAACATCTCGCGCACATCACTGGGCAGACGCAGCACGCCCCGACGCATCTGGCGGATAGTCTCTGCCAGATGATCATCCGTCGCCGTGTCAAAATGCAGGTATCGATACTGATTGAAGTTGATCAGATGACGATCACTCGGACGCACCCTGCGCTCATACCGCACACGCAGCGCATCCAGAGCATCAGCCTCGGCATTACGCCTGCGGCGCTCCTCCTCCTTCACCGGATCCACACCGGGGGCGCCTCCGCTCAGACCGGGGGCGACACCGCTCCGCGGTGTCGTAAACTGCCTGACGGCCCCATCTCCCTGCAGGCGGTCGCCCCCTGCGGCCGCTTCAGCTATTTCGGGATACTCCTCGGTCCAGCACTGTTGATTAATCCAGGTACGCAAATTCTTGAACTGAGGCACAAACGCCCCCGCCGCTTTAGCCCGGGTTCGCCAGCTCATCATACGCTCCAGCGCCGGCTTAAGCAGCGGAACGATCTGCTGCCACTGCTCCGGGAATCGAGTCTTCAGATTGTCAAACTCAACCTCCGCGGCATTCTTGCGTCCGGGATAGGCCTTTCGGAATTCTTCAAACTCCACAGGGACTGCGCCGCAGGCACAATCATCACTTTCAAAAATTTCTTTTACAACGTTTTCTTTCTCTATCTTAGAGTCATTATCATTTACATTTACATTCTCATTATCATTATGGTTAACACTTGTTGGCTGTGTTGAGCTTTGTTGATTTTGTTCAACACTGTTAACACTTGCTGCTCTTGCTTGGCTCTTCACCATAGCGCTTTTACGGCCGGCTGCACGGCGACGTTCCACTATGGCGTCGTAACGCGCTGCATTATAGTCCATTTCCATTTTGATAAAGCTAAATGCGACATTAGCCACAGCACCCAGCTGGGGTACCTCACCGGTCGAAGCATAACACAGGATGGCTTCGATAACCTCCAGACGGGTCTCGGCTGGGTAGACCTTAATCACGTCGTACCACTTCGCATTGAACACAAAGGTATCTTTTTTACTCATACATTTTGAATTTTTGTATCTTGAATATTATTTCCACTGCAAAGATACAACCCCACCCTACCCCCCGCGCAACAAAGTGACCAAATGTGCTAAAAATGTCGAAAAACAGTAGCGCCGAATGGATATATCCGATTGGTTACCAACGAATTGCATAGACACACGGCCCGTGCGTCCACTCGCCGGATCGGGATGTCGCGAATTGGCCTTCCGGCGCGGGTTGTGCGGAAAAAAGGAACGGCGCACCCCGTGGGGCACGCCGTAATTTTTTTAGGTCTACAGTTACTTCAAAATGAAAGTGCGCTACCTCCCGGCAACGCACCTCCCTCATAACCAAAATTCAAGTATATATTGTGAGTCTAACAAAACGTTATCAATTTGCTTGCGAAATGCCTTTCTTGCTTTCACGATGCAAAGTTACTACAATTGGCCCCGTCGTGCAACAAAATAAATGTAAAGAAGGGTTAATATTGGTTAACATTATGGCCGTTTTTGCACATTTTACGGTTTTAATTACCTTATTTCCAGTGGAGTAAATATATTGATGCAAAATTAATGATCGGCAAGCAAAAATTTTTGGCTCAAATAACCGCCGGGGAAGCACCCCAGCGGAGCGACACCGCGCAATTGGACGGTGTGCACCGTATGGGGATAACCGATTGTTTACCAGCGAATTGTAGGGACTTTTACCTTTGCAGTGCGAATCAAAGGTTAAAACTTGA
>CAZHDH010000098.1:0-7050 GCA_964531245.1 uncultured Bacteroides sp. | reverse complement strand
AATCCCATCCGGCGCGTGCCCGACACCGCGGAGCGGCGTCGATCCATTGGACGGTGCATCCCCATCCGGCGCGTGCCGTCAATCTGCGGGACGAACACACCGCGAACCGCCTTCCTGCGCGAACACCATCCGGCAGGGGACGCAAAAATTTTTGCGTCCCTACAAATTGCTGAAATACAACATATTATCGTTAAACACCCATCCGGCGCGTGGGCGACACCGCGGAGCGGCGTCGCTCCATTGGACGGTGATACACCCATCCGGCGCGGGTCAGAATACGTAGAGGTCGGTGACTTCGTGGCGGGGGAGGGCTGAGATCCAGACGGTGCCAGGGGTGACTGTGGCGGGGGACGGTGCCGGGTTGACCCCGACGGTGCGCAGGGCGTTCATTGAGGTGGCCAGCGCGGTCTCGGGTGTGTTGTTGTCTTCGCTCAGGTGGCACAGGAAGATATGTGTGAGCGAGGGTTTGTAGACCTGGGCCAGGAAGCGGGCGGTGTCGGCATTGTCCATGTGGCCTTTGTCGGAGCGGATGCGCGATTTGAGGTAGACGGGGTAGCGGCCCTTTTCAAGCATCTGGTCGTCGTAGTTGCTTTCGATCACCATTACGTTGGCTTGGTTGAGATAATGGGCTGAGCGCTCGGTTATTACGCCGGTATCGGTGACGATGACAAAGGTGGTGTTCTGGAAACGGATACAGAATCCGGCGTTATCGGTGCCGTCGTGCGAGGTCTCGAAGGGTATGAGTGTGAGGTCGCCGAATTTATAATCGTGCTCCTTGAAAATCGGCGAATGATAGTCGCGGATGCGACGCGACAGGTTATGCCGGCGCAGGATGCCCTCGAGGGTGCGCAATGTGCAGTAGAGCTTCATGTGCTTGTTGTGGCGCAGCAGGGCGTAGGCATAGCGCACGTGGTCGGCGTGGTCGTGGGTGAGGACAATGCCGTGAATTGAAGCCATATCTATACCGGCGCGCTGCAGGCCGTCGGTCACGCGGTGATTATCCACCCCGGCATCGATAATCAGGCCGCTGTCGGGGGTGCCGATATAGGAGCAATTGCCGCTGGATCCGGAGCCGAACGACATAAAGCGCAGGCGCTGCAGGGGGGCGCGAAATTCGTCGGCCAGGGCGAAATCGTCGCTCGGGGTGTGCGGCATCATGCGCGAAAGGTCAATAACCGGCAGCTCCGGGCCCTTTTCTTTGGCTTCGAAAAGGCTCGGGAGGTCAAGCAGACCGCGGGTTGAGCGTCGGTTATATTTAGCCATTGTTATACTGTGCCTATGAGAAAAATAGTGGGAATTTTGGCGTAGTCGTATTTACGCTTTTTCCAATCGGCGGCTGCGAGGGTGACGATAGATTCGGCCGGGCCGGTGACATCCGAGGCCACACACACCCGGGTGGCGGGTGCGAGGGTGGCAGACAATTCGGCCAGCAGGCGATTGTTGCGGTACGGGGTCTCGATAAAAATCTGGGTGACACCGCGGGCGGCGGCGCGTTCCATCTCGCGGATGGCTTTGGTGCGGGCGTGCCCCTCGATGGGCAGATAGCCGTGGAAGGTGAATTGCTGACCATTGAACCCGCTGCCCATCAGCGACATAAGAATGCTCGACGGGCCCACCAGAGGCACCACCGGCAGGCCGCGACGCTGAGCCTCGGCCACCAGCAGCGCGCCGGGATCTGCCACCGCGGGGCATCCGGCCTCGGAAATCACACCCATGGCATTGCCTTGGGCCAGGGGGGTGATCATTTCGGCCACAGCACCCGCGGGGGTATGTTCCGATAATTCCACGAGCGAGAGGGTGTCGATATCAATGTCGCGCGACACCGATTTCAGAAACCGCCGGGCCGACCGCAGATTTTCCACAGCGAAAAATTTCACCTGCCGCAGCAATTCCAGATTGCGGGCGGGAAGCACCTCGGCCGGCGATACATCGGCACTCATCGGCACAGGAAAAAGGTATAAAGCCGGACGTATTTCACTCATTTCAATACCACGATAGAATTTTTAGCAGAACCATACACAGCGCCGTTGCGCACGCGCGCCACCACATCGTAGCGGCCATCGCTGACGGTGGCGCCGTCCTTGCCTTTGAGGTTCCATTTATAGGGGAGCTTGACATTATCGGCGGTGTGGACGGTGGAGCCGTCGGCAGCGGTGACTTCAAGCTGCACGTATTCGCAGGGAGTGTCGAGGTCAAAGGTGGCCTCGGTGGTCACAGCGCCTTCGTCAACAATCAGGGCCGGGGTAAGCTGCTCGCGTATCACGGTGAAGTCGAGCGAATTAACGGTTGATTTACCCGAGGCACTCACAATGGTGAGGCAGGCCGAATGAACTCCCTCGCTCAGGCCCGTGACGGGAATCTCCAAGGTGTATTCGCCATCCTCAGACGCAGTGATATACTGGCGGAGCGACCCGATGCGTATACGGCCGTCGATGGCCAGCGAACTTGCCGAATTTACCTGTGAATTACGCATTTCCAGACCGGCCTGCGAGGGGTTGACCACGGCGTGAATCACGGCCTTGGCGCCTTCGGGATTGAAAGCCGATGCGGGATCTACGGTTATTTCCATCGACACCACTTCGGGTTCACCCAAGGCCTCGAGTTTGGAATCGGCGACAGCCTCGGAAGCCACAGCCAGGGGGTTGCAGCTGCCCAGGGCGGTAGCGCCCGATTGCGCCACGGCGGTGGCAATCAGCCTATTGGAGGCCACGGCGTAAGCCGAAGCAGGCATAACCATTTCGGCTTCAAAAAGGCCGCCCTCGACGTCCACAATCTGATAGGCGAGCACGACGCTATTGTCTGCAATCTGGTGCGACTGATATTCGGCCACGCCCTGGGTGTTATATGTGGAGGTGAGGCGCGGAGCATCGTAGACGGTAAGCTTGACTGTGCCGTTGAAAGCCTTGTCGCAGGCACCCGAGGCATCGGTGACCATACCGGCGATCCTGGTGGCCTGGTAGGGCTTGACATCCACAACGGTGCCGGTACCCACAGCCGTGCCGTTGACTGAGGTAATCGTAACCCCGCCGGCGGGCACATTGATGGGCATGGCGGGGTCGCCGCCGAAGTTGAACGACAGCATATTCTTATAGCCCGTGGAGGGCAATTCGGGCTGGCCCTCCACATATTTATTATATTGCTCGCGATATACATCGCCCACGGTCTGGCCGGGGCGGGCCGCGGCATAGCCCAGCGAGAAAGGCACAGCCGACCGCTGGTTGTGAATGATATACACGCCGCGCGAGGCAGCCACAGCCACGATAGCACCGCCATCGGGATTGGCCAGCATGGAGTTGACAAAGCTGAGTTGGTCGTGGTCGATGGCAAACTGGTCGCAGCTTGAAATCATTGCAATCACGGGATATGTATAGCTTACATTCTTGGTATCGGCCAGAGTCCAGTTTTCGATAGTGACCTTGCTGCCGTGTCCGGAATATTCAAAGAATCCCACACCCTCCTCCAGGGCTCGACGCACATATTCATTGTTATCGCCGGGATACATCTCGGAATGCAGCGGGCGAAGGTTCAGGCGCGGATTAGCCATGGCCATAGTATCCAGAATCTGCTGTGCGTGTTCCAGATGCACACAGGCATCGCCGCTGCCGCCTATGGCCAGCACATTATTCACCACTTCCGGGGGCACGGGATTTGTAAACCAGCGTTCGGCCTTGGTCAGATAGCCGGGCACCTCGTCGGCGCTCAGAGGCAGACGGCCCACAGCCACCTGAATGGGATACAACGGGGGTACGTAGCGGGTGGTATAATCATCCTGGAGCATACCGATGCGTGTGTCCAGGGCATAATTGAGGGCGAGGTTTGCAGCGTCGTTTTCATCGTCCTGCGCCCAGAGCACCAGGCGGTCGGTGGGGTCGGTGCCGCTCACCACGCCGCGGTTGTCATAGTTTGCCTGACCCATAAAGAGCACGTATTTCAGGCGATTGTCGCGGTCGTGGAGCATTTTCAGGAAGCGGCGGTAGGCCATGGGCGAACGCGCGCCCGACGAGAATTCGTTATACACCGCGTTATGATCCACCACGGCCACATCCAGCCCCTGATATTGGCGATGAAGCTCGGCCAGGCGCTCGGCCGCCGCGAGCAGCGGAGCAGTGGCAATGATCACCATATCGGGAGTGGCGACGCCGTGCAGATCCTGAGCTTCCACTTTGCCCATCACCTGGGGCGAGGGGAATTGAGCGGCTGGCATAAAGGCCACCATGCGCTGCCCGGCGGCATCCATAGTCACCAGCACACCGCCGTCGTCGTGGTATCGGGCGGTTTCGGTGAGCACGTATTTGTCTACCTTATAGGGGTTTGTGATATTCCACACCTCCATTTCCCCGGCTTTTGCGGCGGGGAAAAACATCTGGTGGCGCGATATGCAGCGCTGCGGGGCAGTCATGAGCAGCTGGGGGGTGGCGGCATTCAGGGTGTTGCGACGGGGATACACCAGCGCCTGATAATCCTCGGCCAGGTATTCCTGCGAGGTAGATGGCTGGGTGATGCTGATAGTAAGCTTTTCGGGGTAATCGGCATCGGGGTCGCTGTAATCTGCGGGGAGCACCTGCACGATCTGATTGACGCTGCGGAACGAAATGAGCGCGGCTGTGGGATAGCAGCCGTTATCATTGACACCGCAGATGGTGAAGGCATCGTCGCAGGAATATGTGGCGGGGGTCATCTGCACGCTGGGCGAGCGGAACCCCACACGGTTGTGCAGGGTGATTTCGGCCCCGCTGCCGTCGCTGAATCCCGGGATGCGGTTGAGGGGGGCGTAGCCGGGAATGTCAAAAGTGTAGGTGTATGTCTGGCCGGGGGTGAGGGTGTTGCCGTGGAAAATCACGCCGCCCTCGGCTTCGTTGCGTGTATCCTCCTCGCGGAACACGACGCTGAGGTGTGAGTCGAACACGCGCAGAGAGCTTGTGGTGGGATTCAGACGGGTACGCTCGGGCACTGCCACCGGCGCCTCGCTATCGCTCAGAAAGTAATACGAGCCGGTGTCGTAAGGGGTGCGGGTGCGCTGCAGGTTGCCCGAAGTCCGGCCCGACGATATGGCATAGACATCGCAATCGCCCACGCCATAGAACAGTATTTTTTCGCCGGTGTGCCGTGTGGCGACGGGCACCAGGTCGTCGGGTTGCGAGGTAGAGAATGTGTTGGTGAGCAGATCGCATACGGCGGGGTAGCCGTAGACCTGCACACGGGGGGGATTGGTAAATCCCATCTCGCGCAATTGCTTGTAAGTGAGCTGATACATTCCGCTTTCGGGGGTTTTGACCTTTACCCAGGTGCCGGAGGCCAGGCGCGAATGTTCGGCATAGTATGACCGCGTGAATGCTGCGGAGGTAAATGATAATCCGACAAGCAGGAGGAGAGAAAATGCCAGATTTTTAATCATAATATTCTGATTGGTTTAATATGCGTGGAAATGAACGTATAGAAGTCAGCGAATCGCAATATCGAGAATCGAGATTTGTCCCAGCATGGCAAGTATGTGGGCGGGAGCCACGGCCGGGGCGGTGGCAAGCACATCGGGGAGCACAATGACATCGCCGGTTTTGAAGGTGGCGGCGGCCGAGAGGTCTGATAGCTCCGCGGCTCCGCGGGCCAGCAGCCGGCGCAGATTCACGGGGGTAGTGGTGCCGTCGATTTTCACCGGCAGGGGGGCGTCGGTGGCATTATCGACAGATTGCCACAGGCCGGTGCACAGGCCGTCGTCGATCATATCGGCCAGCACCGAGGGTGCGGCGGGTCGCAGATAGGCCACGAGGGTCCAGCCGTCGATATGCCGGGGGGCAAACTGCGGAGCCATCGCCTTGCCGAGGCGACCGACACGCAGCGCCGGGCGGATTTCGATGCTCCAGGAGCCGTCTGGCACAAAGAGCGGCATACGGCGGTCAGGCCGACAGGCCGAATCGGCCATCAGCGCGGGGCCCGCCCCAGCATCTATCCTCACTACCTTCATATCAATTCTGATTAGAGCCGGACACAGCCAGGCGGTTATACATCACGGCCAGATGGGAATAAATCGAGGTATTTGCCACCACCACTCCGGCAGGCACGGTGATGCGCCGGGGGGTGAAATTCCACAGGGCGCGCACGCCGGCCTCGACCAGGCGGTCGGCCACAATCTGGGCCTGCTCCACGGGCACGGCAATGATGCCTATGCGGATATCCAGAGCCGTCACCAGCTCGGGAAGGCGCCCGGGGTTGTAGACAGGAATATCGGCTATGGTCTTATCCACCAACAGGGGGTTGACATCAATACCGGCCACGATATTCAGGCCATAATGTTGCAGGCCGGAATCGTGCATCAGGGCAGCACCGAGCGAACCGGCGCCCACCATCACGGCATTGTGCCGGTTGCGGAAACCCAAAAAGTTGCGGAGCGCCTCTTCAAGTTCGGATACATCATATCCGATGCGTGTTTTGCCCTTGATGTTGATAAACGAAAGGTCCTTGGCGATCTGCGAGGCATCCACATCGAGGTCCTGAGCCAGGCGGCGGCTCGACACGTTCACCACCCCCTCCTGGTTGAGCATAGTCACGTATGCCAGATACCACGGAAGCCGCCGAAGCGTGGGCTCCGGAAGCAGCACGGAATTTTTTGACACTCGATTCTCTGACATTTGACTACAAAGTTACAAAAAATCCACGAAATAAGCAAATTCGCAGCCAGGTAACGGTTTTAAGGGGGCGTTTAGATGGTGTAACGGGCCAGTTCGATTAGAGGGCCACACCGCTCCGCGGAGCGACGCCGCGGAGCCACCGGGGGCCACGCCGCTCCGCGGTGTGGAATGCGCGCCGGAGGGCGGTTTTCGCGGTGGGGATTGTCGCGGGATGGCCATCCGGCTGATCGACGGCACCGCAGAGCGGCGCCTCTCCCGGTGCTGACGCCGATGCATAATACATTGATATACAGATAATTGTAGGGACGCAAAAATTTTTGCGTCCGCGTCCGGATGGGATGCGCGCGGTGGCCGTCCGGAAGGGGACGCAAAATTTTTGCGAAATCTAGGACCTGTGCAAGCGTTGAAGTGTTAAATTTTATTT
>CAZHDH010000097.1:0-7130 GCA_964531245.1 uncultured Bacteroides sp. | reverse complement strand
GCATCAATCGAAGCGGGATATACCACCTTGGCCAGGTTGGTACAGCCTGCGAACGCGCCTTCGGCCACTTCATCAACGCTTGAGGGCAGAATCAGGTTGGTAAGACCGGTACAACCGGCAAAGGCATTTTTCTTGATTACGTCAAGACCTTTTTCGCCTTCGAGGAACACAACGTCAGTAAGAGCGGTGAGACCGTTGAAAGCGCCAGACTCAATAACCATCACATTATCGGGAATGGTAACAGCTGTGAGATTGGTGCAGCTCTTGAAGGCATCCTTACCGATGGTGGTAACATTTGAAGGAATGGTATACGAGCCATCCGAAGCAATAGCGGTGGCAGGAACAGACAGCAGAATTACGTCGCCATCCTTGACGCCCATAGCGGCACCGTCCTCAGCATACATCAGTTCATAACCGGCGGGACATGCAATGGCCGCCTTCACGCTTGAAGGCAGTGTGATGTCAAGTCCGTCGGGATAAGTTACCGATACAAGCTTGGAACAGCCGGTCAACGCTGTAGCATCGATGCTTGTCACACTTGCAGGAATAATGAGCGAGGTGATGTTGGTGCCCTTAAAAGCGTTTGCGCCGATTGTTTTTACACCTTCTGCTATCTCGATAGATGTGATAGCGGTAAGACCTTCGAAAGCCGAAGCACCGATGCTGGTAACATTTTCGGGAATTGAAACGCTCGTAACGGTAGTGATACCCTTGAATGCCTTTTCACCGATAGCGGTGATGTCTGAGGCTACGGTGTACTTGCCATTATCGAGGGTCGGGGTGAGAGCAACGCCGAGCAGCACATTCGCACCATCCTTAACACCGGTGACAGTGCCGTCGGAAAGTTCGTTCAGAGCGAGCGAGCGGTCGTAGGAGATGCCGGTGGTGTTGGCGTGCAGAGTGAGCGCGAGACCTTCGGGATAGAAAATACGTTTGAGTGTTGATTTAGAGAATTCAGACGCAGACTCAAGTACGATGGTTTTGGGAAGTAAAACTTCTGTGATGGTCGGAGCCGAAATTCCTGTATTAACATTTGACAAGCTACCGAACGCACCTGCTTTAAGGTTGGTAAAGCCTTCTTCGATCTTAACCATTTTAATGGTACTATTAGCGAATGCACCCGGATAGATGTTCTTGACAGTGGCAGGAACAGTGATCTTTGTAAGATTACTAAAGCTTCTTATCGCACCGTATGAAATATCGGTAATTTCAGCAGGCACGGTATAATTAGAAGCTAATGAACCGGCTCTAACGAGGCAAGTACGATTATTTGCATAAATCATATTACTAACGACCTCTATATTAGTAGCACCGGTCGGGTACAGATACGGAGTTCTTGACCAAGTTATAAAGTAGATGAGATTACTACCATCGAATGGATAGATTTCGGTGGTAATAGCTGACAAAACACTGGTAGTAGATATAGATGAAGGCTTCTCGGTTATACCGGTTGGTAAATACAAGGTTTTGAGTGAACTACAGTAATTAAATACCCCATCACCAAGAGTGCTTACCGTTGAGGGTAAGAAAAGGGTGTTTGTTATAGGGGTATAAGCAAAGGCGGAACTGCCAATGGATGTAACACCTTCGGGCAATATAATACTCGATAATTTGGTACAATTATAGAACGCATGGTCGCCGATTGTCTTAACGCCTTCCGGGAGTTCAATGGCTGTCAGCTTAGAACATCCGGAAAATGCACTCCTGCCAACCGATGTGATTCCATTAGGGATAGTAACCGATGTCAGACTTGTACAGTCACTGAAAAAATTATCAGGAATATTTGTCCAACCCGTAGGAATAGTAGCGGTAGTGATCGGGAGTCCTGCTAATGAGAACTCTTCAGGCTGGGTAGAGGGAAGTGTCAGACTGGTTACACTGGTACTCATAAAAGCATAAGCACCAAGTCTTTTTAATGAGGCAGGTAACGAAATGGTTTTCAAACCTGTGCTGGCAAAAGCGTACGCAGAAATGGTCTCCAATTTAGAAGGGAGCGTAACCGAAGTTAAAGCCGTACAAGATTGAAATGCTGAATATCCGATTACTTTCAGGGTAGAGGGGAGGGATAATGTAGACAACTTGCTACATTTTTCAAATACACCGTACTTATTGTTGCTGTATGTACGGTGTGTTCCCAAATCTGTAACACCTTCGGGAATCGACATACTGGCAAGAAGAGTGCAACTGTAGAAAGCACCATCGCCAATGGTACGCAGCGATGTGGGCAGGCTCACGGTTGCAAGCTTGGAGCAGCCTGAAAATGCGGATTCGCCTATTGTGGTAACATTACCGGGCACGGTGATAGAGCCAAGTGTATTACAGTTCTGGAAAGCTTTATCGCCGATAGAGGTGAGAGTGGAGGGGAGAGTGATTGCAGTGAGTTTGTAACATCCTGTAAACACGCCGTTGTTCAGCGCTGTAAGTTTATTCGGGAGGGTAACGGAAGCCAAAGAGGTACATCCGGAAAAAGCTTCATCACCGATACTTGTAACACGATCGGGAATAGTGATGCTTGTAAGATTGGTGCAACCCTTGAATGCTTGCGGAGGAATAGCTGTCACAGCGTCAGGAATAGTAAAGCTACTGATACCCGATCCCTGAATCATTGAAGGAATAGTTGTGAGAGTTCCGGGGAAGATAAACTCTTGAACTCCGACAAATGCGCCACCGAAATTTTCGTAGTTGTCACCCAGAAATTCAATGGTTGTAATGTTAGTGTTACCAAAAGCGCCAAAGCCTATTTCTTCCAGATAGGCGGGAATTACAAACTTTCCGGAAAGCTGGGTGTAATAAAAAGCATAGTCGCCAATCTTTCTCAGAGCTGCAGGTGTTGTGAAAGAAGACACCGTGGAACCCTGAAATGCCCATTCTCCAATTTCCTCGATAGTGGACGGGAGGTCAATTTCAGTCAACGATTGGTTAAATTGGAAGCAATAAGCCGGGATCTTCTTAAGATTAGCCGGTAACTTGTATGTTGACGTCATATAGTTTTCGATCAACAACGAGTCAGGGAACTCAATGGTCACTTTGCTGACGTCAATGCTCTGAGCGGAAGTACGACCAAGCGCAGCATTGTCAAGGCGTTTGATTGACGAAGGTAAAGTCAATGATTGAATTCGGCTGAAACCGAAAGCATTTTGGCCGATGTATTCCACACCCTCGGGAATTGTAAGAGATGTAAGTTCAGCCATTTCAAAAGCACCTGGAGCAATATTCTTAACCGTAGACGGAATAGTAGCTGATGTGCCGCTTCCAATATACAAAATAATTTCAACCGGTTTATTGTTCTCGTTTCGAACAAGGAAATCACCGGAGAACGCTAAATCTGCCGAGTCATCATAATACTTCAGTCCATAAAAATTACCGACTCCACTGGCAGCCATTTGACCGCTCAAGCTTTTTGGTACAACAACTCTGCGTAAGTTGTAGGTTGAACCGCAAAACGCGCCAGCCTCAATTGTTTTGATATTCGGTCCGATAATAAACAGATTTAAATACGAATTACTCTCAATTTCAATGCTACCTGAGGCGATTGCGGTGACATTATAGGTAGGATATGAGCCATTTAACCAGCCATTGTAGTTTATTGCAGATTCGGGGACTGTAAGCTGGGTGACCTCGTAAGAATAGAGGCCGACAATTTTACATTCGCCTACGGGCGAGCTCGTAGTCGCTTCCTTTGTAATCTGGTAATAAAAGCCGTCCTTTTCAAAGTCATAATCATCGGGTATATACGCGAAGATTCTGATTGGGATCAATGACACCAAAGCCAAGAGCATCAATAGTATTTTTTGTTTCATAATGCTATTGTTAATTGGTTTAGATTTGATTGATTTGTTTTTAGATAATTTAAGGTTTTGCTTGGTTTTGCAAATTTAATTTGATAGTTGATTCGTTTGAATTATAGGTATTTCTGTTTCGTAAAAAATTAAGGTTTTTAAATCGGTTAATATTATTGGATTATTTATTCGGTCGTGATAAGTAGGTATATAACGCAACGGCACATCGGAAAGCGGGAGCTATCCGGTGTGCCGGGGGTGTGGCAGGTGTATGGGGGCGCGCAGCCCGTGTGTCAGAGGCATAGAGGACGAGTGTGTGTGCCTGCCTTCCGATCCACTTAAAAAGGCGGTAAAGATAAGGTACAAAAAAAGCGCGAGGATCATACTCTGTGTCCGTCCCGCACTACGAGGCCCTGGAATTGCCCATTGGAGTGGAACAGACAACATGCAGAAGCCTCACGCAGAATATGATAAATACACCAATGTTGGCGCTCACGCGCCCACATCGGTGGTATTTGCATATCCACATGGCGTCTACCGTTGTCTCATCCTTGACTCCAATTGATGAATTTTCCAGATTCCGTAGTGTCAAGAAAGAGCGTCAAGTAACGCTTTATATTTAATTTCGGAAGGCCCTATGGCCCCCGGCTGTCCCACCCACATTGCCCTGACCGGGCTTCTGCAAGCGGTCTTGCAACGCAAAATTACTATATTCCCAACAAATTGCAAAACATTCTGCCATTTTTTTTGCAAAAACACCCAAATTGTCACCGTCCCGTAACATCCGGTGCCCTCCGGCCCGCGGTGTAGGATGCGCGCCGGAGGGAGATTGCGCGAGTATGGTTATTCGCGATAACATATTGTATTTCAGCGTTTTGTAGGGACGCAAAAATTTTTGCGTCCCCTGCCGGACGGGGTGCGCGCGAGTTGGGGCATCCCATCCGGCTGAACGGTGGCACGCGGGCCGGGCCATCCGGACGTGGACGCAAAAATTTTTGCGTCCCTACAAATTACTGATTATCAATTGTTTGAATCGCGGCGCCCGTCCGCGCGCGCCCGACACCGCGGAGCGGCGTCGCTCCATCGGACGGTGCATCCCATCCGGCTGTGCGGTGGCATGCGGGGGTTACGCGAGGACGCGGACGCACGGTCGTGCGTCCATACAATTTACTGATTATCAATTACTTTACTTCCGGCCGAAGTCGGCGGGGATTTCGCCCCAGCGCTCGGTGTCCCATTTGAGGATGGGGTTGGGGATGCGGTGGGTGGCGAGCCAGGAGTCGGCGCGGGCGAGGATGGCGAGCAGGGGGGCGTTCTGGGCGGTGGAGGTGATCTTGGTGTTGCTGTGGCCGCGGCGCAGCCAGCTCAGGGCGGTGCGTGAATCGGAATAGATGGGGGTGGTGGTGTCGCCGGAGCGGGCCAGCAGGGCGGCGGCGTGTATCAGGGCCAGGTATTCGCCTATGTTGTTTGTGCCGCCGGCGTAGGGGCCTACGCGGAATATTTCGGCACCGTCGGCCACGCGCACGCCGCGGTATTCCATGGGGCCGGGGTTGTGGCTGCAGGCGCCGTCGACGGCTATGGCTGTGAGGTCGATGCCGGGGATGGCGGTATAGTCGACTTTCTGCGGGGCACCGAGGTGTTTTGCCAGCTCGCGGGCAAAGCGGAGCTGTTCGCGGGGATTGCCGCGGAAAGCTTCGGTGGCGGCGTCCTGGGTGTCGTAGGATTTATATTTTGCATCAGGATAGCCGTTTACCTGCTCCTGACAGTCTTCCCAACTGTCATAGATGCCGGGGGCGCGGCCTTCCCACACCACATAGAATTTGCGTTTTTTGGTAGCCATCAGGTAAATTGCAGGAAAAGGTTAATATCCACGCTTCGCTGCCCCACCACGCGGGCAATGGCGGGATTGACTATGCGTCCCAGGAAGGTATAGGCGGCGCGGCTCAGGCCCTGATTGAATTTAAGGGCGTTCGAGAGGCCGTCGCACACCATAATATCGTCGAAGAAGGTGAGCAGGGTGTTGCTCAGGGCCATGGCCGCGGTGCGGGGCACGGCTGATCCGGCATTTACGTAGCACACGCGCAGGCGGTGGAGGGGGCTGCATTCGTCGGCCGACGCGCCGGCGAGGTCGACACATTCAAGCGATGGAAATACGTCGGCGGCGGAACGGTCGGTGAGGTCGAAGGCTATGACGCCGCGCTTCATCTCGCTCACCATATCCAGCCCAATCTCGACGGGATGACGCGAGGGGGTGGCCACCACCACGTCGGCCGACCGCAGGGCCGAGGCGAGCACCTTGGGATGCAGGGCGCTGCCGATGACGTTGCCGCCCAGCTCGTAGAGGGCCTTGCGCAGGCGGTAGACATCGTTATCGAAGATGCGCACTGTGGCTCCCAACCCCACGGCGGCGCGGGCGGCGGCGCGGGCGGCTATGCCGGCACCGAGAATCGTGACTTCGCAGGGCACCACGCCGGGGATTCCGCCCAGCAGGATTCCCTTGCCGTGCACGGCATCGGCCAGCAGGGCGGATGCGAGCGAGATGGCGGCGTGGCCGTCGATTTCGCTTAGGATGTCGGCAAAGGGGTAATGGCCCTCGCTATCGGCCACGAGGTCGAGGGCTATGGCTATGACCTTACGCACAAGGAGGTGATGCAGGGCGCGTTCGCTCTGGTGCGAGGCGTGGAGCAGGCTCAGGAGCACGGCACCGGGGCGCAGGCACTCGGCATCGCGGGCCGAGATGGCGGGCAGGTGTATCACAATATCTGACCCCAGGGCGGTGCGACGGTCGGTGATTTTGACTCCCACGCGGGCATAGGCATCGTCGCTGAAGTGTATCACCTCGGCAGCCCCGGATTGCAGGTGTATGTCAAAGCCACGTGCCACAAGCAGTGCCGCACCCTCGGGGGTGAGCGGAAAACGCCGCTCGTTGGGTGTGGCGGCCGACGGCAGGCCAAGCGTGAGCTTGCGCCGCGAGGTGGATGTGGAGCAGGGACACTCCTGGGTGATGGGGTCTGTCATAATTTGGTGATAATGGGGATTGGGGAGGGGTTATGGGGTCAGAGGGTGAAATCGTCGGGCGCGGGGTTCTGATCCAAAAACCGTTCGATAAAATCGGCGGTGGTGCGGGCCACTTCGCCGGGTGTGTCGAGATAGGATGAATCGAAGATGTGGTGGGCCCGGCTGTAATGTGGGGTGCGGATTTCCAGATCGTGGTCGATGCGCCGTGCGATGGATTGGGCGTCCAGGCCTGCCATCAGTGGGCGGCTGCCGGGGGCGGCAACGAGCAGCCGGGCGAGGGTGCGCTCGCGCGAGGCGCGCAGCCATATCACGCGGCCGGCGGCAAGCATCTGC
>CAZHDH010000096.1:0-7340 GCA_964531245.1 uncultured Bacteroides sp. | reverse complement strand
ATCTTTGCGTCCCCTGCCGGATGGCCACCCGCGTGCCCCCCATCCGGACGCGGACGCAAAGATTTTTGCGTCCCTATAAAGCGTTAGTAATCAGGGTGTTATATTGAATGCCGGATGGACTGGGGGCCCCACAGTAGCCCCTCCGCGGTGTCATTCGGCGCGTTACTGACTCGATCGTCATTATAGCCGCAGGCTAAATTTCAGCCTCGTAGCCTTCGTAGTAGTACGACTGATCGATACCGTGGAATATCACATCGCGGTCGTCGGTATCTGCGGTGAGAGCGTTCTGCAACAGATAGCGAAGTTCCATGTCGTTGATGGGCGATCGTTCCATAGCCTGCATATATGCCTGGCGTGAAATCTTGCGCCAGTCAACCACTCGTCCAAGCGCTCGGCGCAGCATCATATCCAGCCATATACGAGTAGCACGGCCATTGCCTTCCATAAACGGGTGGGCGATGTTCATTTCAATATACTTTGCCACTATTTCCTCAAAGGTATTGTCGGGCATCTTCTCGATGGCCTCAAGCGCCGGAACAAGATATAATGAATTGGCAAAACGAAATCCGCCTTTCGAGATGTTCAGTTTCCTGATTTCACCGGCAAATGTGTAAAGGCCATCGAATAAGGCATGGTGAATGGATTGAAGTCCTGCGGTGGTGCCGATTTCAAGGGCGTAAACGCGTTGCGACGCAAACAATTCCTTTGCTTTCGCGATACTGAGACGGTCTATTTCGTGTTGCGTCATCAGTTTAAATTACTTATACAGGGCGCGTGCCAGTTCGCGGCGGTCGTCGCGCTCCTTGATACTCTGGCGCTTGTCGTATTCCTTTTTACCTCGGCCCACGCCAATCACGAGCTTTGCATACCCGCGGTCGTTGATAAACAGGCGCAGGGGCACGATCGTAAAGCCCGGACCATCTGATTCCTTCCGCAATTCGCGTATCTCCTTGCGGTTAAGCAATAGCTTGCGGTCGCGGCGTTCGCTGTGGTTGTTATATGTGCCGTAGAAATACTCGGCTATATACATATTCTTAACCCACACCTCGCCGTTGTTGATATAGCAGAACGTATCCACCAGCGATGCTTTGCCCTGGCGGATCGACTTGATTTCGGTGCCGGTAAGCACCAGGCCGGCGGTAAATGTATCAGATATTGCGTAATCGAAGGTGGCTCGCCGGTTCTTTATATTCACCTCCTTGAATTTCATTTTTGCACTCATTGCTTATACAAATAATAATAGAATGGCTGTGAGACCCAGCGGGACGATAATCGTGGCCACAGCTGCCAGCACCGTGAAATTGAGCAGCGAACCCTCCTTCACACCTAAATATCCCGCACCCTTGAACACCACCGAGATACCTAACAGCGGCAGAAAGAGCAGGAAGGTGAGCGGCGTGGGAAGTAGGTTCTCTATCATACTAAACAGGCAGTCAAGCCCTAACATATATGAACAAAACACCGCCACGCGCGAAGTGTTCACCGCTCCGCCCTCGATATGGTCGGAAAGCGTGAGGTCAAGAATCAGCTTGGCAAGGAAATACGACGCAAACATTGCTCCACCCAATACGATGGCGCGCTCAAGCAACCCCACAAACGATGCCCCGTGGCCATAGAATAATTGTACAAATTCTGTGAGGCAGGTGACACCGAGCCACGGATAAAATCCCTTGTGATCTGTGACTTTCGGATCTGCACCACAACGCGTCACTGCCTCCCAGCCCATCGCAGGCACCAGAAGCAGCTCCATAAGATGCTTGATATAGATTAATAGATTCATCAATATGTCTCCCTGAATTTTTCCACTGCAAAGTTAGTGCTTTTTCGCCATATTTTACTACCTTTGCACCAAAATAAATTTATCAATAAGCTACTAACTATCATGCTCAGAACAATTCTCTCTATAGCAGGCAAGCCCGGCCTCTACCGCCTGGTGAATCAGGGTCGCAATATGCTCATCGTGGAATCGCTCGCCGACGGCAAGCGCACTCCCGCTTACGCTCGCGATAAAGTGATGTCGCTCGGCGATATCGCCATGTACACCTACGGCGAGGATATCCCTTTGGCCGATGTACTCCAGCTCGTCAAAGACCATACACAGGGACAGCCCGTCGACCTCAAAGCGGTGAAATCCGACGACCAGCTCCGCGAACTCTTTGGCGAAATCCTCAAAGACTTCGACCGCGAACGCGTCCACGCTTCTGACATCCGCAAACTCTTTCAGTGGTACAACCTGCTTCTCAACGCCGGCATCACCGAATTCAAGGCTCCCCAGCCCGAAGCTGCTGCTGAAGAAACCGAGACACCTGCCGAATAATATCTCTATTCTGCCGGTAATAACTAACGCCCGTGTCAATCTGTTTTTGACACGGGCGTTAGTTGTTTTCAGTTGCCGCGGGGGAGGAGCTCAAAGGTGTGCACGTATATTTCGGTCACCGATCTCTTGATGGCGTTGCGGTCTTCCCATATGCGGGTGCGCAGGCTGCCTTCGAGCAGCAGTCGTGACCCCTTGCGTATGTATTTCTCGGCAAAATCGGCATTGGCATCCCACATCACTATGCGGTGCCACTCGGTGGGCGGCGGTAATGGTTTGCCGTCGGGTCCCAGCCGCGCCGGTTCATGTGTGGCGAGCGAAAACTCGGCCAGCGGGCGTTTGTCGATATGTCTGATCGTGGGATCCTGACCCACGATACCGCAAAGAATCACCTTATTCATACGTCTTTCAAATTTTTGCAAAGATAGCACTTTAGGGCCGTCAACGCAAGAATTTCGGGGGAAGAATACACGTGCCGAATGAAATGCCTACATTCCAGCGGTCGCCGGGAATCGAGCTGTAAGATACATATCCGGTGAGGGTTGCGAAGGGCAGACGGTAGGAAATATCGGCCTCGGCATGCACCTGTGGGTTTGAGAACCATTTGCCGTGATGCACTCCATCGCCGCTCAGGTCGCGCTGTATGGATCGCAGCGGCATAAAGCAGTAGCCACCCACTCGGGCCGATAGCGAGCTGTTGATTTTATATACCGGGATGAGGCCGGCGGCAATGTAATTGTCGGCGTGAAACCGGCTGCGGAAGGCGTTGGTCGACGCCGGGGTAGGGGTGTAGCCGGGAGCGGTGACAATGCTGGCGCCGTATGTGGGCAGCAGCTTGCGGGTGCTCAGCATCACGTTGGTCTCCACGCCCAGGGCGAATTTGCGGCTTAATTCGGGATAGTTGCGGGTGGCGGCTTCGAGCTGTGCCCAGCGTTCAGTGTGGCCATCGGTCTCGCCCATCACTCCCATGGCCGTCGCGCTGTAGCTGTTGCCCGATGTGGGGTAGTTGGGTGTGTCAAGGGTTGAGGAGTTATATCTTACGAACACTTGTCCCAGGTTTCGGCGCACTTTCAGTTTGCCGTCCTCGTAGCTGTCCAGAGTGTTATTGCGATAATATGAAGCTCGCAGGGCGCCATAGCCCCCGCCGACATCCACCTTGCCCAATCGTCCTGCGCCGAAACTCCACATCAGTCGCCCGAAATATTCGTGATTTACAAGGAAAGTGGGCTGCGAAGCATCGAAAAATGCGTGGTCGCTCTCAAAGAATCGCTCGCGGCTCACTACGCCCTCGATGCCTAACGATGACGGAAACCCGGTGGGCAAGAGCAGCCTGCCGCGAAGCACCCCGGCCATTGTCGACTGGCCAATCCAGGCGCTCAGCGATGTGTTCAGGCTGCGGAAACTCAGGGTTGAGTAATCGGCCGAAAGATAAAGGAAGCTGTTGGTCGACGATGATATATATCCGCCCACAGAGCCTGTATAACGGCTCTTGACCGCTGCTTTGAGCGTGAGGTCAAACATTCCGCTATCCTTGTTGTATGATGCCTGAGGGAAGAAATCGGCCAGCTTGTCTGAGGCCAACGCCCGGTAGTAGGAATATCGGGCTTTGTCGAGCGACAGCGTGTCGCCGTGATCGGGACGGAACAGGTATTCCAGATATTTATTCTGACTTTCAGATGCGCCATACACCTTGGTCGATTCAAAATTTATTTCAGGAATACCCTTTTTGAAAGCGGCACGCTGCACATTGCGCACCTCGGCAGGGGTGCGCGATGTCACTCTGGTTTTGATTGAGTCCATCATCTTCATTGCGGCATCGTATCCCACCTGATAAATGGCTTTCGCTGCCGGGAAATCGAGCAATCCGAATTGATTCAGGTCGATACGCAATTTTATGCCATCTTTTTCGGGCAGGTCGTAGTCGTTGTTCTGTATCACGAGGTTCTCGATCTGGTCCATCAGGGTGGTTTGCGGGCCGATGTCCTCGGTGCTCACATCCACGCCTATCATTATTGATGGTGCAAACTCAGAGCGCATCACATCCACCGGAAAATTATCGTAAATGCCTCCGTCATAGTATAATACCCCGTCAATCTCAATGGGCTGAAATACAATCGGGAACGACATCGACGCGCGGATTGCATCGCCTAAACGACCGCTGCGAAACACGTGCTTATGCTTGGCCGCGGGGTCGGACGCCACGCAGCGGTATGGCACCATAAGCTTGTTGAAATCGCCTCCGCATCGTGCCGTGATTCCCGAAAACAATTCGAGGAAGGCAAAGCTCATCGGCTGTCCCGAAATTACAGACTGAGGTACCGAATCGGCCGCCGCGCTTTTGTGTCCTATGGCAGTGGAGAACATCGCCGGCGTCTCGGCGTTGCGGTTGAAATAGTAAACCAGATTAGGATCGATTTTGCCCGTTGACCAATACGAGAAGCCACGCGACAGCAAAAGTTCCATCATCTCATCAGGAGTGTAGCCTGAGGCGTACAATCCGCCGATAATGGAGCCCATTGACGTGCCGGTAATGTAATCGATAGGTATGTCATTGTCTTCCAGCGCCTTGATTACTCCCACATGGGCAATGCCCTTGGCACCGCCGCCGCTGAGCACAAGGCCTACCGATTGGCGCGCCTGTTGAGCACACATTGTCTGAGCCGCCAGTGCAGCGATAGCGGCCATAATCCATTTCAGAGCAGATTTACACATATTATAATATAATGAGATGAATGTTAGATATGTCTATAATTGAAAACAACCTCGCGGCTCAGACGGTTCGCTCGGGCCGAAATTATCGGTTTAAAATTTCGCTATGGGATTATAAAAATATTTTGCACATTTGGTTATTTTGTTGCGCGGAGGGGTCAGCCAGATTGTATCTTTGCAGTGGATTACATTACAAAAAATCAAACGATATGTGTGAAAAAAAATACTTTTGTGTTCAATGTGCGATGGTATGATGTGCTGAAAACCTTCCCTGCCGAGACTCGACTCGAGGTTATCGAAGCCATAATGTGTTACGCTTCTACCGGCGAGGTGCCTGAATTGGGTCCTGTGGCTTATGCCGCGTTTGCTTTTATCAAAATGGAAATGGATTACAACACAGAGCGTTACAACGCCGTTGTGGAACGTCGCCGTGCGGCCGGTCGTAAAGGTGCGATGGTAACAAATGCTAAGTACAACCCGGCAAAAGCGGCAAATGCCGGCATTGCCGAGCAAAACCGGCAAAGCTCGGCAAACGTCGGCCATAATGATAATGTAAATGATAATGATAATGTAAATGATAATGACTCTAAAATAGAGAAAGAAAAAATAGAAAAAGAAATTTTTGAAAGTGATGATTGTGCCTGCGGCGCAGCGTCTGTTGAGTTTGTGTATCCCGAGGCTAAATTAGAGGGTGACCGTCCGAAGTGTGACGGCCACCGAAGAGCCGCATCGTCCCCGGCGGGGAACGATGTGGTACGTTTGCAGAGGACGCTTTTCTCAGGTTCAACTTTCGCATGGCTAAGTGGATAAAAAACATTCGGAAAAGTTTGGTTATGAGCCGAAAAATTTGTACCTTTGCAGACCGATTATGTCCAAATAAACTGTGACATACCCGGGCGTGTGCGCTTTTGGCCGAGTGGCTGCGTACCGGTGTGTCTAATTATTTATCTATTAATCAATCAATTAAAAAGTGGATACTTTAAGCTACAAAACCGTTTCTCCCAGCGCTCAGTCAATCGAACGCGAATGGGTAGTGATCGACGCTACCGACCAGGTTCTGGGTCGTCTCTGCTCGAAAGTCGCTAAAATCCTGCGCGGGAAAAACAAACCCACCTACACTCCCTACACCGAGTGCGGCGACAATGTAATCATCATCAACGCCGACAAAATTGTTATTACCGGTAAGAAACTCACCGACAAGATCTACCTGAACTACACCGGCTACCCCGGCGGTCAGCGTGAACTTACCCCCGAAGTGCTCATCAAGAAATCTTACAACAAGCACCTCCACGGTGGTATTCACCCCCTGTTCATGCGTGTCATGAAAGGTATGCTCCCCAAGAATCGTCTTGGTCGTCGCCTGATCGAAAACCTGCACGTGTACAATGGTCCCAACCATCCCCACGAAGCTCAGGCTCCCAAATTTATCGATATTAACAAAGTGAAATAATCGTAAGAAATGGAAAATGTTAATGCAGTAGGCCGCCGTAAGGCCGCCGTGGCTCGCGTAATCCTCAAAGAGGGTAACGGCACCATCACCATCAACCACCGCCCCCTCGAAGTGTATTTCCCCTCTTCGATTCTTCAGTTCATCGTTAAGCAGCCCCTTTCGGTTCTCGACATCGTTGAAAAATACGACATCCACGTGAACCTCGACGGCGGCGGCTACAAAGGTCAGGCCGAGGCTCTCCGTCTCGCTATCGCCCGCGCTCTGGTGAAAATCAATCCCGATGACAAGGCTATCCTGCGCAAACACGGCTTCATGACCCGTGACCCCCGCGCTGTGGAACGCAAAAAGCCCGGTCAGCCCAAAGCACGCAAGCGCTTCCAGTTCAGCAAACGTTAATATCTGTTTTCCCAATTTACGTTTGCGCTTTATCCGCTTAGTCGGATAAATCTCAGAGTTTAGTATCTAAACCGAAAGGATGGACACGTTCCCTACCTCCCGGTTGACTTAAAAAAAGAACGTAAACCCAATTACAAAAATACACCAAATCATGGCAAATCCCACATTTGACCAACTCCTTGAAGCAGGCTGCCACTTCGGTCACCTCAAAAGCAAATGGAATCCCGCAATGGCTCCCTACATCTTCATGGAACGTAACGGTATCCACATCCTCGATCTCTATAAGACCGCTGCTAAAATCGAAGAAGCTGCCGCAGCTCTCAAAGATTACGCTAAAAGCGGTAAAAAGGTGCTCTTCGTAGCCACCAAAAAACAGGCCAAACAAGTTATCGCCGACCTCGCTCAGAGCGTAAATATGCCTTACGTTATCGAACGCTGGCCCGGTGGTATGCTCACCAACTTCCCCACCAT
>CAZHDH010000095.1:0-7373 GCA_964531245.1 uncultured Bacteroides sp. | reverse complement strand
TGTCGGATCCGCACCGTATGGCCACCGCGCTCATTTACAGCAAATTGGTAGGGACGCAAAAATTTTTGCGTCCGCGTCCGGACGGCCCCACGCGCCGCATGGGATTCACCGTCCAATGGAGCGACGCCGCTCCCGGTGCTGACGCCGGAAATGATACGCTCCCCATACCGCAAGGCGGAGTGTCCCCCCTGTAAGGTTAAATATTGTTAATATATTTAAAATTGTTTTGGTGAGATTAAAATAAGTCTTACCTTTGGAGGCCGATTTTACGCATTGGCGTGATTGGCCATGAAAGACTCTAACACATTAATTAACCAAAATATTAACCCAATTCTTCTATCATGAAAGAATCCTTACGCAATTTTGCGCTTTCAGCTGCCCTTATGACAGCCGGCGCAATGTTTGCCGAGGCTCCCACCGTTACGGTGAACTTCTCACAGAAGATCACCGCGACTGAAATCGCGGCCCTCGGTACCGATGTGCGTGTTGCAGCCGGTGCAAACGGTTACGTTTACGCCCTCAACAAAGCCACAGGTGAAGTTTTAGCTATCAATGGAGAAGGCATCAAAACTCTCGAAAAGACCTTTGCTCCCACACAGCTTGACGGTGAAGATGTGATCGCTACTCTGAACACCGCCATCACCACCGACGACGCCGGTAACATCATCGCTCTCTATGCTAACGGTGGTTTCTGGGCTAACGCTCCTTATGGCTTCGCAATCATGCCCGCAGATGGTGGCGAAATCGTTTACACCGACAAGCTCAAACTCCCCGAAGGTTATACAAACGGTCGTCTTGACGTAGTAGGTCGTGCAGTAGGTAACGTGCTCGAAAACGGCGTTATCTATCTCGCTCCTTGCGCAGGTCAGGGTGTAGAAGTAGAAGTTGATGGTGTAACTACCAAGATCCCCGCGTACAGCGCAGGTTTCGTATTTGAGAACGGTGTTCCCACCGCAATGGAATATTGCTCAACCGAACTCACTTGTGGTGGTCAGAACCTCAACGTAGCCGTTCCCGCTTACAACTCCATTGACGAACTTATGGACGCTGACGCTATCTACGATGCTATGTACGTTCAGCAGTGGAATTCAGCTGCCAACTACTACTATGTAGAAGACAGTGAAGCTAAGGTAGGTTCAGTACCCGTACCCGAAGGTGGTGCCGTAGGTGGCGCTCCCGGTTTCGACCTCATCAACCGCGACGGCGAGATGTACTATATCTCTCAGTTCCGTACTTCCGCACTCAACCCCGGTGCTGGCAATCGTTGCGCCAACTTCCAGGTTACCGATGCTGAAGGTAACGTAATCTTCGCTACCGAAAATGTTGCTGCCGAAGGGGGCACAACCTTCATCAACGGTGGTGGTATCTTCGTTCACCAGGTTACAGCCGATAAATATGAAGTTTACTTCTGGGGTGGTCCCAAAGAAAGCGTTTACGCTACTATGGCCACTGTTAACTTCGGTGCAGAAGAAGGAGAGGACCTTCCTGTAGTTGAAGTAGACGGCATCAAGTTCACTACTAACTTCTCACAGAAGATCACCGCGACTGAAATCGCGGCCCTCGGTACCGATGTGCGTGTTGCAGCCGGTGCAAACGGTTACGTTTACGCCCTCAACAAAGCCACAGGTGAAGTTTTAGCTATCAATGGAGAAGGCATCAAAACTCTCGAAAAGACCTTTGCTCCCACACAGCTTGACGGTGAAGATGTGATCGCTACTCTGAACACCGCCATCACCACCGACGACGCCGGTAACATCATCGCTCTCTATGCTAACGGTGGTTTCTGGGCTAACGCTCCTTATGGCTTCGCAATCATGCCCGCAGATGGTGGCGAAATCGTTTACACCGACAAGCTCAAACTCCCCGAAGGTTATACAAACGGTCGTCTTGACGTAGTAGGTCGTGCAGTAGGTAACGTGCTCGAAAACGGCGTTAT
The DNA here is from genome assembly GCA_964531245.1 of uncultured Bacteroides sp. Lineage (GTDB taxonomy): Bacteria > Bacteroidota > Bacteroidia > Bacteroidales > Muribaculaceae > CAG-873. Next base: position 5,437 of record CAZHDH010000095.1, on the reverse strand, counting down.
CTATCTCGCTCCTTGCGCAGGTCAGGGTGTAGAAGTAGAAGTTGATGGTGTAACTACCAAGATCCCCGCGTACAGCGCAGGTTTCGTATTTGAGAACGGTGTTCCCACCGCAATGGAATATTGCTCAACCGAACTCACTTGTGGTGGTCAGAACCTCAACGTAGCCGTTCCCGCTTACAACTCCATTGACGAACTTATGGACGCTGACGCTATCTACGATGCTATGTACGTTCAGCAGTGGAATTCAGCTGCCAACTACTACTATGTAGAAGACAGTGAAGCTAAGGTAGGTTCAGTACCCGTACCCGAAGGTGGTGCCGTAGGTGGCGCTCCCGGTTTCGACCTCATCAACCGCGACGGCGAGATGTACTATATCTCTCAGTTCCGTACTTCCGCACTCAACCCCGGTGCTGGCAATCGTTGCGCCAACTTCCAGGTTACCGATGCTGAAGGTAAAGTACTCTTCGCTACTGAAAACCTTGCTGCCGAAGGGGGCACAACCTTCATCAACGGTGGTGGCATCTTCGTTCACAAAGTTGCTGACAACAAATACGAAACATACTTCTGGGGTGGTCCCAAAGAAAGCGTTTACGCTACTATGGTTACCATCGAATTCCCCGCTGAAGAAGTTCCCGCTTACGAAGCTCCCGTACTCGGCTTCCGTGGCGCTGCTAACGAGTGGGGCTTTGGCCAGGTGGCTACCGTTGAAGGTCCCGATGATAACGGCCTCTACACCTACACCCTCGAACTCGACGAACTCGCTGCCGGCGAATTCAAATTCGGTACTGAAGACTGGAAGACCAGCTTCGGCGCAGGTGCAAACAAAGACATCGTTAACGGCACCGCAGTTGAATCTTTTGAAAATGGTCAGAACTTCAACATGCCCGAAAATGGCGTGAACGTGAAGCTCGTCCTCACCGTTAACCCCGACTACAGCCAGGCTTCTTCTCTGCTCGCTACCTGGGAGGTCGCCGAAACCTTCGCTACCCGCTCGGCTTTCGCTTACGCTCTGGCTGCAAGCAAGAACACCGATAACACCTACGACGTAACCTTCAAGGCTACCGAAGCAGGTGACGCTTCTCTCGTGCTCACCAGCGAAAACGCTGAAATCGTTAAGACCCTCGGTGCTGCTACTAAGGGCGAAAACAAATTCAACGTTGCTTTCACCGACGAAGAACTTGGTGAATGGAACTGGGCCGTACGCATCGAAACTGAAAACGCTGCTAAAGAACCCGAATTTGCCGTTAAGCAGATCTGGGAAGGCGACGCACAGTTTGGTCGCGGTGGTATCGTAACTCTCAACGATCCTGAATACGACACATTCGGTTACACCCTGCTCGCTGCTTCTCGCGGTCTCGGTATCAACGTTTACGATCCCGAAGGCAACCTCGTTAAGGAAGGCCTCTACAAAGACAGCTCTCTGAACTCTGCCAACTCATCACCCCTCCGCGGTGGTCAGCGTTTCGGCCAGGCCGTATTCGCTTCATGGGCTGACAGCAACTCAGGCTACTACTATGTAGATCCCATCAACCCCGCTGAAACTCCCGAAAACATCCTCGTTGGCGAACGTGCCGGTAGCGGCCTCTTCACCTACGAAGGCGTACAGACCGCCGGTGGCTCACCCTGTGTAGCATTCCTCGGCGAAGGCGACAACCAGACCATGTGGCTCTTCGAAGAAGACCTCTTCGCCAACCAGGTAGCTATCTATCCTATCGGTACCGCCAAGCAGCTCACCGTAGCCGGCTTCACTCCCAGCTGGAACACCAAGAGCGCTTTCGCTTCTACTGTTGTTTGCTACACTCCCACCCAGTATGGTATGTTCGCCAGCCAGAACCGCGCTGACGGTATGGATGCAGGCACTCCCGCGTTCATCTTCATGTCTCCCCAGGGCGACCGTCTCGTTGACGCTGTAGATATGCTCCCCGCTGGTTACACTCTGCCCTCTTCTAACGGTGGTCTCGCCGTAAGCAACGATGGCACCATCCTCGCCGTTGCTACTTACAACAGCATCGAATTCTTCACCATGGAATGGGAAGAACAGGAATTCAACGAATATGACGACCAGGGCAACCTCGTGGCTGAAAAGAAATTCACCGTTCCCTGCAACCTCGAATTCCTTTACAGCATCGAATGCCAGGCTGCCGCTAACCTCAACTTCGGTCAGGCTTCATTCGACGCAGGTAACAACCTCCACTACCAGGCTGCTGCTACCACTAACTACTACACCGGCGTTCGTTACGCAGTTGTAACCCTCCCCGGTGCTAACGTAGCTACCACTCCTGCCAAGGCCGACAGCAAGATCGAAGTAACCAACGCAGTTGAATCTATCGAAGCTGCTGCCGCTGCCGACGCTGTTTACTACAACCTCAACGGCGTACGCGTTGCTCCCGAAAACATGACCGCAGGTGTCTATGTTAAAGTTCAGGGCGACAAAGCTCAGAAAGTAGTTGTAAAATAATCCCCCCACACCCAAAATCAAAGCCACCCGCCCCGCGGGTGGCTTTTTTTCGTCTCCACCGCGGCGTCAGCACCGGGAGCGACGCCGCTCCGCGGTGTCGACACACTGCCGGACGGCTCACCGCGCTGATTTACAGCAAATTGGTAGGGACGCAAAAATTTTTGCGTCCTCGTCCGGACGGCCGCACGCGCCGTATGTGATTCACCGTCAAATGGAGCGACGCCGCTCCGCGTTCTAGCGGTCGGAAGACTATGTTGGCGGTCTTAACAGTGATATTTTTGCTTTAATCCACTTGGAATTTAAAACAAAACTAACGCATTAAACGAACACTTTTATGCCCTTAATAGCTGCTTTTTCGTCTTCCGACCGCTAGAACGCTCCGCGGTGTCGACACACTGCCGGACGGCCCACCGCGCTGATTTACAGCAAATTGGTAGGGACGCAAAAATTTTTGCGTCCTCGTCCGGATGGCCACCGCGCGCCGTATGGGATTCACTGTCCAATGGAGCGACGCCGCTGTTACCCCACTGGACGGTATGCCATCCGGCAGGGGACGCAAAGATTTTCCCTACAAAATGCACAAAATCAATGGTTTATATATAACCCTGCGGCGCGGGTCCGACACCGCGGAGCGGCGTCGCTCCACAGGACGGTGCCACTCCCTCTTCCCTTCTTCCCCCATTACGGGGCGTTGAACTTTTTTTATTCGGGGTTTGTTAAATTATTTTGAAACTTTTTTGTATATTTGCACCGACTTATTTCTCAGAATATTAAAACAAAACATAATTAACTAACCATCTTACGCCTTACTGTAATGAAGAAAATTTCTTTCAGCCGGATAATGCCACGCTTTATTATGGCCGTGGTTGCGTTATTCGGGGCTTGGAGTGCTGCTAATGCACAGCATGAAATCGCGATCAAAACCAACTTACTGTACGACGCTACAGCCACCATCAACTTAGGCGTTGAGGCTCCTGTGGCTCCCCATTGGTCGATTGACCTTTCGGGTAACCTTAACGATTGGCGCATCCGTCAGCGTCAGTGGAAGCATTGGCTCATTCAGCCTGAAGCACGCTACTTCCTGTGCAACCGTATGAACGGTCATTTCTTTGCCGCTCATCTGCTGGGCGGCCAGTATAGCGTAGGCAATCTGATTCATATTCCCGGCATTGGCCATTTGCCCGATTTCCTGGGCTCATCGCTCAGTTCGCTTAACGATACACGCGTGCGTGGCTGGTTTGCCGGCGCAGGTATCGGCTATGGTTACACCTGGGTGGTAGGCAAGCACTGGAACGTCGAAGCCGAAGTTGCCATCGGCTGGGCTTACACCCGCTACGACCGCTATGTGGGTCTGACCGACAAGAAAATCGAAGAGAATCATGTGCACAACTACGTGGGCCCCACCAAACTCGCCGTCAACGTAGCATACGTTTTCTAACCCACTCTCTAAGCAACTAACTATGAAACTCATCAATAAATATATCGTAGCAGTAGCCGCCGCCACCATGACATTGGGCAGCTACGCAGCCGAAAAAGAAATGCCGGCCGTATCGGTATCTGACGTTAATGTCACCAATACCAACGGTCAGCTCAACATCACAATGTCAATCGATGCCTCGAACGTAAGTCTTTCGTCGGCTCGCCAGCTCAAAGTGCAGCCGGTGCTCGTGGGCAAAAATAATACCGAATATACTTTCCCCGCCGTGTATCTGGCCGGTAAGAGCAATTTCTATCAGCACGAACGCGCCGGCGACATCCAGGCCCCCGACCAGCTCATGCGCGCCAAGGATGCAGGTGTGTTTGCTTACGCTGTTTCGGTGCCTTATCAGGACTGGATGGAGGTGAGCACACTGTATATGACCAACACCCTGGGTGGCTGTAACTGCACAAACAACGAAAGCCCCGTAGAACTGGCTCAGCTCGATTATACCCCTCTTGTTTTCGAGCCTGAAATCGTAACTGTGGAAGCTCAGGTTACCGGCGTCAAGACCCGCGAAGTGAGCGGTTCGGCTAATATCGACTTCCCCGTAAACCGCGCTGAAATCCTCACCGACTATCGCCGCAACCCCGAGGAACTCGCCAAGATCCGCAAATCTATCGATTTCGTGAAAGAGGATGCCGACGCTCAGATCACCTCGATCACAATCCGCGGCTATGCATCGCCCGACGGCCCCTATGCCAATAACGAACGCCTGGCCAAGGCCCGCACCGAAGCTCTGGTAAATTATGTTCAGAACCTCTACTCGTTCCCTGCCTCGATCATGCACAGCGCATGGGTGGCCGAAGATTGGGCCGGCCTGCGCAAATATCTGGAGGAAAGCGATATGGAACAGCGCACAGCTATCATCGCTGTGATTGATTCCGACCTGGCTCCCGATGCCAAGGAACAGAAAATTAAGAAGGATTTCCCCAAAGATTATGCCTTCCTGCTCAAAAATGTATATCCCGGCCTGCGTCACACCGATTACACTGTGGAATATGTGATCCGCACTTATACCGACGTGAACGAAATCGCCCAGATAATGAAAACCAGCCCCAACAAGCTCTCGCTCGACGAACTTTATCTGCTGGGCAAGTCGCTCAACCCCGAAAGCGATGAATATGCACAGGTTTACGACCTCGCAGTGCGTATGTATCCCTCAGAACCTATCGCCAACCTCAACGCTGCTATGGTGTCAATGCGTCGCGGCGACTATGCCAAGGCTCAGGAATATCTGACCAAGGCCGGCGACAGCGATCAGGCCAACTATGCACGCGGTCTGCTGCTGGCTTATAACGAACAGTATGAACCCGCGCTGATGACCCTCACCCCCCTGGCATCCAAGATGCCCGAGGCCGCCCAAGCCGTAGCCCAGATTCAAAAAATCCTGGCTCGCCTGGCAAAGTAATGCCATTGGCAAGCATAAAAAAAGCCGCTCCCACGAGAGGGCACTGAAAAAGTAAAGCATTTTTCAGTTTACTCTTAACCGAGGCTACCAA
>CAZHDH010000094.1:7089-8051 GCA_964531245.1 uncultured Bacteroides sp. | reverse complement strand
TCTTCGCCTGGCTGGACAACAAGTACCCCACCACGGAGGACCAGTATGGCCTGACCGACTCCATCCTGCTGGCCATGCAGAACGGCCAGGTCACCAGCGATGGTGGGGCGGACCAGAGCGACGCCGCGCTCAACGCACTGATTGAGGAGTTGACGGGCTTCCATGATATCGAGGCGCTCCGCCAGCAGTTTGTCAAGGAGCTGGACGCCGGGGAGTGGGTCTTTGACGGCTTCGCGGGCTATGCCGATAACGATATCACCGAAGGTATTCCCGGCGTGCCGGAACCCACTTACCCTAAGCAGTCCGTGGTGGCAAAGGGCAATCTCTGCTTCGATTCCGGTACTTACGGCGGCTCCGGCGAGGCATCCGCCGCACTGTCGGCTGACAACCTGGTGGACGGCGACCGGTCCACCAGATGGGAGGCGTCCAGAAAGGACGTGGCGGAACCGGACCTACTGAACCAGGGCGTGAAGCATGCCATTGCCATCGACCTGGGCACATCCATGACCTTCAACACCTACACCCTTTATCACGAGGGAAGTCAGGGAGGAAACAGCAGACAGAACACAAAAAGCTGGCGTGTTAATTATTATGACGCGCAGGAGGAAAAATGGAAGCTTCTGGATGAGGTCAAGGAGAACAACGAGGACGCCACCACCCGCACTTTTGACCCGGTCACCACCAGTGCACTCTGGCTGGAGGTCCTGAACCCAAGCGGGACAGGAGACGGGACCGTCCGTCTGTATGAACTGGAGGTGTACGACCGGGGATAAGCGTGGTACCAGGTATTTTGCAGTGTGGAGCCATCTGCCCACCTGAACCACGCTTTATCTATAGGTGGACTCAGATAGAAAAATAGATTTCTATATTTCTAGTCCTCTAGAAAGGCGGAAGCGCGGCGCAAAAAGCAGTTCCGGCTTATGTTAAGCTGAGCATGTCAAGGGACAGGAGCCGAAAGTGGA
>CAZHDH010000094.1:5355-7079 GCA_964531245.1 uncultured Bacteroides sp. | reverse complement strand
ACCACGCTTTATCTATAGGTGGACTCAGAAAGAAAAAGGCTGTGGCCCAATCTAGGGCCACGGTCTTTTTCTGTAGATTTCTAGAAAAGCATATTTCTAGATTTCTGGACTTCTAGATTTCTAGTTGTATTGAAAAGTGGAAGCTCGGTGCAAAAAGAAGTTCTGGCTTATGTTAATCTAAGCATGTCAAGGGACAAGAGCCGAAAGCGGACGCAGAGAAGGCCCTCGTCCAAGGGGGAACGCCCGATGACACTGGCCGGAAGCAGTCCGCAAAAGCCGGCCGGACCACAGTGTAGAATTAGGTTATTCTAAGACAAAGATGTTCGCTCCAAAACTAAGGATCAGGAGGTGATCAAGATGGAAAGGATTCTCCAAAAAATGATTCAGGCCGGGGCCGTGAACTTGGGAGATCTGGTTCAGCGTGTGGGCCCGAAGGTCGTGGCGTATTGGGGACCGACGGTCGGAAGGGCGACTAATGAACTCATCCGGCACTACATTCCAGGCTGGCCCTTCTGAGCACTGGTTTCTGGTTAAGGAGGACAATCATGATCGAGGTAAAGCTCAATATTCAGGATGTGGATTACGATGCTGCCGTTGAGGTCCTGATGCCGGTGCTGCTGGAGCGACTATCCCACTCCTCTAATACTTTGGTATCCTCCCTGCTTGGAAGAGCGACCGGTCTGTCGGCCACTGCCGCCAAGGCTGCCTTAGAAGTACTCCCCAAAAGCGTAAAGGACGAGCTATCCGCCACTTGCCTCAACCACTACAGCACAGAGATCGCGCAAGCCATTTCCAACCTGGCGGCCCAGAAGGGTATCCGCCTCCGCATAGATGCCGTAGAAGTTGCAGTGTCCGAATGAACCACGCATTATGTTCACCACACCATTTGTCATCCATTTAAAAAATTAGGAGGGTTTACAATGCCGACTTACATGATCAAAGAACTCACATATGGATTGAGGGACTATTACCACCACGCAGACGAGACCGAACAAATCATCCTGAACGCCGCGCTGACCGCTGCCGCAGCTGACGCCGTTGGCGGCATGATCCCCGGCCTTGCCATTCCAGCCACCATCATCAGCTGCTTCGGTGCCGTGTGGGCCATGTATGGATCGCTGTGCTCCAAGCTGGGCATCTCTTTGAAAGAACACACCTTGAAGCTGCTGGCAAAGGCCGCCCTGGCCAACATCACCGCAAACCTCGGCGGCGTTCTGGTCGCAATGTTTGCTGGTATGTTTGTCCCTGGAGCTGCCATTTTGGTGTCCGCTGCCGTATCCTTCATCGCCGTCTACCTCGCAGGCGTCGTATTCCTGCGGCTGATCCTGAGCATGGCTCAGAAAAGCAGCGATCCCTACACCTTCAGCGACATCAGTGCCAGCGAGATGAAGAAAGAAGCCCGTAACGTAACTGTTTCCACAGATGATCTCAAAGCTGCAAAAACCGCGTATGAAAAAAATAAAGCATAATGGGACGGGCTCCCTCTAAACCTTTGACCCACCACTTCCGGTAAAAAACAGTTTGGCACCGCTGCGATTATTTTGCACGGAGAGTTGGCAGCTAACTTCCAGCTCTACGGGAGGAAAAAGAACTTGTCCCTGCTGTCCTACAGCTATTGTATCACAGGTATCTCACTGAAACCTATTAACTTGAAATTTATTATACGAGGAGGAAAGGAACATGGAAAAAATCCTTATCAAGTGTGCCCCGCAGTTGACCAAGCT
>CAZHDH010000094.1:0-5345 GCA_964531245.1 uncultured Bacteroides sp. | reverse complement strand
ATCCGCTGCTATTTTCCTGGCTGGCCTTTTTAAGGGCCGGCTCCAATTAAAAACTCCACATACCGCCACATGACTGAAAAAGGGGATCACCGTTATGACACTGCAAAACGCAAAAGTATATGATATTATCAACAGCAAAGCCGGAAGCAACACCACCATGCAGGGAATCTCAGGTCTGATGGGCTTCCCCTTCACGGCCATTATGGATATCGCCGTCTTTTTCTCCCACTACGGCCCCATGCTCAACGAAATCCGGGCCGTTTACGGAAGAACTCCTATCGATAAAGAGGATCTGGGCCATATCATCAAAGGCTGTAAGCAGGAACTTCTGGCCGACATGGTTTTAGACAAGTTCATCGGCAACATTCCCATTTTGGGCCTCCCTGCCAATATGATCTGCGCCAAATCTATGACCTGGCGGCTGGGACTTCTCTTCGGAATGCTGTCCGCTAGGGGAGAAAAAATCAACCAGGATAGTGTACTCCTTGCCGTCCGCCTCATTCGGACACTTTTTCCGCAAACCGATTCTCTGCTCTTCAAAAAGCCGTCAGCGGTCACCGTTGAAAAGCTCCTGAGCGGTGTGGCGGAGACTAGCGTGGAAACCTTTGACGCAAAGGTCAGCCGTGTGCTGGATGAAATGGCCTTCTAAACAACGGACATGGTGCATCTTTGTGAACAGAATCAGTTGAAATGAACAAGGGGTGAAACAAAATGCTGAAGGAATTTATGAAACAGATTTTGCATGGAGATGGAAAGGAAGTAACTTTGCCAGCATCCTCACCGCCGTTTGAAAAAGGACCCGTCCTTAGCCAAAATGTTACCTTTGGAGCACATATCTACCGGCAAAAGGGAGAAGTCGCACAGGTGGTATTTACCCACCAGGCACAACACATTCAGCGAACCATTGTTGATGATAACGGGTGTATTTGTGATTTCCCCGGCTTTGGCAATCCGGAAGAAATCGTGAAGCATTTGGAAAATGAGATGCTGCCAAAGCCGGTCATCCGCTTTCGAACGGAATTTTGTCATGAGGATAATGGGGGTTTCCTGATGGTTTGGGAAGTACAACCGGATGGTCGATATTGGGAGGATGAAGACGGCTTTGGTGGCACATCCGACCTGGAAGTTAAGCTTTACTCGCATATAGACACATTGGGCCGCTTCACAGCTCCCTTCCGGCTCTATAAGGTCGGCACTCAAAGACTAGATCCCGGATAACGATACGACATGGGAGAAAGGTTTGATCGACAGATAATGAACATTCCATTGGTACAAGATGATCCCACAAAACAACGCATCATTGTCATGGGAGGCTCATTCAATCCTCCCACTCTGGCGCATTACCAGTTGATGATATCCGCCATAAATGCAGCGGGGGCGGAAAAGGGCCTTTTCGTCCCCGCCAGCCAAGAATACGTCCAGCGAAAAATGAAACGGCTGAAGTGTAAACGAGAGGTTCTTTCCGAGGGAACGCGGCTGGATATGCTGCTCGGCATGTGCCACAGCAATCCAAAGCTCTATGTGGATCCGTGCGAATGCGGCCAGGAGCGTGGCAGCAGAACCTTTGAAACCATGGAACGGATTCAGCAAGCACACCCGGAAGCGGAGCTTTGGTTTGTTGCAGGCGGCGACAAGCTGCCTGCCATCCCCCACTGGCACAGAAGCGAAGACTTTGTGCGAAAATTCCGCATTCTTGTGGTTACCAGAGATGGCTCTCTTCCCAATATGGCGGACAATCCCTTCTTAGAAAAAAATATAGACGCTTTCCGAACAATCCCGGAACCGCATGGGATCGCGGACATCAGCTCTACACGTGTCAGAGATCTGTTGAGAAGCGGAGACGAAGCTGCCGCCCAATTGGTTCACCCAGCTGTATGGGATATTCTGGTGAAAGCTGGATGGCTGAAACGAGATATTACCAGTTTTCGCGGACGCTTTGAATTCCTCAGCAACTTTTATGAGGCACCGATAGAATACGGCGGCTTGCGGTTTGGAAGTGGTGAAGCAGCCTTCCAGGCTCAAAAATGCATGGATGCAGAGGGACGCCAGTGTTTCCAGGCCCTGCGCCCCGCTGAGGCGAAGCGGGCCGGCCGTCTGGTAACACTTCGGCCCGATTGGGAGCAGGTGAAAGTAGTACTGATGGAGGAGATTGTGCGATCCAAGTTTTTCCAAAACGAGGAGTTGGCCCAGATGCTGCTTGCCACTGAAGATCGATTGATTCAGGAAGGAAACACTTGGCACGACACCTTCTGGGGTGTAGATCAAAACACCAAGGAGGGCGAAAACAACCTTGGAAAGATTTTGATGAAGATTCGACAAGAACTTCATCTCATAAATCTGAAATAAAGATGTCCCTATATTTCAATACGATTCTGGAATAACCATTCAGCACTCCAATCATTCGGCAGCGACTGTCTGACCAAGGAAGACAGTCGCTGCTATTCTTAACGCCCCAATTCTCTATAAGTATTTTCCGAGGCCCACTCTTAAAATCTCATTTACCACTTCGGTAAGCTTTTTATCTTCTTCTAACGCCATCTTGCGTAATGCCTTATCCAAATCACGGTCTATAAAGTAAGATCTCTGCACCCGATTTTCATTTTTTTTGCTAACTGCTATTGACCGGCCAGCGCCCATAGGCTCCGGCACCAGTTGACGATCAGCCCCAACAATGGATTTAAATGCCGCCTCCTGGTCAAATTTCACTTTCCCTGCCACCATCATCTACCCCTTTCAAAAATTCCCCGATGAATGCTCGGTAGTCCTCGGCCACGGTGGACTTCCCCGCATAGTCGAATATATCAACTTTGTTGGCCTGGGCCTCCTCCACCACCACACCTGCCCTGATGTAGGTTTGATAAATCGGTGCCGATATGTACTCACCCAGTTGTTCCGCCAGCTCCTTGATTTGCCTACTGATATTTGCCCTGGGATTGAATCTGGTAAACAGGATACCCCGGATCTTCACAGCAGGGTTACAATACTTCTGCACACTTCTCACTGTCTCACTAAGCTGAGATATCCCCGCTGTTGCAAAAATCCCCGCCGTGGTGGGAATCAGGATATCCGTTGCGCAGGTAAAGGCATTCACCGTCAGCACACCCAGCGAGGGTGGTGTGTCAATGACAATGAAATCATACTCCATAACTACTGAAGAAACAGCCTCCTTCAATCGGTGCTCCTTCCCGGTCTGAGAAAGCTCCTGCTCTGCTCCGGCCAGCATGATGTTCGCCGGAACCACATCATAGCCACCCTTCATGTGCTGAATCGCATCCAGGATGCCGGCCCCCCGCTTCATCACCTCATAGACCGTTGGAACATTATAGTTCTCCGCGCCACAGGCCGTCGAGAAATTCCCCTGCGGGTCCAAATCAATACCCAGAACTCGATACTCCCGCTCCGCTAACCCCGCAGCCAGAGCCTGGGCCGTGGTGGTTTTGCCCACGCCCCCTTTTTGATTGGCCACTGCCACAATCACATTATTCACACTCCTTTTCTATAAACCTATAAAAATATTTTTATATTTAGGGCCTACTGAAAAAGGCAAATAGAGAATCAAAGCAGTAGGAAGGAAGGGGAAGCAGGAGAAAAAAGGGAAAGAATAGATGCAAAAAGACAATAAGTGTGGTAAAATAAAGGGGCCAAAAGCAGGGGTTATTGGAAGAAACAAGGGATTTTGGGGGTGCAGCGGGATGTATTACCTGAAGGATGAGGATCAGCTGAGCATAGAGGAATTTTTTCTGCCATTTGGGGGCAGGCTGCAGAAGGATAACCGCTGGGTGCGTATGGCAGAGATCATGCCGTGGGGATACATAGAAGAAATCTACGTTCGGAACTTGAGTGAGGAAACGGGGCGTCCGGCGCTGTCTTCCCGCATTGCGTTCGGCTCGATTTTCATCAAGGAGCATGAGAAACTGAGTGATGAAGGAACCGTGCAGGAGCTGCAGGAAAATCCCTATATGCAGTACTTCCTGGGGCTGCATGAGTTCCACAGTGAGCCGCTGTTTGAGCCGTCCATGATGGTTCATTTTCGCAAACGCTTTCCCGTGGAGGAAGTGACAAAAATCAACGAGTACATCTGCACGGGGAAGTGGCCGGAAGAACAGCGCAGCGTGGATCGGAACGATAAAGAGGAGCCATCGGATGATGAGCAGCCCCTCCCACCGGTTGGAGCCGCAGGAGAGACGGAAAGTCCCTCCACACCCGAAAAGCAGTCCAGGGGAGCAGAGCGAAATACATCCAAAAAGAAGCAGAAGCAGCAAAAAAAGCAGAAAAAGAACCGTGGAAAGCTGCTGATGGACGCCACGGTTGCACCGGCGGATATCAAGTACCCCACCGATATTGACCTGCTGAACAAGTGCCGTGAGCACCTGGAAACCGCCATTGAGAATCTTTGGGAGGAAGTGCCGCATACAGGCCACAAGCTCCCCTATTCCGCGAAAAAGGCTCGAAAATCTTACTTGAAACTTGCCAAAAGCAAGAAATGGACCCAGGCAAAATGCCGCAAGGCAATTGGTGAGCAGCTGAACTACGTCGAATTGGCTGCCAAGCGTCTGGAGACACTCAAAGCCCAGGTGCCGGACTTTACACAGCGTTTCCCACGCTGGCTTCGGGACCGTCTCGATGTAATCCCACTGGTCTACGCCCAGCAGAAGGAAATGTTTGACAACAACACCCATGTTTGCAAAGACCGTATCGTCAGTTTGGAGCAGCCTCATGTTCGGCCTATCCAGCGTGGAAAGCGCCCTAATCCCACCGAGTTCGGGCAGAAACTGCACCTTTCTGTGGTGGATGGTTATACTTATCTGGAGCAAACAAGCTGGAGCAATTTCAATGAAGGCGGCGATTTGAAGGCCACCGTGGAGGACTATCTGCGTAAATTTGGCTGCTATCCGGCTGCGGTCCTCGCCGACAAAATCTATCAGACTCGCGCCAACAAGCTCTTTTGCAGCGGGCTGGGAATCCGCCTCTCTGGGCTCCCTCTGGGCCGCCGAAAGGCCTCCGAAACCGATGCCAAGCTCCAGCGGCAGATGCACAGGGACTCCTGTGAGCGCAACGCCATTGAGGGCCGCAACGGAAACGCCAAACGTCGCTTTGGCCTTGACCTCATTATGGCAAAACTCGATGAAACAGCCAAGACCGAGGCCGCTCTTATTATCCTTGCCATGAACGCCAGTGCTCGTCTGGCCCGCTGGCTTGCGCTCTTTTTCCCTTCCTTCTTCTTCCCGCCTGTTTTTCTTGTTTTTCAGTAAACCCTAATTACGGCCATGGATCTTCATGCCGGCGAAGCCGTCCGCGGGGTGGGGGTGCGCCGCGAGGGTGTCCATGTCGGCCTGGAGGCCCGC
>CAZHDH010000093.1:0-8252 GCA_964531245.1 uncultured Bacteroides sp. | reverse complement strand
TGATATTTTTGCTTAATTCTACTTGAAATTTCAAACAAAACTAACGCATTAAACCTGCACTTTTATGCCCTTAATAGCGGCTTTTTCGTCTTCCGACCGCTAGAACGCGGAACGGCGTGGCTCCCGGTGCTTTGCCACGCAGACCCATCCGGCGTGGCCTCCGGTAATAATTTATACGTAAAAAAGCGAAGCGTCCTATATTGGATGCTTCGCTTTTTGGGGTGTGCAAGTGGCTATTATTTAGCCCATTTGAGGGTGTGGCCGGCGGCGTGCACTACATAGAAGCCTGCGGGCAGACCTCCAAGGTCGACGCTCTGGGGAGCGTGATCGGTGCTCATCACACAGCGGCCATCGGCTGCATATACTTTCACTGAGAGTCCGGCTGCGGGGAGTTGGAGCACATTGTCGGCATCAATCGAGATTGATGCGGCATCTGCTACAGCATCGGATATGCCCTGAGTAGCATTGTACACGAAGGTAGTGGTGCGGAAATCCGATTGATTTTCTTTTGATGATGAATCCTGTGTGTAATACTTTGACGCTGTGCGCACATAATATTTCACACCGTCCTCCAGTGCTTTACCTGCGATGCGTATATCACCGAGACCGGGAGTGGATGTATCTCCATTCTTGAGGGTAAGCTGATAGCGCTTGCGTGTGGGGAAATCTTCGGTTTCTGAGATCTGAATGAGCAGAGATGATACGCCGGGCATGGCTGTGACTTTCACACCCTCGTTAGAATGAATTTCGGCATCGGCAAATGCGGGATTCTCAAACATCGGCGCGTCATAAACAACATCGGCAGTGGAGAATGTCAGAACCTTTGACTGTGACTGATGACCGTCGCGCACTGCGGTTACACGTGCCCAATAAGCATGGCCGCTGAGCAGCGAGCCGGCTTCGGGGGTATGGGTGCTTTCGGTTGTTTCGGCAGTGTAATCAATGATTGAGAACTGCGAGTTGCGCGATACCTCCAGGCGATATGTTGTGCCGTCGAATGCAGGTGTCCAGGAGAATGTGGGGGTAATGCTTTCGGCAGTGGTGTTGGGTGTAGTCATAGCCACGCGGGAGGCTGTGAACGAACGTACCTCGGATGTGCCCACAGGAGCATTGGCAGCTGTGGTGCGCACACGCCAATAGTATTTACCGCCATCCTCCATATTGTTGAGTACAAAGGAGTTAAAGCTTTCGCCAGATGTAGGCATCTGAACCAGAATGTCCGAGAAATCAGCAGAAGATGACACCTCGAGCACATTGTCGGCGCCGGTGGGCTGCCATACAAAGTCGAAAAGGTCGCTGGCCACAGCTCCATCTTCGGGATATACGAGTTTGGCAACTACGGCTTCGCCTTGGGAAGCACCCTCGGTAGTCATAGAATATTCATTGCCGTAGCGGTCGTAAACGCTCACACCGAAGGTCATATCTGTCATATCCTCGGGGATATCGAATGAGTTGGTATAACGCACCTGCACCAGGTTATTATTATACGGCTTCAACTCTTCACCGGCACGGAAGGCGTAAACTACATAACGCATTCCGGGCACTTCATCCCAGGTCAAGGTTGCTCCGTCGCGATGCAGACCGGATACGTATGCCGGGGCATAGACATTATTCCACGGGCGAATGGGTGCGAGGGCCGGAATATTGAATGCTGTACGTCCCATATAGGAATAGAAATCCTCAACCTTGCCGTCGATTTTCTCCTTGCTATACATATAGAACTGCCAGCGGAAGAAGCCTATACCGTATGTGTTATCGGCCAGAGTGGTGCGTCCGAAATCGGCCTCGCGAGCAAATTCGGCACAGCCGAAATCATCGAATTTCGACATGCTTACGGCAGAATAGAGGTGACGGTCGAATTTACGCGACACGTCAGACCACCAGCTTTGCAGCGGAGTGTAGAGTTCGCACCAGTAGATCTGCGGAGCCATAAAGTCGCAGTAGTGCTGGCTGTACCAATAGATGGGGTCGGCGGCCACGGCTTTATACTGCCAGTCCTGCTCGGGATAGCTTGACGGCCAGGGTTCCAGACCATAATCGCGGATGTCCGGCGGATTTGCCACACCTGCAGGCTTGATACCGAAAACCACCCAGGGTTTCAGGCCTTTGACCGTCTTGGACACACGGTCGATCATACTGCTCACATTATTCTGACGCCATTTGAGCTGATCACCGATAGTGGGATCGGCAGCCTTGGCGGCCTCGTAATATTCGGCATCGACCTCCATCGGGGTAGGATTGGAGTAGTAATAATCGTCGAAAAGGAAACCGTCGATGTCATAGTTTGATACAATATCGGCGGCTACGTCGCATACGCGCTGCTTCACTTCCTCCAATGCGGGATTGAGGATGGTTTCGTGTTCCTGCACCAGGAGCCACTCGGGATGTGTGAGTTCGTAATCAAGCTCACTTTCGCCGTGCTTGTAGCGCGAACAATAACGATAAGCGTTGAGCCATGTATAAACCTCGATGCCGCGTGAGTGACATTCTTCAATCACGAATTCAAGAGGGTCAAACGGAGGCTCCACACCACGCTTGCCGCTGAAGCTGGAACTCCAAGGCTCATATTTCGACTTATATGCCGCATCACACATAGGGCGCACGGCGAAATAGAGCACATTGATGCCATTTTCCTTAAGGCGTTCAATATTGCGACGGAAAATATTCTTGTGCGATTCAGCATTCTGAGCTGTAATAGCAGCTGTGGGCCAATCACTTACGTATGGCGTAAGATAAACCCCGCGATGCTCTCTGTAATCTGCCGCAGAGGAATAAAGCGCTCCTCCCAACGCCAGAAGCAGGACAGGTAATTTGAAATTCATGGTGTTTAAGTATGTGTATATCTTAATTGTTTCGTAGATAACTTTTGCAAAGGTAGTTAAATTTGTGTTTCAGAGCAAATTTTTGGATTGGGAAATTTTTAAGATAGTTGCTTTGTCAACCATTTTTGATTTCGCTTGTTATAAGGGTATGAACAACGAACAAACCACATACGGAATGCCAAATATCGGCTGCCTGCTGGGTGCTGTATTCCAGCGCCAATGCAGCTCTCTGGCGGCAATGCTCGCC
This sequence comes from uncultured Bacteroides sp., assembly GCA_964531245.1. Lineage (GTDB taxonomy): Bacteria > Bacteroidota > Bacteroidia > Bacteroidales > Muribaculaceae > CAG-873. The sequence goes on along the minus strand of CAZHDH010000093.1, from coordinate 5,183 downwards.
GATGCCGGTATTGACGTCACGGTGCCGGAATACCTGATCCTGAGGGCGTTATACTGCCGCGACGGTATGCAGCAATGCGAGATTGGCGAAATGATAGGCAAGGATAAGGCTGCTATATGTCGCACAGTGAAAGCATTGGAAGGCAAGCAATTGGTCGCAACCACTCCGGTGAGCCATAAATGCCTGATTGTAAGCCTGGCACCTAAGGGTATCGAAATCCGCGATGTGATAATGGAAATTGCTCATAATTGCGATAATAAAATCAAGGAGCTGATCGGATCTGAAAAGCTCGAAATATTCAGAAATGTACTGTTAACTCTAAATAACATCTAATAAGAAAGGAAAAAAATACTATGATCACTTTGACTGTATGGAGCGATTTCGCTTGCCCTTACTGCTACATCGGCGAGACACGCCTGGAACAAGCCATCGAAGAAAAAGGATTCAAAAACGATGTCCAGATTGACTATCGTGCTTTTGAACTTGACCCTACGGCACCTAAAGAGGTGGTGACCACCACTCCGGAACGTTTTGCGTCGAAATACCGTCTGTCTCTGGACGATGCTAAAAAGCAGATCGATGAGATTTCGCGTCTGGGACGTGAAGCGGGCCTTGATTTCCGATATGCCACGACTCAGTATTCCAACACCCGCGATGCTCATCGACTGATGAAACTCGCAGAGGACAAGTATGACCGCGCTACTGTAGCGAAACTCAACGAAGCGTTGTTCAAGGCTTACTTTACGGAAAACCTTGTGCTTGCTGATCATAAGGTGCTTCTGGACAAGGCTACGGGCGTGGGTATGAACGCCGATGAGGTCAAGGCTGTGCTTGAGTCAGACAAATACGATGATGAAGTGCGCTTTGATGAGCGCGAAGCTGCTATGCGTGGGGTTCACGGCGTTCCATATATCGTGTTCGGCGGCGAGTTTGCAGTGCCCGGGGCAATGACTGTCGATGGATTCAAAGACGCTCTTGACCGCCTGGAACGTAAAAAACAAACTGAAGAGAAACCGTCGGAGCGTCCGCACGTATGTGGCCCCGACGGATGCAAACTGCTCTAATTCGTTACATCGCAGACCATGAAGACGGTCTGCGATGTTTTCAAATCTAATACTACTATGATACGCGAATTACAAGTGCATGGCATATTTGCCGAAAATACATACTTTTTCATTGATGAACATACCCGAACGGGATTTCTCATCGACCCCGGAGCTCAGGCCGGAATTATATATGACACAATCCTACGCAACGGATGGAAGATAGAAAAAATACTGCTCACACACGGCCATTTTGACCATTTCGGAGCAGCTGAACTGCTTCGCGAAAAGCTCGTTGCACCGATATATATCTATCCGGCGGATGCACCCTACCTCACCGACCCTTACCTGAATCTGAGCGGTAACTATCCCCACCCAATTACTGTGCCACACTACGAGGAGCTTCATGACGGCGAGGTAATACGCCTTAAAGCCAACTCTGAGTTCTATCTAAAGGTGATCCATACGCCGGGACACACTCCCGGCTCTGTAACATATTGGGCACCTGAGGAGCATGCTGCATTCGTGGGCGATACTCTTTATGAGCATGGCCCCGGCCTCACTAATTTCCCGGGTGGTAATCGTCACCGGCTCGAAGAATCAATCGTCAATAAAATCCTCACGCTTCCTGATGATACCGTTCTGCTATCAGGTCATTCATCTCCTATCACAGTAGCGCAGGAAAAAGAAATGCTTCTATAACAAACATCCGGCTCCGGAGATCAGACAATAGGCCTCCGGAGCCATTTATTTTGCGAATTATTATGCCTATGACAGATCTTTTTGTAACTTTGTAGACGAATCACGCAAATTTATAATTCGTTTACCTTCACTTATGAATATTACCAGATTATCATTTCTTATATCAGCTGCAATTTCTTGTTTTTCCCTATCGGCGGAGCTACCGGCATTTGAGATCGTTGATACCAACGTTCCTAAATCATCGTATGGAACCATTACCCGGATGGATGTTAAATCGGAGAATTTAAACGATAAGGTGACAATCGACATTTGGACCCCGGCCGATTATGATGCCTCAGCCGAAAAAAGATACCCTGTGCTTTACGCGCATGATGGCCAGAATCTGTTCGACGGCAATTTTTCTTTCATCGGAGTTCCCTGGGCCGTTGACAAAATATGCTGTCAGCTTGCCGATGACCCCGACTTCGTAATGCCTATCGTTGTGGGAATAAGCAACCGCGGCATGGTGCGTCCCAACGACTATTTTTCTGAAAACGCTCTGGAATATATTTCGCCCGAAGACGTTGAAAACACCCTCGCCTATCAATCGATGAACAATACATTTTACGGTAATGCGCATGCCGCTTTTGTGGCCACAGAACTCAAGCCTTTGATAGACAGCCTCTACGCCACCGCTCCGTCTATGCCTACTACATTCGTCATGGGGTCGAGCATGGGCGGACTATCTTCAATGTACCTGCTGTGCGAATATCCTGAAGTGTTTGCAGGAGCTGCCTGTCTGTCAACCCACTGGATCGGTTCATTGAGTTATAACCCCGATTGGTCTGTAAATGACGATGAAGTGTGCGCCAATGCCATCCTGCAATATCTTGACACACATCTGCCCAAAGACAATCAGCACAAGATTTATATGGACCAGGGCACAGAAGGGTTGGACGCCTTATACCTCAGATACGAAGACCAGGCTCGCGAAATAGCCCGAAATAATGGTTATACAGAAGAGAACGGAAGGCTCAAAGTGTACGACGCCGACGGTGCCGGGCACAATGAAATATTCTGGCAGGCACGCCTGCATATACCTCTATCATTCATCCTCACAAAGGAAGCACCGGGCAATTCGAGTATAGATGATTTATTGCCCGACCCAACAATTACGCCTTGCGATAACAGCATCTATGACATCTCGGGCAGAAAATACCGGTCAGAAGATCTGGATTATCTACCCGCCGGAATATACATTCAATACGGCAAAAAAATAATCAAGAGATAACGAAGCGCGATTATCCGATATTATCCTTCTCGTTTGGGATAGATAAAACGTGCGAGGCCGTAGATATAGCGTCGGAATCCGGGTTGATATGCCAGCAGACGGTCAAACCAACCCAAGTGCGGATTCACGAGCTTAACCACGTATCCCACATAAAACATTGCAAAAAGCGTTCCCGGGCCCACAACCGTCCATGGCCATCTGCCAAAGAAATAAAAACCTGAAATCACAGCTAATACCACCAAAGTGGTATCCACAATAATTTTCACTATCGGGAATGGTTTACCCGTGACTCTTGATATAGCAACCTGGATGCCTTCACCTGGCATCGTGACCGAACCACAACGTATCTCGATTGCTACAGCGCACCCTAAAATGGTTGCGCCCAAAAATTGAGCACAAATCTGAGAAATCAACGTCTGATATGTGGAAAAACAAGATGTGATCCACATATTGATATCCAACAGACATCCGAATACAAATCCAACCACGAGCTGAAATAGCTGTATCGGCTCAAACCTGCGCCGAAGCACAACGACCTGAGCCAACACCAATACCACATTCATAATATTGGTATATCCACCAATTGTAAGTCCAGGGGCAAGTCGGGCCTCACCAGCCAGACTCAACGACATAGGAATAGATGAAATCACACCGCTTCCAAGATTGGAGCGTACACACAACGCTACCCCAAATGTCATGAAAAACATTGATAAAAGCAACAGAAAATGCTGCCACACAAATCCTATTACAATCTCTTTGTTATAATTCATTTACTTAACAGCTATGATGAACAACATTATACCGGCACGAAATTTAGTGCACAAATCGCGCTCGATTTTGCGGAACTGAACGCAAAATTCCGCCTAAATAAAAAAGTAGCCTCCTGACAATCAAGAGGCTACAAAATCGATTTTTTAATCGCGGAGAGAGAGGGATTCGAACCCCCGGAGGTGTTACCCTCAACGGTTTTCAAGACCGCCGCAATCGACCACTCTGCCATCTCTCCGATTGCGTTGCAAAGTTACGCACTTTTTTTGAACCGACCAAATTTTCAACCAACTTTTTTTCAAAACTTTTTCCTACTCAAGAGCTAACAAGAAATGACATAGCAAGTTACCTTCCCCCGACGTAAGGTGGACAAGTTGTAATGCACTACGTGCTCATTTGTCTTTCTTCATTATCTTCGAGGCGTGAAGTGGTGGTATGGGGTGCGTATTAATCGGATTCGTTATCGAAGTCGACATTGAAATCTATTTGGGCAGAGAAAATATCTGCGCATAGATGCTGAAGATCGCTAACTGAGGGGTATTTGGAAATGAGCATTTTGCGCAACGCCCTGAATGATTTGAACCCGAATTTCCCTAAAAACCGAGGATAATTGTAAATTGAGATTCTAATGGTTATCTCATGGCTCTGAGCTTGTATCTTTAGAACTTTGCCATTGTAGCCATTGTCTAATTCAAAAGTATAAGGCAGATTATCTGGGATGGCATCTGTAGTGTGAAGGAATAGATTGCTGTCAGCGGCGTTTTCGAAATAAGTTGCCTGGTTTTGCATATATTCACGCCAAAGTCGATCCAAGACCTCTCCCTGCTTATCTGTTAAAACAACACCCGAGTGACCTCCATACCAATCAAAATCCGGAATAGCTTCCGACAATTCAGCTGACGTCAAAAGTGGGAAAGCATCGGGATTAATCATAGTCTCGAAATCTAAGTCACAATACTTCGTAGCACGATTACGCAAAGCCCAGTCTTCGCCGGGATAAGGATCTGATGTGATAGTACCACTCGCAGCTATGCCCGTTTGGCCATATCCCACTTTGAGCAAGAAGAATTTATCGCCGGTTTTCACTCTATCGACATCCCAGATCGACCAATTCATACCGAACTTACCGTTATTTTCTAAAGCACAATCTTCCAAATTATGCAAGAATATTGCCATTGTATAGGAAGAAAAGCTGGGATTCCACTTTAAGATTACGATGCTCATCTCTTTTTTTCGCAAAGATACAAAATTTTAGTATTGTTGTAAATACTTGAAAGTAATATTTTTCCCACTAAAAACAGTAATCAATTCGTTACGATGAAGCAGGTTGCCGGATGGATCGGGGGCCACGCCGCTCTGCGTTCTAGCGGTCGGAAGACTATGTTGGCAGTCTGAACAGT
>CAZHDH010000092.1:0-8259 GCA_964531245.1 uncultured Bacteroides sp. | reverse complement strand
AAAAGGCGCGTCAAGACAAGCAAGGATATATCGGCCCGCAGGGTTTAAAATATATTCCAATATAAACTAATTTTTGAGAGTTACTTATTAATTTACATTACCTCCAGATTGTCGTTGAGACGCTGGCGCACCACTTCGTACATCATTACGCCGGCGGCTACTGATACATTCAGCGAACCGATTGTGCCGAACATGGGAATTGACACTCGGGTGTCGCATAAAGCCATCACTTCGGGCGAGATACCGGTGTCCTCGGCACCCATAACCAGGGCGGTAGGCACGGTATAATCGGCCAAGGTATAATTGATATTTGCCTTTTCACTCACGGCCACAACCTGAAAACCGCTGTCTTTCAGGAATCGCACAGCACCGGCGGTGGTGCGGTCGCGGCACACGGGCAGCGAGAGCAGCGCACCGGCCGAGGTCTTGACTGCATCGGCCCCCACGCTCACGCTCCCGCGCTCGGGGATCACGATGGCATTGACACCGCAACACTCTGCTGTGCGGGCAATCGCACCGAAGTTGCGCACATCGGTGATTCCGTCAAGCACCACGATGAATGGTAAAATTCCATCATCAAAGAGCGATGTGACAAGCGACCCGAGGTTCTGATATTCCACGGCAGCGAGCATAGCTATCGCGCCCTGATGATTCTTGCGGGTGATACGGTTGAGGCGTTCTACGGGCACTCGCTGTGCCACTATGTGATGCTGTTTGAGCAGACCGAACAGTTCTGAGGCCAATTCGCCTTGAAGGTCTTTACGGACAAAAAGTTTGTCGATGGGGCGACCCTGACGGATAGCCTCGATAATGGCGCGCAGGCCATATATATAGTCGTTTGCTTCCATTTAATCTGAGTTTTTTAGGAGTGTATCGGCAGCTGCAAGCGCGGCCGGGTCAGTAGTTGAACCGCTGAGCATCAAGGCAATCTCGACGCGACGTTCATCCGGGGTAAGCTGTCGGATATGGGTACTGGTGGATGTTTCGTCGTCCTGCTTGTACACCTTGAAGTGTGTATTTCCCCTTGCGGCCACCTGAGGCAGATGGGTGATTGTGAGCACCTGGCTCGATCGGCTTATTTCGGCCATAAGCGAGGCCATACGATTGGCCACGTCGCCGGATACACCGGTATCAATTTCATCGAAAATAATAGTGGGCAGCCCGCGACGGTGTGCTGTCACGGCCTTCAGTGCCAGCATCACGCGGGATATTTCGCCACCGGAGGCCCGGCCTCCCGCAGGTGCCGGTTCCTGATTCTTATTAAAGGCAAACAGGAATTCCACTGTGTCGCAACCTTCGGGATTGAGTTTGCCCGACTCCACGCGCACCTCGAACCGCAAATTTTCCATACCCAACGGACGCGCCTTGGCGGTGAGCATTTCAGTGAGGCTTATGGCAGCGGCGCGGCGACGTTCGGATAGCTGAGTGGCAAGCTCTTTGGCGCGACGTTTCAGACTGCGCGCGTGCTGCTCCAGGGTTTTGAGCAGGGTGTCGGCATCCTCAAGGGCGGCGAGGCGTTCCTCAAGGCTATCGCGTATCGCGATCAGTTCGGCCATGGTGCCCACGCGATGTTTTGATTTCAGGGCCGAAATGCGGGCCAAGCGGCGCTCTACCTCGGCGAGTTCATCGGGGTCGTGGCGCAGGTCGCGCGTCTGGTTTGCTACGTTCTCTGCCACATTATCCAGCGAATCGCGCAGGTGTTTTAATTGCTCCACGAGCGGTTCGTATTCATCATTAAGCTCGGCGGCTTCGCGCAGCGACGTCAGCGCTTCTGAAATAAGCTCGGTCGCATTGCCTTGTTGCCAACTGAGCAGTCGCGCTGCATTTCCCATGGCCTCGGCAATCTCGCCGGTATTGCTCAGTATTTCGCGCTGCTGTTCAAGCTCTGTCTCCTCGTCGGGCGAGAGATCGAGTTTACGCAACTCTCCAAGCTGGTATTCCAGATAGTCGGCATCGGCGCCGGTGCGTTCTATTTCGTCGCGGGTGTCGGCAAATTTGCGCAAAGACGCGCGATAATCGGCATAAGCGGTGTGGTAGGTGTCGAGCAGAGCGGCATTGTCGGCCAGTTCGTCTATAATCCCAAGCTGAAAGGCGGGATCATTGAGCTGCATATTCTGGTGCTGTGAATGTATGTCGACGATACGGTCGGTCACCTCGGCAAGCACTCCCAGGCGCACCGGTACATCGTTGATAGTGGCCGACGAACGTCCTGACGGCTGTATCTCGCGACGGATGATAATGGTGTCGTCGGGTTCCACATCGTGCTCTTTCAGCAGGGGAATCACGTTGGCCAACACCTCGGGAGCGGGGCGGAATGTAGCCTCTACAACCGATTTGGCGGTAGGGCTTCCCACCGCTTTCACATCGGCACGCTTGCCCTGCAACAATCCTAACGCGCCGAGCATGATTGATTTGCCCGCACCGGTTTCGCCGGTGATGATGTTAAATTGCTCGCCGGGCGTGAGTTCAAGCTCGCGTATCAGCGCATAGTTGGTTATGTGCAGATGGGTCATCATTTTTCCTTGCCGTTTTTGAGTTGGGTAAGTCGTTGATCTTCTGTGGGGTAAAGTGGTTGGAGCAGATTATACACCTTGGTGCGCTCGTCGGCTGGAGCCTTTGAGTAAATGTTCACCAGCTCATCGAGCTTGGCATCCTTGAACATTGACAGTGCCACAGACATCGGTTGCAGGTCGTAAACGGCCTTGATAGCATCGAGGCTTTCGGTCACCACTGCGCGCCCTTTGTCTACCGACAGCGACATTTGGTCAAGGCCGCGACGGTGGTAGTCGTAAAGCATCGTACGCAGGCCGTCGCCGGTGCGCCCCTCGGTGAACGCAGATAGCACTGCGGAGCGGTTTTTGGTGTCTTCAAATGCTTTCCATCCTGTCTCGCCTGACGATTGCGCCATCTGCACTATCTGCTGCAGGCGTTCCCAGAAGGGTTCGCCGCCCTTGGGTGCAAACGAGTCGAAATCTATTGCCAGAATAAGGTAGGCGTAGTAGTTGAGCAACGCGGTGAGCTGGCTTTCCATTGAGTTTACGGTGAACACCAGCGGGTCGCCCTCGTGATATTCAAAGTCGATTTTGCTGTCTTTGAAGTTGATAAGCGTGGTAGTGTACGACGAATTGTACACCGGACGTGTCGATTGCACCTGCAGGTCGCCCTTGATTATTCCGTCGTCGCTATATTCCTTGATGGTGAAAAACATTCGACATTCTATTTTCTCGTTGGCCGCGAATTGTGCGGGTGTGAATGTCGTGGTGTTCATATAGTCGTTGACGGCGCTTTGCAGGGTTTCAAATACTGATTTGTTTGTACCCGAAAGCTGGTCGGTATTAAATTCTACTGTGCAGTTGAGTTCCTGGGCCGATGCGGTGCGGTAGCCCAGAATCAGAATCGCTATAAGAAGGAGAGTGTGTTTCATACCTTTATAACGCAACTGACACCTACATTATTATATAAGAAGGGTGGCGGCGGCGCGCATCACTTCCAGCGCAACATCGTCTTTGGATTGCAAGGGCACGTGGATGCCGGGCGCTCCGTCGGCAAATATGATGTCTACGACGTTGGTTGCGGTGCCGAATCCGGCGCCGGGCGTGCGCAATGAGTTGAGCACTATCATATCCAGATTTTTGCGCACGAGTTTGTCTTTGGCGTTTGACATTTCGTTGTCGGTTTCCAAAGCAAACCCTACCAGCACCTGACCGCTGCGTTTCATCGCGCCGAGTCCTGCGGCTATGTCCTGATTTTTTACCAGTTCGATATTATCTATTCCGGCCTTTTCGCGTTTTATCTTTTTATCGATATACTCGGCGGGGCGATAGTCGGCCACGGCCGCGGCCATCACAGCTATATCACTCTGTGGAAACAGGCGCGTGCAGGCTTCGTGCATCTGTCGAGCACTCTCCACACGCTCCACCTTCACACCGGGATAAACCTCAAGCCCGCTGTCCACCGGACCGCTCACCAGCACAACCTCTGCGCCCATGGAAGCCGCGGCATTGGCTATGGCATACCCCATGCGCCCGGTCGAAAAATTACCGATAAACCGCACGGGGTCGATGCGTTCGTAAGTGGGGCCGGCTGTCACCATCACCTTGCGCCCGGCCAACGGACCCTTTGCGGCAAAAAATTTATCGACGGCGGTGGCGATGGCTTCGGGTTCTTCCATTCGGCCCTTACCTACCAGATGCGATGCAAGCTCACCCTCGGCGGGTTCTATGATTATGTTGCCGTAGGAGCGCAAGGTGTCGATATTGCGCACTGTGGCAGGGTGTTGCATCATGTCGAGGTCCATCGCCGGTGCCACAAACACTTGCGCGCGAGCCGATAGATAGGATGTCACGAGCATATTGTCGGCCACGCCGTTGGCCATCTTGGCTATGGTGGATGCCGTGGCCGGAGCTATGACCATAGCATCGGCCCAGAGGCCCAGGTCGACGTGCGAGTGCCACTCGCCGGTGTTGGCAGTGAAAAATTCGGTAATCACCGGTTTGCCGGTGAGAGTCGACATAGTCACTGCGCCCAAAAATTCGCGTGCGTTGGGGGTCATTATCACCTGCACCTCGGCTCCGGCTTTTACAAACAGCCGCGCAAGCACAGCAGATTTATACGCCGCGATTCCGCCGGTGATGCCCAACACTATGTGTCGGCCTTGCAGGTTGTTCAGTTTAAGCATGTTTATTTTTGATTAAGCGAGAGTTTGATGCGGGTGAAGGCGCGCTTGGTGTCGTTGGGAAAATCGCCGCCCATTATCCAGCTGTAATATCCGGGCTCTTTGCGAATCACCTCGGCGGCCAGATGACCTTTGTGTTTGCCGAAGTTGATAACCTCGCGGTCCTGATCGTCGTAAATCAGGCGACCCATAAGGTCCACATTACGGTTGGGGGTGGCGTATGCCGCCAGAGCCTCCACATCGGTGGGCAGGGAGTCGTAGCGTTCGAGCTGCGCCAGAAGCACCTCGTAGGTAGCCAGGGTATCTGCCTGAGCGCTATGTGCTCCCTCAAGCTCCTTGCCGCAATAGAAGCGGTAGGCGGCTGTGAGGGTGCGCGGCTCTTGCTTATGGAATATGGTCTGCACGTCTATGAAACGTGCTTTATGAAAATCGAAATCCACCCCGGCGCGATGAAATTCTTCATCAAGCAGGGGGATGTCGAAGCGGTTGGAGTTGAATCCGCCTATATCGCACCCGCGGATAAAATCGGCCAGCGATCGCGCCACCTGTCGGAAGGTGGGCATATCGGCCACATCGGCATCGGTGATATGATGCACCGCGGTGGCTTCGGCCGGGATCGGCATCTCGGGATTGATACGGCGGCATTTAATCTCGGGAGTATCCTCATGGCCGGGACTCACCTTCACTATGGAGATTTCCACGATACGGTCGGTGAGGATATTGATCCCGGTGGTTTCGAGATCGAAAAATACAATGGGACGTTTCAGTTTCAGCTTCATCCGTCTGTTTTAGAATTTGTCGACATTCATGGGCATCAGGAGCATCACCAGCTCGGTGCCTTCGATGTTTTCCGAGGGTTTGAACACGCCGGCGCGCGAGGGGTCTGAGAGTTCCACCACCACTTCTTGCGTGGGAATGATGTTGAGGAATTCAATGATGAACGGTGCGCTGAAGCCGATCACGGTCTCGGGGCCATCGAATCCGCAGGGCACGATTTCGCGGGCTTCGGTACCCATACCGTTATCGTCGCTCTTGATTTCGAGGTGCTCGGGGGTGATCTTGAATTTTTCCAGACCGTGACCGGGGTCAACGAAGATTGCCACTCGGCGCACGGCATTCAGTGTGGCCACGCGATCAAAGTTGAGAGTGAAGGGCGATTCGGCTGGAATCACACGCTCGTAGGGCGGGAACTTGCCGTTGAGGAACGAGCAGCGGAACACCATCGCACCAACCTGGAATGTGGCGCTCTTGCGGGTCATAACCAGCTTCACTGTCTCCTCCTTGCCTACGATATTGCGCAGGATGTTGGCGGGCTTGACGGGTACGATGCACGATGCCTCCACGCCGGGAGCCACGCGATTGTCGGCAAATCTCACCAGCTTATGGGTATCGGTGGCCACATACACCATTTTATCGGGCTTGATGTCAAATAGCACACCCTTCATCATGGGACGGTAGTCGTCGTCGCCCACAGCAAAGATGGTGTACTCCAGACCCTGAAGCAGCGATTCGCCGGTCAGGGTAAACTCGATGGGAGCCGATTCATCATCGTCGGCACGGTAAGCGGGGTATTCCACACCGCTGATAGCCATCATATTATATTTACCACCGGGGTATTTGATCTGCACTTCAAAGGTCTCATCGTTCATTTCGATGGTCAGATTGGTGTCGGGCAGTTCCTTGAGCAGTTCCACCAGGCGGCGGGCAGGCAGACAGAACTTCACTTCGCTGTCGGCATCCACGATGTCGATGGTGGCCGAAAGTTCATTATCCAGATCGGCACCGGTAATGGTGAGCGTATCGCCGGCCAGTGTGCACAGGAAGTTATCGAGAATGCTGAGCGAGTTTTTCGCATTAATCACCTTGCTCACTGCCGAAACGGCATTGTAAAAAGGTTTGCGGGAGATTGTAAATCGCATATTATCAGTGGTTTGTATTATCGGTTGTAATCATCCGCCAACGGCTGGGGCAGCCCTATGTGGCAGTTTACAAAGTTACTAACTTTTCAGCAAGCCACCAAATTAACCGGCCTCTAATTTGGCTGCGTCCATTTTTTTTGCTAATTTTGGCCTCTGTGAAGAGCCTGAAATCTACATACACCATCGCGCGATATGCTCGCATCGCCATCAGCCTCGCGGTAATGATCGGCACAGCCGCAGCCCTCACTATGGGCTTCGACTGCTGGCTCTCGCGCTGGCAGATGATTCCGGCACTGGCCACCGGCACCGGCATTTGGCTCCTGGTATGGCTGGCCGTTACACTCCTTTTCGGGCGCCTGTATTGCTCCACTGCCTGCCCGCTGGGCACATTGCAGGATTGCATCAGCCGCATCAACCGCCGGCGTGTATTCGGCTTCACCATTCCCTACCCTCTGGTGCGCTGGTGCACATTTTTTATTGGCACCGGAGCATTCGTTCTCGGCATCGCCACGGTCAGCCAGGCGCTCGACCCTGCCGCGGGCTTCAACCGCCTCGTCACAGCCGTGGCCGGTCCGTTAGGCGCACCTTTGGCCTATGCCTCCGGCACCTTGATTGCCGCCGCTGCTACACTCATAATTATCGCCACAGCCGCCTACCGCCGCGGTCGGCTCATTTGCAACACAATCTGTCCCATAGGCACAATTACAGGAGCGCTGAGCGTCAACTCTGTTTTCCACATGGACATCAATCCCGATAAATGCCTGGGGTGTGGACGCTGCTCGGCCGGATGCAAAAGCGAGTGCATCGATCACCTCGCCCACACCATCGACCTCACCCGCTGCGTGGTGTGCTTCGATTGCGCAGCCTCCTGCCCCTCAGGGGCCATCACCTTCCGCCGTGGCCGCCATCAGCTCCAGATCCCCCTGCTCCGCGAGGTGCTCCCCGAAGCCATACGCCAATCAGGATCCTCCGTTATGGAAACATCAAAACCCGATTAACTTTATTTAGCACAACTATTCTCCACCCATAGCGTTTTATTAGCAAACATAACAAAACATAAAACACTATGCATGACATCCTCACCGAAGAAGAACGCAAGGTACTTCCCGATTCAGTTTACGGTCTACCCGAACGTCGCGAATACCCGATGCCCGACGCAGCCCACGTCCGCGCTGCCGAGGCATATTTCAGATACTGTCCCGAGGATTTGAAACACAAATTGGCATTGGCCATCCTTGCCAAAGCCAAAGAGTATGGGGTTGACATCAAGTCGCCTACGATACTCAGTTACGCCGAGCAGTAGGCGACAATGTAACATCCAACCGTGAAGCCGGCGCCCACCACAAGGGCGCCGTTTTCGCATATAAAGCATCCAAATACAGCGTAGCACGCTTTACTACAACTAATTGAATACCAGCGATTTGTAGGTACGCAAAAATTTTTGCGTCCACGTCCGGACGGGATTCACCGTCCTATGGAGTGACGCAGCTCCGCGGTGTCAGGCGCGCGCCGGATGGGGAAACGCACTATATTGCAACTATCTGACTACCAGCGATTTGTAGGGACGCAAAAATTTTTGCGTCCACAGCCGGACGGGGTTCACTGTCCTTCATCCATCGGTGTCTCACGGTCGAAATCGGTGTGACTCAGCCAATACCCTTCGAG
>CAZHDH010000091.1:0-8338 GCA_964531245.1 uncultured Bacteroides sp. | reverse complement strand
CGTCAATCCTACGCAAATCTATATCGTCTAATTTTTATGAGTTACTTAATCGGGTCGGCACAATATTGCCGGCGGCCACAGCGAGGGCAATGGTCACCACGCCACACGCTATCGAATTGCTCGCAGGCAGCCTCTATCAGGGATGCTTGATCGGTGAGGATTCCGGCCTCGAAGTTGCGACGGTTGCCGCTCTTCATACCTATGCCGGCACCTGTTAGGTTGGCTGAACCAATGTAGGCTGATTCGAAATCGAAAATAAACATTTTGAAATGAACACGCGGGCATAGCATTCGCTCCAGCCCGGTATTTAGAATCGGATATCGGTCAAAATCCTCACGGAACGCGGGTCCGGGTTCTTTAGCGTGGATAAGCCGGATCTCGACACCACGTTTGAGCAGTTTTGCAAGTACGGCAAGGAATGGTTCCGTTGATGAACCGGTTTTGACATGAAGGTCTTTGATGTCGGCTGTGCCGATCCAGAGCGACTTCTTTACAGAAGCCATTCTTGCTATGACCTTATCGTAATGGTCTTTACCGGATATAAATTCTACTGCCATTCTTATGCAAAGTTACGTATTTTTCGTGGAAAAATCACATAGGATTCCTAACATTGCAAGCCCTCCTTTCCTGCCAACACAGCCGATAATTGGATTTCGTCGCCGTTTAGATTTCCGTCATAGTTAATCGACCATATTATGTTTACTGTTTCCGGTAGTTTTGACAATAGTTGTTGAAGGCTTGCTATTTCGCTCATCGCCAAGGGAGTTGTACGATTTGGATTATAAAAGAGAAGTATGGAAATATAATCCACATGGTTTAAATCCAAATCGTTAAAAAGGGCTTGCAACTGTTCAGCTGCTTCCTGAACATTGTTACCAGATGCGGATTTTATCGTAAAGTATCCGGAATCACGTAGGACTGTATTCAGATCATTGAAGTCGTAAGTTATCTGGCCGGGAGAGACAATGGGATGCATCAAGGTCTTTACTATATCCGGATATTCATCGGCAGACTCACATAACATTATACTATCGTAGCATGATGGGGCGGCATCTTTGGAGAAGCCGATTGTGAGGACACCTGCGTCATGAAACGTATTGGCTATACGATTTGCCGTGTCTCCTGCATCAGTAAAGATGATTATTGCAAGTTTGTCCTCATAGCCGGGAGTAACATCATCGGCTGATTCCACAATCTCGGCGGAAACGCATTCTAATCTCAGGCCCTTAACTTTATTGATAATATCCACTATTCCGGTTCCGACTCCAATAACACGGAATGATGTCGGTAAATCTATTTCTTCAAAATCCATTGTTACTTATTCGCGATATTTGTTCGGTTTTTATTTCATTTAGAATTTGCACCGCAAAGTTAAACAAATCCTGTCGCGATTTACGCTACAGGATTTGTTTTTTCTACTTGGATGCCTTAAAATTAAAGATCGGACGAATGATTGTGTCAATGTTGACAGTGTCGCCTATATTGGCAATTATTTCTTCAGCCGGTTTATAGACCATTGGCGACTCATCACGGGTGAAATCATTGACCGATTCGGAGTATATGCCATGCATGGATGCCTCGAAGTCTTCCATCGTGATTTTCTCGTAGGCCTGCGAGCGGCTCAAAACGCGTCCTGCGCCGTGAGGGGCCGAGCAGTTCCAGTCCGGATTGCCCTTGCCGGTGCAAAGCAATGAGCCGTCGCGCATATTCAGCGGAATGATGCAACGTTCGCCATTGGCCGCAGATATCGAACCCTTGCGTATGATGTTATCATCGCTGATGTAATTGTGCACGGATTCAAATTCCTCTCTTACCTCTACTCCCGGGAAAAAACGCATTAGCAAGATCGAGATGAGTTTGCGGTTTAGTACAGCCCATCGCTGGCAGAGGCGCATATCATGGAGATAATGCTCACGTCCTTCACCCTCCACATAGCAAAGGTCGGCAGGGAGCGATGGTTCGGCCTCCTTGAACTCTTTGCGCATCTTTTTGATGACGCTTTGTAACTCAGCGCGCCTACCGGCTGCCTTATATTCCTCAATGGTGCGCTTGATTGTTTCCTCAAACTCATCTGCCCCATCGGTAAGATGTTTCACGGCTTTCGCCTGATAAATGTCGGCAACCTGCTTGCCCAGGTTGCGCGATCCGGTATGAATCACAAGGTAAACATTACCATCATCGTCCTTGTCAAGCTCAATGAAATGGTTGCCGCCACCGAGCGACCCGATAGCCTTGTTGATACGCCCCGAGTCTTTAATCTCGCGATAGCAGTAAAGTTCAGTCACAAGTTGCTTTGCTTCACGGTAGATTTCCATTTCCTCATCGACAAGTGGCTTGAACCCGAAACGATCCTCGCGCACAATCATCCCCGAAGGCACATTGCCACGAATATGCTCGTGGAATGCGTGATAGTCAATCCCGGAAATTTTTCCGAGATTGAGAATGCGCATACCACAACCAATGTCTACACCCACAATATTGGGGATGACCTTGTCGCCGAGGTCGCCGGTGAAACCGATTACGCAGCCTGCCCCGGCATGAACATCAGGCATAATACGTATCTTCTTGTCGGAAAACACGTCAATGGAAAGCAGAGTACGAATCTGCTCTAAGGCGTTATCCTCAATGTTGTCTGTGAATATCTTCACGTCATATCCTTCTAAGGTCTTCATATTCTGATGTTTTTATATTGTGGCCGCAAAGTTAGGCACCGTGTGCGCAACCATTCTGCGCACTAAAAAATTATTGCGATTTTCTTTCATAAGTGCAAAGCTATAGCAATGGTGGAGCATTTTGCGGTACAGCATAAATTTGTATTATTTTTTGTAGTGTCTCGAAAAATGCGACACCATATTACTATCTTTGCACTGTAATTATGGAAGGACAATACAGAAAAGAAATAGCCTGGTTGCAAACCCGATGAAAATCACTAAATTTGCAAAAAACAAATTCCTAAGATGAATAAAATGGAATATCCTGAAGTAAGCCTTTATAAATTGAGATTGCTTTCAAAAGGAGCGGAATCACTGATTGCGACACGTCAAGACGAAAAGGACCATTTTTATAACGTTTCTCTTGATAAGGTTGGCAACTATTATTCTCTTGAAGAGGCAGAAGAAGCCCTTAAAGCGCATACGGAAACTGACAATGACGTTATTTCCTATCAGATTATCGGTCCAGAACATGGTCATGGAAAATCTATATTTGTAGAATCTGAAATAGATGGCATTCCGGACGAAATATTAGAAACAGAGGATTACGATGAATCTCCGGAATTTAAAATTGTATTCAACGCCAACCGCGCATTTATATCGTCATATTTTTATGATGCCAATAATCCGGGTGGTACAAGGTGTGAAAATGAAAATACATTCAATGCTGGGGATCTGGCCTGGATGTCCGGCAGCTGTTACCTTGAGGACGAGGAACTCAATATCCTCATACCGGTAATAATTGAAAGTATAGCGCAGGGCGAGCATCCGCTAAACATAGAATCGGATGGTGTTAAAGTTAAGCCATTGATTACAGTAAAATGTAATTGGGGCGAATATCCGGATCCCGAAGGAGAGTTGATCCCGAGAATTGACCTGCTGCCACGGGATGTTATCAAGAAATAAACACAAATTGAAAGTAATACTTATAGAAATATGAAATCTCAGATTCTTTTAGACAAAGGTTATTTTCAGGGATTTAGTCCTCTGATAAATACAAAAATACAATCCGGGCGTTATAAAGGACGCGAATCAGAAAACTCGCTAAGCATCCCGAGCGGTGATGATATTGGATTATCACTATTCAAAGCGTTTGATCTCGGCAATGGTTCGAATTTTGAAACATTCAGTAAAGCGTATAATATGGCTGTCGCCGGTGACGGAGATGAGGAATCAAAGATTGTTACCATTCACTCGTCTTCATTACTCGCCTTATTATGCTTCTTTTCCGTTTCTCCCACAAACCCTCTGACAATTGGTGAGGATAAATACACTGAAGTGATGTTCGAGGTGAAAAATGTCGTGATAAAGGCAGATGGACGGAAGCCATCTAATGTAGATGTTTTACTTGTGTCAAAAACGGCGGACGGAAAGGCAAGAAAACTTTTATTCCTCGAATCAAAATTTACCGAATATATCACTCACCACCCAGTGGAACTGGTTCTCAAATATAGAGAGTTTTATAAGATTTTGAACGACAGCCTCCCCAATTTAAAATTTCGTATCGGAAATTATGACGTAACTCATCAAGATGGCAGCGAAAGCACGGTGTTCGGTCTTTCATCTGATGAAAGACAATACTTAGAAGGTATAAAGCAAGTATTCAGCCACTTGTTAGGTATTTCGACGAGGCCTGCCAAAGATGATAATCCCGGCAGGCAAGCTTATAAAGAGTACTACAAACAAGCCGAGGTAGTAGAATTTGCCACTATTGCACTTGATTGGAACCAAACAGAGTTCAATCGGTATAATGAACTCTACGCCGATACTTTCAAGAGTGAAAATACGGGTATAATCAAGGAAGCTATAAAGAAGATTACACCAAATCACGAAATTATAGATCGTTTGCAAATTCGTACAGATATTTTAACATATAAGGACGTATTCAAAGAATTTCAGCTACCCGGTATTATACGAAAGGCTTATAAGCTGTAATCCGAATCAGGATTTTTTTTATGAAAATACTCCATCTTTCCGATACTCACAACTGTCATCATCGGCTTCGGGATTTACCCCAGGCCGATGTGGTGGTACATTCAGGTGACTTCTGTATGGTCGGGACTGAACAGGAGGCCCTTGATTTCCTCAACTGGTTTTGCGACTTGCCATATAAACACAAAATATTCATCTGTGGCAACCATGACGATTGCCTATATGGAGCCAATATTGACGGTCTGCCTGACAATGTGCATCTACTCTCCAATTCAGGAATTGAGATTGATGGTATAAAGTTTTACGGCGTTCCGATGTTTCTGGAAGATTGCATAACAGAACGGCAGAGCCAAAACTATGCGAAAATCCCCAGTGATACAGACGTTTTGATAACTCATTCTCCTGGATACGGCATTCTGGACTTTGACGATGGGATAAACTACGGATCTGAAGAAATCTTGATTAAATTATCCGACCTCCATCTTAAAGCTCATCTTTTCGGACATATACACGCCCGGCACGGCATCATGGAGCAAAACGGTATCACTTTCTCTAATGGAGCGATTATGAACGCCGATTACTCAACCCTCAACGCTCCCTGCATAATTGAAATTTAGAGCCGGGTCTGATAGTGCGAGTGCGCTATACTCACGCTTTCGGCCACGCGGGCGCGGAATTCGGGTGGGGCTATCACCTGGGCATCTCCTCCGTAGCCCAGAATTAGTCGTTCAAGTTCGTTGTTGATCACTACTTTCAATGAAATTTGAATACTCCCGTCGCGAAAGCGCTGTTCCACTTTTTGCGACCGGTGAAATGGTTTTGACTCAACGTATGGTGCCTGCTGGCGGTCAATTTTAATTACGACGCGTCGCGCCTTGTCATGTATTCCTTTGGTCACGCCGATTGTATCATCAAAGAAATGCTCGGGGTCAAAGGCAACGCATTTCTTAAACGGATGTTTTTTGTCAACGGAAATTGATTGAATACGGTCGAGGGCAAAGATATTAACCTGCGGAACTCGGTTGGTTGACTTTTCGCCGATAAGAAACCACCGGTTGCGATACTCCTTCAATAAATATGGATACACCACCAATGCCTCGGGCTGTCGGGCTTTGAACGATTGATACTCAATCACAATGGTCTGCTGTTTTTTAACAGCGTCATAAATAGTTCCGATAAATCCCGAACCGCTATAACCCGGCACACTTTCCATATCCATCGCCGGGACAGATGTGCCGGTATGACGCGAAATCTGCTCGTTGAGCTTGCTTATTGTGTCGATAGATGATGCCAACTGAGGAAAGCCCTGCAATTGTCGCAATATGTCAAGAGCTGCGTTGAGGGCATCAAGCCCTTCATCGTTCAGAGGCAGATGAGTGATACTGAAATCCGGATCTTCATACTCATAATATTTATTTTCCCGTACGACAATCGGGGCGTTATAGCCCAAGCGGTCGCTGCGCATCAGTGCAAGATCGTTCTGAAACGTGCGGCGGCTCACAGGGTTGCTGCGACCCTCATACTCAGCCAACGCATCGGTGCAGGCATCGATCAGGTCATTGATTGTCCAGCGACGGTAATGGTTCTGAAGACATTTGTCTATGGTTGAGATTCGTATAAGCGTGGCTCGATTGATAGGCATAGCAGAATATTTTTTACAAAAATACCAAAATTTTTAGTAGTGCGCAAATCAATTGCGCACGCATATTTCAACTTGGCGGCATGAATATAAACGGACAAACAACATCGGCTGAAATTTTCACCGATAATATTGAGCAGTCGGCTCTCGACTGGATAACAAGCCTTTGCAATCATCCGGCAATGGAAGGCGTGCCTATCGTGCAAATGCCCGATGTACACGCCGGAAACAATTGTAATGTCGGCACTGCCTACCCGATAGGGTTATATGTTAATCCCGATCACGTAGGCGTTGACATCGGTTGCACCATTTCAATGCATCGCCTTTCCTGTGCTGTCAACCCCGAAGATTTCCCTTTGCTCGACCATCGTGTCCGTGAGGCAATACCCACCGGCACGAATATCTGCATTAAGAACTCACTCAACGAAAAAGAACTCTTTCGCTTTCTAAACTCTCAATATCAGAAAGCGCGCTCCGCTTCTCCCGACCTTATAAATGAAACTCCGCGGATAGATGCTCGGTTCATTTCCGATTTTTGTCGCCGTATCAAACTTCAGGAGGGTATGTTCTACAAAAGCCTCGGCACCCTCGGGGGCGGCAACCATTTCATTGAGTATGGTGAGGATGCACTGTCGCGGGACGCTTGGCTTACAATTCACTGCGGGTCGCGGAATCTCGGTGTCAAGGTCGCTAACCATTGGCACAATATCGCACAGAATCCTAAACGGGCCAAATACGCGGGCTACCTGTGGGGTGACTCTCTGCGAGGCTATCTATCCGATATTATAATAGCACAAGCCTACGCGCTTTATAACCATCAGATCATCCGTGACCGAATTTTCGATATACTAAAAAAGCTTTGCAAAGCCAAATGCACTGAGTCAATCTTTACCACCCATAATTATATCTCGGTGACAGACCAAGTGCCTATGCTCCGAAAGGGAGCGATTGACGCCTCAGAAGGCCGGAAAGTGGCAATACCATTCAATATGCGCGACGGCATATATATCTGCATTGGAAAAGGGAATAATCAATGGCTCAATACCGCCCCACATGGAGCAGGACGCATCATGAGCCGGGCGCAAGCCAAAAAGCAAATATCTATAAGCGATTTTGAAAAGTCTATGCACGGTATTTACTCATCATCCGTCGGTGCCGGTACTCTCGATGAATCGCCGATGGCGTACAAACCCACCCGTGAGATTCTGGAGCTTATTCAACCGACAGTGGATGTCGTTGCGATGATTAACCCCAAGCTAAACATTAAAGACAACGGAGAATGAAAAAATATATACAGATAACAGCCGGCCGCGGGCCGGTGGAATGTGCCAGAGCCGTCGCGCTCGTGGCTCGTGAACTACTTAAAGCCATTCCTGAATTGCAGTTGGCAGATAGCGAATCCCACAACCGGGTGGAAGGCTGCTATATGTCTTTGACATTTACATCTGACGCAACAATTCCACAATATCTTATCGACGACTGGCAGGGCACCATCCTATGGCGATCAACCAAAAATCCCTATCGCCCCACCCATAAACGCACCAATTGGTTTGTGGGTGTCAACATCTTCGATGAGGTCGAATTACCACATATCGAAGAGTCGGACATCTCATACCAAACCTGCCGGTCAGGAGGCAAGGGCGGCCAAAATGTCAATAAAGTTGAGACCGCAGTACGCGCAACTCATCTTCCCACCGGGCTGTCGGTGAAATGCTCTGACCAACGCTCCCAATCGCAGAATAAAGCCATGGCAAGAGAACGCCTACTGTTGAAACTGCATCAGCAAAACGACAAATTCATCGCAGAAGCGCAATCGCGCCAATGGAGCAACCACGACACCCTTCAACGCGGCAACCCCATCAAAAAATTTTCCGGTCCTCTGTGAATTATGTCCCATAGACCTAAAAATAAAACATTCGTCTCATTTAGGTAATTTGCGTGAAAGACGATTTGCGTTATTGTTCGTCGGCGGGGGTGGGGGTGAGTTTGACGGTGAGGATTACGGGGCCGGAGATTTCGGGCACGGTGTATTCGCCGTCGGTGAGTTGGTGGGTGT
>CAZHDH010000090.1:0-8438 GCA_964531245.1 uncultured Bacteroides sp. | reverse complement strand
TTAAACTGCGAACTGAATACCTATGACTTTAAGTTAATTGCAACTGTATATAAAGTTGGCGAAAAGAAGCCAATTTGTGAAGGCTGTGTAATTCGCACTATGCCTGATAAAATACATTTTGGTATGGTCTCAAAAAAAATACAACAGAAGAATGGCAAATTAATCTTTTATACATCATGGAATACAGATAGAGAATTTTTTTATCTAAAAATCTCCGATTTGAATAAAGGAATTGTAAAAACTATATTTTCAAAACCTCCATACCCCGAAGATTTAGAGGCAACTGAAACTTTCTTGTATCTTCAAGAGTCATTAAAGTACGATAATAACAACTTCGAGTGATTATTGTATTGTAGGTCAGATCTTACTATGTGTCCCACTGTCTCATTTGCTTATCAAACGCCATCTTCCCGAAACAGTGATGGATATTGCGGACAACGGGCTACAGCCAGCCTTGTTCGATGCCGGTGGCTATGCGGTCAAGGGTGGCATCGTCTTTCTTGGTTGGATCGAAGGTGGTTTTGAGGCTCACTCCGAACAGCTTGCCGAATCCTTGCCAGAAGGTCGCGCGGAAGCTGCCCAGGAAGGCTTTCACTATATCGTATGAGGTTTGATTTGTTTCGCGTTGGATTAGTTTTATAAGCACTTTGGCCTGTCCTTTCGAGAATCGTTTCAGGGCCGGTTTATACTGCTCGAACAGACTTTTTTCCATCTTTTTGAGGTATTGTTCACGCTCCTTGGTGGTGGGAAAAGTCTCTATATATTCGTATGTTTCGAGCAGGGTCTCGGCTATTAGTTTGGCGTATGGCAGCGTGAGGCGCACATCGCGCACGGTGCGCCAATAATGTTCCTCCTCCTTTTTGTTCTTGAATTTCATAGGAGGAAAGCAGGTGATGTTGCGCAGGTGTATCACGGCAATGGTGTCGCCGTCGGCATCCACCCGATATGAATATCCGGAATAATAAGGTTGTACCGCACTTTTGGGCGCAGTCTGGGCGGCCATACCCATAGCGGAAACGGCCATTACCAGAGCGAATATTAGGCGGTTAAGATACATAAGATTATAACAACCGCAGAGGGCAAAAGTATCACTGCCGCGAATCTTCTTCTATAAACAGCGCTACGGCGTCGGCAGTATTCGGGCCTATTACCACATCTGCTATGGCTTTTACTTCGGGCAGGGCATTTTCTACGGCTACGGCAACATCTGCCTCGCGCATCATCGGGATGTCGTTCAGGTTATCACCGAAAACCACCAGGCGGTCGGCTTTCACCATATCGCGCAAGTGGCGTATGCCGTTGGCTTTGCTTACCCCGTGGGCAAAGATTTCCAGCAGCCATAGATCGTCGGTATAAGTATCTTTATAATATGATACATAGCAATCGGTAATGTCGCGGAGTTCTTCGGCCACTGATACAATTGTGTCGCGACTGCCCATTCCGAAAAACAGAACCACACGTGAAGCAGCCTCGTCGGGGCACGGTGTATCAAGGTGGAATGTCTTGAGAGCCAGCCCCCGGCGCTGGTCGATAAATAGAGCTTCGGAGGCGTTGAGCGGATGTGGTGTGCGGTAAACGTCAAGATGTGAATTATCTGACAATGTATAGCAAAACGGGTGCAGATCGCGTTTGTGGAACACCTGCATCATCCGGCGCACCTGTTCCTCGGGAATCAGGGCGAGGGAGCGGAAGCGGTGGCCGGGACGATCCCATATTCCGGCACCGGTCATCACCACCAGATCGGCGGTGGTGTAGGTGTCGCGCAGAAGTTCTACAACTGTAGCGGGAGTGCGAGCCGTGGCCACACTTATCAACACACCCTGCCGGCTCAGGCGCGAAATAATCTCGGCACTGCGCGCCGACACGTGTCCCGTATCATCCAGCAATGTCCCGTCAAGGTCGGTTATATATAAGGTGTTGCTCATTAGAATTTATACGTTACACCCACCAGGCCGTTGATGCCCTGTGCAGGCACATTGTAGAAGATGTAATTTTTCTGATTGAGGATATTGCGCAGCGTGCCTTGGAAGCTGATAGCATCGTTCAGGCGATATTGGGCCCGGAGCCCCAGATCTGATATTTTTTCGCCGTCAGGGAAATCTGTGATTAAGCCATCCCAATGGCCGAATATTATATCGCGGCCGCCGGTGTATTTATATGTCGCACCTATGGTGAGGCGGTCGATGGGCGTGACATCCACTGCAGCATCAATTTTCAAGGTGGCGGCATCGGGATTGCCTACCCAATAGTTTTTGCTGTCGCCCGATCGGGGCGCGGCGTCGATGCAGGCGTGGGCATCTATGAGGCGACTCGTATATTTTAGATTAGCACCGATATGCCAGCCTTTGATGTCAGATTGGATGAATGAATCAAAAGCTATCATATTCCAATTTTTGGCCGAGGCATATCCTCCGAAAATATCTATGCTGAAGCCTGAGGCGGGACCGAAAGTCAGTCCACCCTCGGCCATTACGTTCAGGTATGAATTTTCATTTTCAATGGTCTTGGGCTGTACGAATATGGAGTAGTCGCGCAACTGATTTCTGGAATTCATTATCGTGCCCGATGATACGCACATCCAAATTCCGGAATACGATGACATACGCGCCCGGAGTTCAAATTGGGGCGTGATATGAAATTTATTTATAGCCGACGAATGTCGTGAACCATCCTCGCCTGATTCTTCAAACCCTACCCCGACGCGGGTATAGATATTGCGCCCGGCGAATGAGAAGAATGGTGTGGCAGTGACGGCATACAATTTGTCGCTTCCATCCGTCACCATACCGCGACCGTTTATGTCAAGGCCCAGCAACATTCCGGGTCGGAAAACGTATGCACCGAATGCCGATGCATCGTATGCCGTCTGATTGCTGCGCGATATGCGGTCGAGTTCCACAAGTGCGGCCGCTCCGTAGGCAATGCGCGAAGCCTGCGATTTCCACAATACATCCAATTTGCCATTCTGAGCCGGAGTGCCGGGGCGATAGGCTGTGCCGGTTGACAGGAAGCGGCCGTCAATGGCCACATTCAGGGCCGAGAGTGAATCGGGACTCCAGCTCAGGTAGCCGCGCACTTTGCCGTCGCCGTATCGGTTGCGGTCGTAGTCGCCGGGTTGAAAAGCGTGATAGCTTTCTGAAGCAAACGACAGCGCAGCTCCGGCGGTCAAGGCCTGACTTTGCACAAAACGATAACCGGCGCGGATGTCGGTACTGAGCAGCGGACCGTAGGCAGCCGACAGATAGCCGCGATAGGGCGTGGGAGTGGCACACATACTGCCCCCCAGCGGTGTAAAGGGATCGAAAACTCGGGTTATAGCGCTAAGGCCGGTATATATCTGAGGCGAGAGCTCTGGAGCGCTACTCTGGGGCAGTATGATCACAGGGGTGAGTGTGCCCGGACGTGTGGCTATATTTTCTACCGGCGATACTGTGCGGTCAACCACTACCTCGGTTGAGAGATCCTGGGCATGGGCGGCCATCGAGGCCGTCAGAGCTGTGATGAGAACGTATTTTTTCACTTCAATGAGGATAATCGGGTGTTAATCATCTGGAATATGTCGGTCTCGGAACCGGGATAATTGTCTTTAAGCGAAAGCAGATACTCGCGGGCTTCGAAGGTCTGGCCCGTGGCGGCGTAAACGTCGCTGAGCAGTATGAAGGCTCGGGCAAGCCAATAGGTGTGGGGGGTGGCAGCATCGATGAGCGCGTCGGCTGTATGCCGGGCAGCGTCCATATCGCCGCTGTCATAATAGCTCTGACCTAAGGCTACTGCACTTTTTGCACCGTAAAGATCATCGGGATTATTGCTCAGGCGTTGCCATATCTCGCGGGCTTTTTCAGTGCTGCCGGTAAGGTCGTAAGCCTGAGCCAGGGTGTATTCAATCTCGGAGCGGTCGGCATCGCCGGTGGCGCTTGATGCAAGCAGGCTTTGACACACCTCGATCACACGAGGATTATCAGCCAGGTCGCGGGCCACGCGCATGATTCCTTTACGGGCTGTGTCGCGCAGGCGCGGTGTTGATGCGCGGCTTTCCAGAGCGGTGTAGGCTTCAAGCGCATCGGTGCCGCGGCCCAGTTCGTTCAGGGCGTCGGCCTTTACCAGCAGAGCACTCTCGACGTGGCGCGAATCGGGGTAGCGTTCCAGAATCCGGGTGGCGAATGTGAGTGCGTCGCCGGTGTGCTGATTATCCACGGCGGCTTCCATCAGATAAGCCAGTGCAGCGGCTCGGGAAGCACCGTTGGGATATTCGGTGAGGTATTTTTCAAGACGAGCTGTGCGGTGGTCTGAAAGCCATTCCTCCTCGGCTACGCTGAACGATAGCGCGTCGGCTTCGGCAATGTCGAGTTGCGGAGCATTTTCGATAGATTCGAGCCATGCGGCTGTGGCTCCCAAAGTGCCGTCCTGCGCCGATAGGATTTTCAACTGATCCACCGCCATGCGCGCTTCCTCGCTGGTGGGGTAGAGAGTCACGATAGAGCGATAATCGGCAATGGCCCCACGGCGATCGCCCGAGTTGAGGCGCGTCAGAGCCATTTGCAGATAACCACGGCGTCCCTGTTCGGTGGATGGATAAGCTGCCACAAGACGCGAATATACATCGAGTGCAGAACGCGAATCGCCCAGACGTGTATATGCCTCGGTGGTTTCGAGCATGGCATCGGGCACCAGTGACGACCCCGGAAATTCGTCCATCATCTTGCCTAAAGTGGCTATTTTCTGTTGAGGTTTACCTAAGAAGCCGTAAATTACGCCCTGCTGGTACAGCGGATAGTCACCTGAGCCGGGGCGCAGGTCGTAGGCCTTGGCATAGTCGCGCAAGGCTTCGTCAAACATACTGCGGAAAAATTCTGTGTCGGCCAGTCGATTCAGGGCATCGGTGCGTGTGGCGGCATCGAGATCGCTGCGGGCGGCGCGGTCAAATTCGGCAGCAGCTTCGTTATATTTCTTTTCTGATAGCAAAGCGTAACCTAAATCATATCTTGCCAGAGAGCGGTTTGAATCATCGGCAGGAGCATTTTGCAGATAGTTTTTAAATTCGCTCACGGCCTCGGCAAAGCGGCCTGTGCGGTATAAGGCTTCGCCGCGCGATAGCGATACGCGGGCATCAGTAGCGCGGTCACATCGGGCCAGGGAGCGTGCATCATCCAAATATTTGAGCGCACCGGCGGCATCGCCGGCGGCCAGCGCTCGTGTGCCCAGAGCATACAGCACCTGCTGTTTTGCAGCAAATACCTTGGGTGTCATGGTGTGCATACGGTTGATTGAAGCCAAGGCATCCTCGTAGTTGTGATCTGTGAGATAACCCGTTACCAGATATTCCTGCACCTGCGGAGCATATTGCCCGTCGGGGAAGCGTCTCAAAAATTCCTCGAACATCTCGGTGGTGGAGCTGAATGGCATACGAGCGCCGCGAGCGCGCGCCACGGCGTAGTTATAGAAAGCAGCTTCGCTCACCTCACTGTCGAAATCCATAGCCATCGCGCGACTCAGGGCCGACATTGCGGCATCGTTGCTTCCTGTGGCCAGCAGAGCTTGTCCCACATAAAGCAAAGCACTCTGCCCCATAGCGTCGTCGTCGCTCACCACGGGTGTGAGCACCGATACTGTCTCATTATAATTTCCCGACTTGAATTCCTCAGTGCCGAGGATATACATAGCAGAGCGCTGTGGGGTATCGGTACTTTGACGGTATTGACGCAAAAGTTTCAATCCCTCGGCCGACCGTCCTGCCTCAAAAGCTGCCTCACCGGCTATGCGCATAGCCTCGGCGCGATATGAGGAGGGGATGTCAACGTGTGAATCAATTACGGCTTTGGCCGAATTTTCGGCTGCACGCATCTCGCCGGCCGAATATTGCATCTGCGCCATGTATAGGTCGGCCAAAGCACCGGGCATAGTGTGACGGTCGGCACCACGCAGGCGCGTCATAGCCTCGTTATAGCGACCGGAACAATAGTCGATATAGCCGATAAAGAAATTGGCGTTGGCCCTGAGGCGACGATTGCTCACAGTTTGTTTAAATTCGCCCTCGGCTTGGGTGTTATGGTCCGTCATCATCAGGGCATATCCCTTATAATAATGATACAGGGCGCGGGAATCGGAAGCTAACGCTTCGGGACGCATATCGTCAAGTATAGCCAACGCCTCGGCGGGGTTGTCTTTTATAATACATTGCACCAGCAACATGCGCGCTGCCACCTCATAGCTACTGCCCAGATAATGCGACAAAAACTCGCGTACAGCCGCAGGATCGGCATCTATACCTGTGGCCGCACATACCCCCTGCCACGCCCGATATTCCTCAAGTTGTGGCGACGGATTAAGCGGCAAACACATTTCCAGGGCATCCACCGCGCCTATATAATTGTGACACAACAAATCAGAAGCCTGCGCATGCCCCGCAAGCGAGGCCGCCAGAGCAAAAGCAGTGAGTAACGGCAGTTTAAACATAGATGTGAGCATAAATATAACGCAAAGATACAATTTTTCCGTTCAACCACCACACAAAACACGAAAAAACCGACAAGGCGGCTGTCATCACGACGCCGCCTTGTCAGTTAAACCAATCATTATCACATTTCTTACACTACTATAACACCACCGATGCTGAAAAGGTTCACGCATAGGTAAAATACAACAAATTTTTTGCCGATACGATGATAAGAGTATTGAAGAATAAAATAGGGAAATAATTTAATTTTGCTGTTTCATAAACTTTTAGTAATTTTGCAACGCATAGGCAGCTATGCGGACATATTTTAAAAGCGTTTTTTTGCTTTATCCTCCTAAGGAAATCGCCAATTTCAAAAACACGAAGGATCAGAGCAGTCAACAAACGCTCATGCTTGTCGCATATCCACTCCCCGACAAGGGGTATCGATATTCGATTAGGCGTGGGAGTGGACTGTTTATTTCGTGTCAGGCGTTTGGCGATGCCTCCTTAGGGATAAACAAGAAATCATTCCACGCTTTTTTCGTATAATCTCATAAATGTCTGATCAGGAATGGATAAGGCAGTATCAAAGGCATGGATAAATTCCTAAAATTCCTAATGTTGTATATCGTCGCAACATTTTGTATCGTCCTCACATCATGCGGGGATGATGAAGACGATAAGTATTCGCCGAGTGCTTCAATGCCATCGTTCGCTGGTTCCACTCTTTACAGAGATTGTCCTGCAT
This sequence comes from uncultured Bacteroides sp., assembly GCA_964531245.1. Taxonomy (GTDB): domain Bacteria; phylum Bacteroidota; class Bacteroidia; order Bacteroidales; family Muribaculaceae; genus CAG-873. Next base: position 1,254 of record CAZHDH010000090.1, on the reverse strand, counting down.
CAGGTAGTTCTATTGATTGCTATATCAATAACTGTACTCCCAGTACTTATGTAAGATCCAATGCATTTTGGGTCGACGCAAAAATGTATAATTCCCAAGATCTCTGTATTATAAATGTAGCTGAAAACAGCACTCCCGAAGCAAGGGAAACGACTGTTGACTTAATGATTGGTGGTCAAGTTTTTGATACATATACGATAATTCAGAACGGATATAGTAATAATTCTGGTAGTGGAAACAATCAGGGAACTTCCGATGAGCTTGGAGTACCTACAGGATTACAATACTCAAAAAACGGTTATGCAATAACTTTGACATGGAATAAAGCTGCTAATGCAGAGAAATACTGGATATATTATTCAAATCCTATCGCTTATGATTCAGAGTATTTCGTAACAATGAAAAATACAACAGGCACTACATTCACTATGGATTGTAAAATTGCCGGAAACTGGGCCTTTAAAATTCAGGCTCAAAAGGGAAGCGAATATAGTGATTACTCAAATATTGTGACTACAGTAATAACAGAATCAGATCTAAATTCCGGTGGTGGTAACAGTGGTGGACAACAGAAACCATCAGCACCCACAGGCGTAACTGTATCAAACGAAGGTAATAATTACATTCCAGACGTACGTATCAGGTGGAATGAAGTGAGCAATGCAACCTCATATTACATATATAAAAGTTCTTCAGCAAATGGAACTTACTCTAAGATCGGTGATACATCTTATGCTTCTTATGGTTTTACCGATACAAATGCGCCCACAAATGGTGGAACAGCATATTATAAAGTAAAGGCTGTTAATAGCTCGGGCGAAAGTCCTTTCAGTGATTATGCTAAATATACAGCAAGCACCAATGATGAAGGATTTGCACCTGCATATGAGTATGGAAATTGTACAGTAAGTGGATCTAATATGACTCTACGTTGGACTAATTCTTCAGGTTATGGCTATGGAAAAGCTACTAAAGTAGTATTGAGAGTTTGGAATCCTTATGCTGAAGATTGGCAGGATACAGACTTAAGTACCACTGCGACCTCCACATCTTTCAATTTTGCTACGAAGATAGATTCGTATGGATATGTAAAGGCTGGTATTGTAGTAAGCAATGATAAAGGATCATATACCGCCGGAGCAAAGATTTACGATACCAAATCAAAAAAATGGCTTAACTAATTTTAATTTTTTAGTATTCAACCGACAAGGCGGCTGTCATCACGACGCCGCCTTGTCAGTTAAACCAATCATT
>CAZHDH010000089.1:0-8885 GCA_964531245.1 uncultured Bacteroides sp. | reverse complement strand
GGCAGTCTGAACAGTGATATTTTTGCTTAATTCTACTTGAAATTTCAAATAAAACAAACGCATTAAACCAGCACTTTTATGCCCTTAATAGTGGCTTTTTCGTCTTCCGACCGCTAGAACGCAGAGCGGCGTCACTCCCGGTGTCGTCCTGCGTTTTTATGCGGTTAAATTAAGTTAAAATCTGTATTTAATTTAATTATGTATTGAGGGGCGTTTGGTTGTTAGGGGAATAATTCGTACCTTTGCAGTCGCTTTTTAGCATCCCGTGTGATGGGAAATTAAGGAGCAATTCTCTTAATTTTGAGTAACACAACTTTTTAACAATGAAAACTTACAATCTCTCAGCTCAGCCCCGCACTGAGCTCGGCAAGAAAGCCACCAAGGCCCTCCGTGAAAAAGGTCTGATCCCCGTTGTGCTCAACGGCGGTGAAGTATTCGAACTCCCCTTCAACGGCACCCTCAAACCCGGTGAAAAAATCGTTGAAATCGGTAACGGTAAAGGCCTCATCACCACTGACCTCGTTGTAGCAAACGACGCTGTCCGCAAGCTTATCTACACCCCCGACATCTTCGCTATCGAGCTTGATGTAAACGGTGAAAAGCGTATGGCTGTGCTCAAAGACATTCAGTTCCAGCCCGTTAAGGACAGCATCCTCCATATCGACCTCCTCGAAGTTACCCCCGAAAAGCCCGTGGTAGTAGAAGTACCCGTGAAGCTCGAGGGTCACGCCGAAGGTGTGAAAGCCGGTGGTAAGCTCACCCTGAGCATGAAGAAGCTCAAAGTGAAAGCTACCTACCAGAACATCCCCGAACGCCTGGTTGTAAATGTCGACAACCTGGGTCTGGGCAAAACCCTTCAGGTTGGTGAACTTCACTTCGAAGGTCTCGAACTCATGAATGCCAAGAACGCTGTAGTATGCGCCGTTCAGCTCACCCGTGCCGCTCGTGGTGCCGCTGCCGCTGCTGCCGCCGGTAAGTAATAATGAAATATTTAGTTGTGGGTTTGGGCAATATTGGCCCCGAATATGCCGGTACCCGCCACAACATCGGTTTTATGATATTGGATGCCTTTGCCGAGGCATCCAATATTTCTTTCACTTCAGAACGTTACGGCGATGTGGCTCAGATGCGTCTAAAGAACAAGCAGCTCGTGCTGCTGAAGCCCTCGACTTATATGAACCTCAGCGGCAATGCCGTGCGCTACTGGACGCAGAAAGAGAATATACCCCTGGAAAATGTCCTGGTGCTCGTTGACGATCTCGCGCTGCCATTCGGTGCTATCCGTATCAAGACTCGCGGCAGCGATGCGGGTCATAACGGCCTTAAAAATATAGCTCAGATGGTGGGATCGCAAAACTATGCGCGCCTGCGATTCGGTATCGGCGACGACTTCAGCCGCGGTGCCCAGATTGAGTATGTGCTGGGACGGTTTACCCCCGAGCAGCAACGTGAATTGCCCGAAAGAATCGGCGTGGCCTGCGATGCCATCCGCGAATATGTGCTTGCCGGTGCTCAGACCGCTATGTGTAAATTCAATAATAAGTAACTCTTAAATGATTGTGTATGGCTTCTGAAGTAAGAGTTGACAAATGGTTGTGGGCAATGCGTGTGTTCAAGACACGCACCATTGCCACCGAAGCTTGCAAAAAGGGTAGGGTGACGGTGAATAACGACCCCAATCCCACCAAGCCGGCCCGTATGGTAAAGGTAGGAGATGTGGTGCATGTGCGCAAGCCACCGGTGACTTATTCATTCAAGGTGTTGGCCATTACCGAAAACCGCCTCGGAGCCAAACTCGTGCCACAATACCTCGAAAATGTCACTCCGCAAGACCAATACGATCTGCTCGACGTTGTAAAAATTTCGGGTTTTGTAGACCGTCGCAAGGGCCTGGGCCGACCCACCAAGCGCGAGGGGCGCGATCTGGCCAGGTTTACAGATACTTACGCCTCTGAGGACGGATGGGATTTCGATTTCGACTTTGACGAAGACGACGAATGACCTGACAAAATCTCAGAAAGTATAATTATGGTGTTTTCTGATATAAAATTGGCAGAAAGCACCATTAATTATTTTTTATTCATCTTTAATTATTACCTTTGTAATACTAGAACCACAATTATTTCTTACATGAATTTTTTAAGATATTGGAGTCTTGTCGCAGGCGTATTTACAATCTCGGCCGCGGCTCAGATTCCTGAGTTTACACTTGAGCAATGTCTTGCGGTAGCTCTGAGCAAGAACCCGACAGTGCGCATTGCCGATATTGATATTACCAAGGCGGATTATTCGCGTCGTGAGATTCTCGGACAGCTGCTACCGTCGGTGTCGTTTGACGGTAGCTATAACCGGACCCTGCAAAAACAGGTGACCTATATGGATTTTGACGCATTCGGCGATATGATGCCCGGCGAATCCGATGGCACAGATGGATCAGAGGAATCCGCACAAAGCAATTCTATGAGCGATGGCTTCAAAGTAGGCCGAGACAATATGTATTCGCTTGGTTTTCAGGCATCAATTCCTGTGGTAGCCCCCCAGCTATGGGCATCGCTGAAGCTCGGTGATATTCAGATTGCCAAAAGCGTTGAGCAGGCCCGTGCATCACGCCTCGACCTCATCAATCAGGTGAAGAACGCATATTATGCCCTGCAGCTTGCCAAGGATTCGCAGCGGGTGGTGCGCGAAAGCTATGATATGGCGGCGCTGACCCACGATATTTATACCAAGCGCCTTTCTGTGGGCGATGCTTCAGAATATGAAGTGCTGCGCACATCGGTGGCAATGAAAAATATCGAACCCGAGATGATTCAATGCGATATTGCCGTGAGCCGTGCCACCTTGCAACTTGCCGTGCTTATGGGTATCGAGGCCGATACAAAGTTTACCACCGCCGGCGACCTCGCCGATTACGAGGACACGATGTATGAAACCACTCTGAGCCTTCAACCTGATCTGACGCACAACACCACCCTGATTATGAACGACATAGACACGCGCAACCTTCAGCAGGCCCTCAAGGTGCAGAAGTCGTCGCTATGGCCTACGCTGGCTCTGGGTGGCAACTACAACTGGAGCTCGTCGAGCAACGGGTCGCCATTCAAGAATTTCCGTTGGACGTCGTATTCTATGGTGGGTCTCTCGCTCTCGATTCCCTTGTATCAGGGCGGCCAGCGATATAGCCGTATCCGCCAGGCCGAGATTCAGCTGGAACAGATGGCCTACACCCGCCAGAACCTCAACCGCACCCTGGATATGCAGGCCAAACTCGCCATCGAAAATATCACCCTGAATGTGAAACAGATAGCATCCAGCCGCGAAAGCGTCCGCGAGGCCGAGCGCGCTCACGACATCCAGCAGCGCAGCTTCGAGATAGGAGCTACCACATACCTTGACCTGCGCGACAGTGAACTATCGCTCACACGCGCACGCCTCGCCCTGCTGCAATCGGTCTACAATTATATGGTGGCCGGCAGCGATCTCGAGCTCCTTTTAGGCAACGCGCCCGTCGAGCAGTATGAAAACGCCTCTCAAACCATTGAATGAATCAACCGTAAATTCCATAAAAAATGAAAATATATCTGCCGGCTATTGCCACAATGCTCGCCTTCACTTCCTGCGGCTCGAAGTCTGAAGTGCTTGAAACAGCAGCCGTTGACGAGGAAGACCTGCCTGTGGTGGAAATTGATGTAGCCCACGCCCGCGCGGTGCAGCAATCCCGGTCGTACACTGCAAATATCGAGGCCGAAAATATCAATAATATCTCACCGGCTACGATGAATCGCATTAAGGAGATTCGTGTCGATGTGGGTGATCATGTGCGTCGCGGCCAGGTGCTTGCCACCTTGGATTCGTCAACGGCCGATCAGCTCCGTATCAATCTTGAAAACACCGAGCGCGAATACAACCGCGCCCTGGAGCTGCTGAACATCGGTGCCGGAACACAGCGCAATGTCGACCAGCTAAAGGCTCAGATGGATGCACAGCGTTCGCAATACGAAAACGCGATGACCAACACTGTGCTTGTCTCGCCGATCAACGGTGTCGTTACCGCCCGTAATTATGATCCCGGAGATATGTCCGGACAGCTGCCTATTGTCACCGTAGGCCAGATTACCCCTGCGGTAAAGGCAATTATTAATGTGAATGAATCAGATATCGTGTATATCAAAAACGGAATGACCGTTGACCTCACCCTGGATGCCTTTGGCGACGAACCCTTCCAGGGGCGTGTGACACGCGTATCCCCGGCTGTGGATCCGGCATCGCGCACCCTCCCGGTTGAAGTCACCGTGCAGAATCCCAACGGCAAAATCCTGCCCGGTATGTTTGCCCGAGTGGACATAAAGATTGGTGAACAGAATAATGTCGTGGTGCCCGATCGCGCGGTGGTGAAGCAGACAGGCTCCGCCCGCAAGTATGTGTATAAATATGATAACGGCACAGTGAGCTTCCGTCACGTGGATCTGGGTCAGCGCCTTGACGACAGCTATGAATTGCTCGACGGCATAAATGACGGCGATACTGTGGTGATCAGCGGTCAGACACGCCTGAACGACGGTGCTCGCGTAACCCTTAAAACCTCCGACCGATGAGCATATACAGTGGAGCTGTGAAGCGTCCCATCATGACCACGCTCTGCTTTGTGGCAGTGGTGGTTTTGGGTCTGTTCTCGCTCAGGACGCTTCCTATCGACCTTTATCCCGATATTGAGACAAATACCCTGATGGTTATGACCACCTATCAGGGTGCGTCGGCCGCCGATATTGAGCAGAACGTAACCCGTCCGCTTGAAAACGTGCTTAATTCGGTCAACGACCTCAAACACATCACATCCAAATCGCGCGAAAACATCTCTGTAATTACCCTGGAATTCGAGTATGGCAAGGATATTGATGTGCTCACGAATGATGTGCGCGACAAGCTTGATATGGTGTCGTCGTCAATGCCTGATGATGCCGAAACGCCTATCATCTTCAAGTTTTCGACCGATATGATTCCTATCCTGATGCTTTCGGTACAGGCTACCGAGAGCACTCCGGGTCTTTATAAGATTCTTGACGATGCCGTGGCCAATCCGTTGGCGCGTATCTCGGGTGTAGGTTCGGTATCGATTTCCGGTGCGCCCGAGCGTGAGATCCACATCTATGTCGATCCCGCCCGTCTTGAAGCCTATAATATGACCGTGGAGCAGATAAGCAACATCGTGGCTGCCGAAAACCGCAATATTCCCGGTGGTGTGTTCGATATCGGTTCTGATACCTACTCGCTGCGCGTGCAGGGTGAATTTACATCGTCAGACCAAATGGCCGACATCGTGGTGGGCACATACGGCGGCAAGAATGTGTATCTGCGCGACGTGGCTCGAATCGACGACTCGATTGAGGAACGCGCCCAGGTGACATATAATAATGGTGAACGCGGTGCGATGATAATCGTGCAGAAGCAGAGCGGTGCAAATTCAGTAGAGATTTCCAACAAGGTGCTCAAGATGCTCCCCTCGCTCCAGAAACGTCTGCCCAGTGATGTCAAGCTGGGTATCATCGTGGATACATCCGATAATATCCGCAATACTATCAATTCGCTGGTGGAAACGGTGATGTATGCCCTGCTGTTTGTGATGATCGTGGTGTTTTTGTTCCTGGGACGCTGGCGTGCCACTCTCATTATCTGTATCACTATCCCTATTTCGCTGATTGCATCGTTCATATATCTGGCGATTACGGGTAATACGCTCAATATCGTATCGCTGTCGGCGCTGTCTATTTCTATCGGTATGGTGGTGGACGACGCTATCGTGGTGCTTGAAAACGTAACCACTCACATAGAGCGCGGTTCCGATCCCAAGCAGGCTGCGATACACGGCACCAACGAGGTGGCTATTTCCGTAGTGGCTTCGACTCTTACCCTTATCGCGGTGTTCTTCCCGCTGACTATGGTAACCGGTATGACCGGCGTGCTGTTCCGTCAGCTGGGCTGGATGGTCACCATCATGATGATCATATCGACAGTGTGTGCGCTCTCGCTCACCCCTATGCTCTGCTCGCTGCTGCTGCGCCGCGTGAACCATCACGGCAAAATCTACCGTGTGCTTTATGGCCCGATAGAACGCGCCCTGGATGCATTTGATTCGGCCTACGCCTGGCTGCTCGGCAAGGTTACTACCTATCGCGTTGTTACCATTATTATCTGTCTGGCCACATTCGTGGGTTCGCTGGTGCTGGTGAAGCAGGTGGGTACGGAATTTTTCCCCACGGCGGATGACGGACGCCTGACAGTGAGCCTTGAACTCCCGATCGGCACACGTGTCGAGATAGCCGATGAGGTCACGGGACGTCTCGTGAAGGAGTGGCGCGAAAAATATCCCGAAATTCAGGTGATCAACTACACCACCGGTTCGGCTTCAAGCGACAATGTTTTCGCTTCGCTTCAAGATAACGGCTCGCACATCGTATCGATGAACATCCGACTCACCGACCCCGGCTTGCGCGACCGTAAGATTACCGAGATAGCCGATATGATGCGCCGCGACCTGCTTCAGTATCCCGAATATAAGAAGGTGAAGGTATCGGTAGGCGGCAATATGGGCAATATGGGCGGCGAGGCATCAATCGACTTTGAAATCTATGGTTATGATTTCAATGAGACCGACTCGGTGGCCGCCGCCATGAAGCGTATGCTCGAGGGATTGAAAGGCACGGCCGATGTGCGCATTTCGCGTGCCGACTATCAACCCGAATATCGCGTGGATTTCGATCGCGAGAAGCTTGCTATCTATGGCCTCAACCTTTCAACGGCCGCCAATGTGCTCCGCAACCGTATCAATGGTTCGACGGCGTCGCGTTTCCGTGAGGACGGTGAGGAATATGATATAAAGGTGATGTATGCACCCGAGGCACGCACCTCGATTGCCGATATTGAAAATATCCTGATCTATAACGCTGCGGGTCAGGCCGTGCGCGTCAAGGATGTGGGTAAGGTGGTGGAGCATTACACTCCGCCTACGATCGAACGTAAGGACCGCGAGCGCATCATCACCGTGTCGACTGTGATCAACGGCGGTGTGCCTATGAGCCAGATTGCAGCTCAGGCGCTCGAAGGCATCGACAAAATGGACATCCCGCAGGGTATCCAGATACAGCTTGCCGGCCAGTATGAAGATCAGCAGGATTCGTTCCGCGACCTGTTGATGCTCGCCGTGCTAATTCTGATTCTGGTGTATATAGTGATGGCGGCGCAGTTTGAGAGCTATACATATCCGGCAATCATCATGTCGTCAGTAATGTTTGCATTCTCGGGTGTGTTTATCATTCTGTATCTCACCGGTCATACCCTCAACGTCATGAGTCTTATCGGCGCGATTATGCTTATCGGTATTGTAGTGAAAAACGGTATCGTGCTTATCGACTATATCACGCTGAACCGCGAACGCGGAATGTCGGTGAAACGAGCTGTGATAGATGGCGGACGCTCGCGTCTGCGTCCTGTGATCATGACCTCGCTCACCACCATTCTGGGTATGGTGCCCATGGCATGCGGCACGGGTCAGGGCGCCGAGATGTGGCGCCCGATGGGTACAGCCGTCATAGGCGGCCTTACCTTCTCCACAATCCTCACGCTTCTTTTCGTGCCTGTGATGTATTGTGTATTTGCCAAGACTGGTATCAAATCTACGCGTCGCAAGATTCGCAAATCTCATCGTTAACCTAAAATAATGATATTATGAAAGCAGTGATGATAACCTTTGACCAGGCTCACTATGAACATATCATAGACGCTCTCGACCGTCTCAACTGCCGCGGATATACGTCGTGGAATCAGGTTAACGGTCGTGGCAGTCGCGACGGCGACCCTCACCTGGGATCGCATGCGTGGCCGTCGATGAATTCCGCCATCCTGACCATCGTGCCCGATGATCGTGTGGATGCGCTGCTTGCGCGCCTGCGTGAGTTTGACAACGAAAAACCCCGTCTGGGTCTGCGTGCATTCACTTGGACCCTTGATGCCGCCGGTATCTGATATCGGATTATATAGATATCGGATTATATAAATGAACAACGGTGCCGGAAGATCATCCGGCACCGTTGTTCATTTATAGGCGTGAGGTCCAGCGCTCTTTGAGGTGACCGTGGCGGTAGGCGTGTAGCAGCTGGCGCAATTCGGCAATCTGCGAGAGCAATTGTTTGCCTTTGTCGGTGTCGCGCACACGCATACGGTGATCAGAGAGTTCTACGATTTCGGTGGTGGACACGATGTCTGTTCCCTTAGAGATGGCATCCTCGGCAGAGGTGAACGGCTCGTGTTTGACAAGCTGGAAGCCGCGGCTGTGGAACACCAGCGTGTAGCCGGCCATGCCGGTGGTGGCGTGATATGCTTTGGCGAAACCGCCGTCGATCACCATCAGTTTTCCGCCGGCGCGTATGGGAGTTTCGCCTTGGTTGAGTTTTACGGGCACGTGGCCGTTGATTATATGCCGGTGTTGGCCCGTGACCCCGAATTCGTCCAATATCATATCGCATACGGCTGCGTCGTTGCGCAGCTCATAATAATGTCCTTTTTCCTCGGTGTATGTGTCGCGGTCGGCTATGAAATATCGCTCGAAGGTGGTCATTTTCGCTTTGTCGAATAGTGGGGAATCGGGTCCGCACCACAGATACCAATAGTAATCGGAGGCATATTGGCGTTCGTCCTCATGGTTATCGGTGTTGAATGCCTCGCGCATCATGCGGTCGATGCCATCCATCAAGGCTCGGCCTTTGAGCTTTTGTCCGTGCAGGTTCACCTCGCGCAGCGAGCCGTCGGCGTTCAGCGGCATTGAGGCGTGGAAAAGCAGGTTGGAGTTATAGATGCCGTACATGGCACCGTGGCTCAGGAGCAGCTTAACG
>CAZHDH010000088.1:0-9176 GCA_964531245.1 uncultured Bacteroides sp. | reverse complement strand
CCGTGCTCGTTTCTTCCATTTCGCATTCCGTCAATGAACTCTTCCCGGCCTTCTCCTCCCCTGAGGGTCTCCCCTCCCGGTCGGACGGCCGATCGTCGCGGCGGAGACCTTCATCCCCTCCCGCGTCCGTAGACGCTGCAGCAATAGCTCGAATTCAATCCGGAATCACGGTCTAAGAAGATGTCCGAACATCTTCTCTCCAGAAAGGAGGTATTCCAGCCACACCTTCCGGTACGGCTACCTTGTTACGACTTAGCCCCAGTCATCGGTTTTACCCTAGGACGCTCCTCGCGGTCACGTACTTCAGGCACCCCCAACTCCCATGGCTTGACGGGCGGTGTGTACAAGGCCCGGGAACGTATTCACCGCGCCATGGCTGATGCGCGATTACTAGCGAATCCAGCTTCATGGAGTCGAGTTGCAGACTCCAATCCGAACTGAGACAGGATTTCGGGTTCCGCTCCCCGTCGCCGGGTGGCTTCCCGCTGTGCCTGCCATTGTAACACGTGTGTCGCCCCGGACGTAAGGGCCGTGCTGATTTGACGTCATCCCCGCCTTCCTCGCCGCTTGCGCGGGCAGTCCCCGTAGAGTCCCCATCTTACTGCTGGCAACTACGGGTAAGGGTTGCGCTCGTTGCAGGACTTAACCTAACACCTCACGGCACGAGCTGACGACAACCATGCAGCACCTCGCAGGCGGCCATTGCTGGCTACGGACTTTCATCCGTATCCCCCCTGCGTTCAAGTCCGGGTAAGGTTCCTCGCGTATCATCGAATTAAACCACATGCTCCTCCGCTTGTGCGGGCCCCCGTCAATTCCTTTGAGTTTCATTCTTGCGAACGTACTCCCCAGGTGGAACACTTATCGCTTTCGCTTGGCCACCGACTGTCTATCGCCGGCAACGAGTGTTCATCGTTTACCGCGTGGACTACCAGGGTATCTAATCCTGTTTGATCCCCACGCTTTCGTGCCTCAGCGTCATGTCCGGCCTCGTAGGCTGGCTTCCCGATCGGCGTTCCGGGTCATATCTACGCATTTCACCGCTACTTGACCCGTTCCGCCTACGCCGCCCGGCATCTAGCCTGTCAGTTTCCATGGCAGTGCGGGGGTTGGGCCCCCGCCTTTCACCGCGGACTTGACAAACCGCCTGCGCACCCTTTAAACCCAATAAATCCGGATAACGCTCGGATCCTCCGTATTACCGCGGCTGCTGGCACGGAGTTAGCCGATCCTTATTCCAACGGTACCTTCAAAACACGTTCCCGACGCGTCCTTTAGCCCCGTTTAAAAGCAGTTTACAACCCATAAGGCCTTCTTCCTGCACGCGGCATGGCTGGGTCAGACTCCCGTCCATTGCCCAATATTCCCTACTGCTGCCTCCCGTAGGAGTTTGGTCCCTGTCTCAGTACCAATGTGGGGGGTCGTCCTCTCAGATCCCCTACCCATCGTCGCCTTGGTGGGCCGTTGCCCCGCCAACTAACTAATGGGACGCATGCCCGTCCGCCACCGATAAATCTTTAATACTGGAAAGATGCCTCCCCCATATCTCATGCGGTATTAGTCCGGATTTCTCCGGGTTATCCCCCTGTGGCGGGTGGGTTGCATACGCGTTACGCACCCGTGCGCCGGTCGCCATCGGTCTGTATTGCTACAGACCATGCTGCCCCTCGACTTGCATGTATTAAGCCTGCCGCTAGCGTTCATCCTGAGCCAGGATCAAACTCTTCATTGTATTATAAAATAATTTCAATTTTTCTTTGTCTGTCCCGCTCTCCCGGATTTCACCATACTTACTCTTGACGGTTCAGTTTCGGTCTGTGGCCTCCCGGCCTCAGACCGCCTTACCTTGTGCAAATATAGCTCCTCGCTATTGCTTCGTCTACAGTATCTATTGAACTTTCCGTTCCGCCTGAACCGGGATTTCTCAACCCCGGCCGGCGTTTCCGCCACCGCCTCCCCGTTTCCTCGGAGGCGGCTGTTTCCCCAAAGGGACCGCAAAGGTACACCAACTTTTTTTTCTAACAAACTTTTTTGACACTTTTTTGTTGAAAAAATTTCAAAGCATTGGCTATCAATGCGAAAAATTTTCAACCAAACAGACTCGAAAGGCGAGCCCAAAGGAGGTTGAAAGGATACACCTATATATATTATGGATGCTTCGGTCGCGGACTTTTGGGATGCCGTTCGGGATTGCGGGCGCTCACATCGCTTTTCAACCGCCATTTATTATCCTGAAAAACATACGCCTGATACTTCCCTCCCATAGGGATATAGTAGGCATAGTCGTCGGACATGGCCGTCTGTCGAGGGGTCAGGACATCGAAAATAATCATATCGGCCTTGCGCTCCACCTTCTTTCCCTTGGCATTCTTCTCGATATAACTCTGATAATCATAGCGGAGAATCATGCCGCTCTTTCGGCTGAAACGAAACACCACCCGCTTTATCTCGGAGTCTTTCAGGGTTTTATCTATCCTCTCCGTGCCCGCTACCCTACCCTTGTTGACAAAGAGTGGAGCCCCGAACTCCACGCTTCCGTCGGACTTGATACGCATAATCTCGACCACACTCTGCTGATAGAGAGGGTTTTCCGAATTCCAGCCCAAGAAGGTATAATACGTGCGGTTATCCACTTTTTTCTCGATACATTGATAATAGAAAGCCCCCCACCATTTATCGGGCGTGAGAATTTCTCCCTCGGGATAGGGATAGTAGACCGACATATCGTTGAGTTCGTATAGGATATGGTCGTTTTTGTTGGGACGGTGCACTTGCAGCAAAGCCTTGTAGGTAACCGTGCCCGATGCTTCGGGGATGCCCCAGTTGAGCATACGGAAACTCCCGTTCTCGGCCTAGAAATAATTGAGGTTACGGAATCTATCAAAGGGAAAATCCTTGTCTGCGTAGTCTTCCATCACCTGTCGGGCTGCATGCGTGAAACTGTCGCAGGCGTTCCATCGGTTTTCATCACCTCCCTCATACATCTTGGAAAACAATCGGTTCAATTCGGAAACCTGCACGGAAAGCTCCTTTTCGGAAATCCCCGACGCCCCTGCGGTCACACCCGCCACATTCAAAAGCAGCAGGACAACGACTCCGATAGGGCTCAAAACCCGTCGAAAACACATTCTTTTCATAGAAACAAAGATAAGGTAAATTCCGTCCCGTTCGATTTTTCTGAAAATTTGTCGCAAATTTCGCTCCAAAATCCTGAAAACAAGCCTTTTTGTCGTTATTATCACGCCATTTCGTCACGGTTTTCCTTTTTTCTTCTCCAAAAATGCTTTGGCAAGCTATTTGCCAAAGAACGGAAAAACTTCAATCCAAACGGTCGCAAAACTCCCGTTAGGATAAAAAAAACGAATAACCATGAATTTCAACAATTTCACTATCAAAGCGCAGGAAGCCATCCAAAAAGCTGTGGAAGTGGCCGAAGCCAACCGGAATCAAGCCGTTGACGACCTGCACCTGCTGAAGGCGCTGGGGGTTGTTGACGAAAACGTACTTCCGTTTCTGTTTAAGAAAGTGGGGGCCGATAACCACGAAATACAACGCAAGTTGGACGAAAAAATCGCGGCCCTGCCCAAATCGAGCGGCGGGAACCCCTATCTCACGCCTCATGCCGAACAAATCCTGCTCAAGGCGCAGGGGTCTCTCAAGGATTTCGGCGACGAATTCGTGACGCTCGAAACGTTGCTTCTTGCGATTTTAGACCAGGACAGCGAAGCGGCCCGTCTCTTGAAAGAGAACGGTGTGAGCGTGCAACCTCTCAGGGCGGCCATTCGGGAACTGCGCAAGGGGGAAAGCGTGAAAGATCCCAATGCCGAGGGTAATTATCAGGCTCTCAACAAATACGCACGCAACCTGAACGATATGGCGCGGAAGGGGAAGCTCGATCCGGTTATCGGCCGCGACGAGGAAATCCGTCGTGTCTTGCAGATTCTCCGCCGCCGTACCAAGAACAATCCTTTGTTGATTGGCGAACCCGGTGTGGGAAAGACCGCCATCGCCGAGGGTTTGGCGCAACGTATCGTGGGCGGCGACGTGTCGGAGACACTCAAGAGCAAGCAGGTGTTTTCTCTCGACATGGGCGCGTTGATTGCGGGCGCCAAGTATAAGGGCGAATTCGAAGAACGCTTGAAAAGCGTTGTTAAAGAGGTGATTGCCGCCGAAGGCGAAATCATCCTCTTTATCGACGAAATCCACACTTTGGTGGGTGCCGGGGGCGGAGAAGGCGCCATGGATGCGGCCAATATCCTCAAGCCGGCGTTGGCGCGGGGCGAGTTGCGCTCGATTGGGGCCACCACTTTGGGCGAGTACCAGAAGTATTTTGAAAAGGACAAGGCGCTGGAACGTCGTTTTCAGACGGTGTATGTGGACGAACCGAATGTGGAGGACAGCATTTCGATTATGCGGGGGCTCAAGGAACGCTACGAAACGCATCATCATGTGCGTATCAAGGATGAGGCCCTGATTGCCGCCGTGGAACTTTCACACCGTTATATCACAGACCGTTACCTACCCGACAAGGCTATCGACTTGGTGGACGAGGCGGCGGTCAAACGGCGGTTGGAAATTGATTCGGGTCCCGAGAAACTCGACGAAATCGAACGCAGAATACGTCAGTTGGAGATTGAACGCGAGGCTATCAAGCGCGAGAAAGACGAGAAGAAACTTTCCGAATTGACCGAGGAAATCGCCAATCTTTCCACGGAGCGCGACAGCATGAAAGCCAAGTGGAAGACCGAGAAAGAGACGGTGGACGGCATTCAGGAAGAGTTGGACGCCATCGAACGCTACAAGTTCGAGGCACAGCAGGCCGAGCGTCTGGGCAACTATGAGAAAGTGGCCGAACTGCGCTACGGGCGTATCAAGGAAGCCGAACGCAAGGTGGAGGAACTCAAGAAGAAACTTGGCGAGCAACAGGCTTCGGGAGCCATGATCAAGGAAGAAGTGGGCAGTGAGGAAATCGCCGACGTGGTTTCGCGTTGGACGGGCATTCCGTTGAGCCGTATGTTGCAGAGCGAACGTGAGAAACTGCTTCATATAGAAGAGGAACTGCACAAGCGCGTGGTGGGGCAGGACGAAGCCATAGGCGCCATTGCCGACGCTATCCGCCGCAGCCGGGCGGGACTGAGCGATGAGAACCGTCCTATCGGTTCGTTCATTTTCATGGGTACCACGGGCGTGGGAAAAACCGAAATCGCCAAGGCCTTGGCCGACTACCTGTTTAACGATGAGAAAGCCATGGTGCGTATCGATATGAGTGAATATCAGGAAAAACATACGGTGTCGCGCCTGGTGGGGGCTCCTCCGGGCTATGTGGGATATGAGGAAAGCGGGCAGCTTACCGAAGCGGTGCGCCGCCGTCCCTATTCGGTGATTCTACTGGACGAAATCGAAAAGGCGCACCCCGACGTATTCAATATATTGTTGCAGGTGTTGGACGACGGACGTTTGACCGACAACAAGGGACGCGTGGCCGATTTTAAGAACACTATCGTCATCATGACCTCGAACTTGGGAGCCGCCTATATCCAGCAGGCTTTCGACGAGATGAAGGAGAACGGGGAAGAAGATGCCTACAACAAGAGCAAAGAACAAGTGCTCAACGAATTGCGTATGCATATGCGACCCGAATTCCTGAACCGTGTGGACGAGGTGATTGTGTTCCATCCACTTTCGCGCGACCAGATTCTGGATGTGGTGAAACTACAAATGCGGCACGTATCGGAGTTGATGCACAAAAACGGCTTCGAGCTACTGATAAGCGAGGAAACCTATGCCGACATCGCCCGTCAGGCCTACGATCCGCAATACGGGGCGCGTCCTATCAAACGCTTTATCCAACAGCACATTGTGAACGAAATCTCCAAGCAGATTTTGGGAGAGAAGCTCGACAGATCCCGTCCTGTAAGACTGGATTCCTTTGACGGAAAATTCGTGATTTACAACGAGAAACCGTCTGATTTATAGGGGAAGGCGTATATCCGCGCCGAGGCAAGTGGTGGTTAGGCGTACAATCGGCGGTGCCTGCCGGCGTTTGTATTCGTTGCGGACAAAAAGTCCCAACACCCGCTTCACCGCCGCTTCCTCGCATCCCGCCCCTATCAGGGCCTTTTCATCGAGGTGCTGTTCCAGATGCAGACGCATGATTTTCTCGATGAGATCGTAGTCGGGAAGCGAGTCGCTGTCTTTCTGCCCGAGGCGCAATTCGGCCGAGGGTGCTTTGGTGATGCTGTTCTGCGGCACGATTTCCTTCTTGCGGTTGATGTAATGCGCCAACGCATACACCTGACTTTTGTAGAGGTCGCCCAACACGGAAAGGCCTCCGCAGAGGTCGCCGTAGAGGGTACCGTAGCCGCAGACGGCCTCGCTTTTGTTGGAGGTGTTGAGCACAATGGCTCCGTGTTTGTTGGCTGTGGCCATGAGGAGGTTGCCTCGGATACGGGCCTGCAGGTTTTCTTCGGCCAGGCCGAAGGGCAGGTTGCCGAACACGGGTTTGAGTTGCTGCATGAACACGTCGTACAGCGGTTTGATAGGGATTATCTCGTAGTGAATCTGTAGGTTCTCGGCCAAGTCGACGGCATCTTTCACCGAATGGTCGGTGGAGAATTGCGAGGGCATCATGATGCCGAACACGTTCTGCCGTCCCAAGGCTTCCACGGCCAAAGGCATCACCACCGACGAATCGATGCCGCCCGAAAGTCCTATCACGGCCTTGGTGGTATTGCAATTCCTGAAGTAGTCGGCAATGACACGCACAATGGCATCGTGGATAAGCGCGATTTGCGGAAGGCCGGCGTTTTCGGAACTTTCGATGCGTTCCGTATTTTCGGTATCGAATGTAGCGAAATCGCTCTCGAAATAAGGCATGTGCAGACATACCCCACCCTCTTTCCAGCACGAAGAACCCCCGCGCAGGGCCTGCGTCTCATAGCCGCCGGCCCGGGCCGCATAGACCATGACGGGCAGACTGTCTGCGGTTTCCTGCAAACGTGCCTTGTGCGCATCCTCCCTATCGGTCAGAAAGGGACGGTTGTCCATGAAGATACCCACATCGACTTTCTCTATAATCTCTCCGTAGCGTTCCACCGGGCAGATTTCATCATCGAAAAAGGTGAGCAGGACATTCTTTCCTTGATAGGAGAAGACACATTCCTGCAACATTCGGGATAAGGAAACAGGTATACGGGTATGTACACGACCGTCGAGGGCGAGAAGGATAGCGGGGGCGTGAAGTTCTTCGTCGCAGGAAGTGCTGAACGCAAGGGCGGTTCCGGAGGTGGTGAACTTTAGCAAATCACGGGCGGGGACAGTCTCGGCGGCACCCCGGGGCAGCACAAGCATATCCGCACCGGCTTCCACCGCTTTCTTATAGGCGTTCCTTATCTTCTTGACATTCTCCGACGCATCTGGAGAAAACACATCTTGCAGTATGCTGATTTTCATAATCTTTAAAACATTATACCCAATAACAGCCCTATCTGATGATTGTGGAAAGCCAGGTCTTTTAGATTGAGTTTGTTGTTATTCTTTATCGGATCCACACAGGCATAACGGTATTCCACACCCAATATCAGATTAAAATGTTTCACAATCTGATAATTGTATCCAACCTGCCCGATAATCGAGAAATTGGCCAGCTTGGATTCCTTCTTCATTTTGCCTGTCACCAACAAGGTTCCCACCTGATTGCCCAGATTAGAGGCGGTATAATTCTCGTAGACATCTTTGTATTTATAATTCACACCGAAACCTACGCTCGCGCCCGCCGAAATAAACAAGGAGCCTTTGGATTCGCCGAAATTGGGGGTCTTCAACTTAAGACGGAACGGAATCTCCACATAGGATAATCTATAGGAACTCGTGCGCGCTCTCAACGCTTCGGTACCCTGCGCCTGCAAACGTCCGCCCAAGGTATTAAACGAAACCCCCACCCCCGCAAAAAGACGGCGGATAATGCGCATATCCACCATAATGGTCGGCGTGACCATGCCCGTCACCCCATTGCGTTTGTAGCCGTCCGATACATTTCCCACCCAGTTAATGGCCGGCATGAAATAAAGCCCTACATGAAGGAAGCCTTCCTGCTTCGGGCCTTTCGCGACGGGAGCCGGCGCGGACTTCGAGCCTGCGACAGACTTCGATGCCGTGGAGGATTTCGAACCTGCGGTTTCCGTTGCCGTTCTTGTGGCGAGGGGCACGGCAGACGGAACATCCGTCGCACGCCCCTCGCCCTGCAACACCCACGAGGGGCTGTCTATGAATTTCGTATTGCTGCTTTGGGCGTACAACAACGACGCGCACAAAGACACCAGACACAGCATTATGGATTTTTTCATACTTTTACAAGATTATAGGCCTTGCCATTTATGCAAAAGTACACGAAATACGGTCCTCGTTTTCATCGTTTCCTTCATTCTTTTAACAAGAGAATGTGGATTCCGCTCTGCTTCCTCTTTGCTCCGGCACCCTACAGCTTCGCCCAACTGGTGCATACGCAAGGCAACGGAAACATCCATTTCGGCCTCTCCATAGGCGGAGCGGCCACCACCACGATTCCGTCTTCGGGCGCGTGGAATTTCGCCTCGCCCGTCACCAAAGCAGGCGTAAGCGGGGGCGCCTATTTCCAAATCGATTTCGCCAAACGGTTCTTCGGCCATTTCGAACTGAACATCTCCGATCGGAAACTCTCGGCAAGCGGGCTTTCGTCCGACACCGCCTTCGGCAACTACGACATCGCCATGAGCTACACCCATATCGGCGTGCCGCTCGGCGTGGGCGTGTGGCTCCTGCCCAAAGCCTCGGACTTCAATATTTCGCTCACCGCCTGCGCCTTGCTCAATCTGCCGCAGGAAGGCAAGAAAGAAATCAGCGTCAACAACAAGAATGTGGACCGTAACCTCTACCCCGTGGGCGTGGGGGCGTTTGTGCAGATAGATGTTGTCTATCGTTTTGTTTTCTTGAGTTTACGCTACGAAATCACCGGCACGCCCGTCTTCCGTTACGCCTATCAGGGATTCCGCACGGGAACCTTCGATTTCCTGCTGGGCTTCAAAATTTTTTAAACCGTGATGAAAACTTCCGCACCTCTCTGTCTTTTGTGCCTCCTCGCGCTCTGCGCCTGCCAAAAGAAAACCCCCTGCACGCCCGACGGGAACTTTTCCCTGCAC
>CAZHDH010000087.1:0-9434 GCA_964531245.1 uncultured Bacteroides sp. | reverse complement strand
CGTGTAATCCTACGGTCAACGGTAAAACAGTTACCACAGTCGAATTTACTAAGGATATGACGGAAATTCCAGATTATAAAAATCTTAATCTCTATTATAAAAATGAGGTTAAGATTCCCTCTTCGGTTAAGCGCATCGGAGCCTACGCGTTCTATAACAATAAGGAGCTCTATCATGTATTCCTTCC
The DNA here is from genome assembly GCA_964531245.1 of uncultured Bacteroides sp. Lineage (GTDB taxonomy): Bacteria > Bacteroidota > Bacteroidia > Bacteroidales > Muribaculaceae > CAG-873. The sequence goes on along the minus strand of CAZHDH010000087.1, from coordinate 9,247 downwards.
TGACGAACTTGAAGAAATCGGCGAAAAAGCTTTTGCCGGCTGCGAACTCCTTGAAGATGTGAAGTTTCCCGCTTCTCTTAAAAAGATTGAAGCTAATGCCTATCGTGGATGTTCGTCACTGACTGAGATTATTCTCCCCGAAGGATTGTCAGAGCTCGGCTGGGGTAGCTTCTACGCTTGCAAAAACCTTGAAAAGGCCGTGCTTGTAGCTGATATTGATTCAATTGGCAGTGATATGTTTAGTTTATGCATATCTCTTAATAAACTCTATCTGCCGTTAAACCTGCGCCATATCGGTGATAGGGCTTTCGGTAGGTGTAACTCATTGGATGAAATCAGTTTCCCGGCTACATTGGAGACAATTGGCGAGTCTGCTTTCGATGGTAACTATTTTTCTCCAGATGGTATTTCCGTATCAACGACTGGGTCGTTGACCAAACTGGTTATTCCTGACAGCGTGACTTCAATTGGAAAGAATGCATTCGAAGATCAGTCTATTACAAATCTTACTCTTGGCAATGGACTCACCGAAATACCGGAATATGCCTTTAATTTCAATCCACTTAATATAATTAAATTTTCTGAGGGCATTGAAAAAATTGGATCTTATGCGTTCGGTTGGAGTAAAGCTTCGCAGGTTATACTTCCATCGTCTCTAAAGGAAATCGGTGAAAATGCTTTCTACAATTGTAAAATTCAAGAGCTTGTAATTCCCGATGGCGTAGAAGTGCTTCCTTCCGGTAGCTGTGGTAAGCCCTCAACTTTGGTCTTAGGATCGAAAGTTGACGAAATTGCGGCAAACGCGTTCTCATTTGAGAATCTTATTACCCTGCGAGTTAAGGCTGATGTGCCTCCAACCCTTACTGATGCATTCCCAATCACCAATGATCAGAATGATGCATTGACCGTAGTAGTTAATAAAGATAGAAGTCCGTATTATAAGGTAGATGCGCGTTGGCGTGAGTTTGATAATATTATCGAAGAAGGAAAGTCTGAGTTTGAAGTGTATCTTGACGGTAGCACATCGCTTGCGCTTGAAATTCGACTTCAGACCGGTCTTATGCCTGCGCAGGTTACCAAACTTATTGTCCACGGTCCGCTAAGTGCTGCAGATCTTGTCACTATAAAAGAGACTATGGTTTCGCTGCGCAGCTTGGATCTAAGTAAGGTAACCAACCTTACCGAAATTCCCGATTCTCAATTTGAAGGTTCATTGTTAACTGAAGTGATACTCCCCAAGGGTATAGAAAGTATCGGTAACAATGCGTTTAGCGATTGTGCATTGCTCCGGATGTCTGAGTTACCTGCCTCGCTTAAGACTATCGGCAGTTATGCCTTCCGAGATTGTGTCGGTGTTACAATCTATAGAATTCCGAAATCAGTTGAATCTATTGCAGACGGTGCTTTCCAGGGCTGTACAAGCTTGACAGAGATTTTGTTTACTGGCGATGTAAGTCAATTAAAAAGTATAGGAATTTATGCTTTTTCAGGGTGTAAATTGTTGGAGTATGTAAACTTGGGTGCAACAAATATTACGGATATCAATTCTTACGCCTTTTATGGATGTACTGAGCTTGATCAAATCGTGTTGCCTAATTCAGTTGCTAAAATTGGTGATAATGCATTTAGAGGAACCGCAATTCGCGACCTTTCGTTTCTTCCTGTTGGCGTCACGGAAATAGGTAATTGTGCATTCGCAAACTGTCGTCGGCTTGTAGCGGCAAATCTTCCCGAAGGCATAAAAGACGTGGCTCAAAACTTATTTGAGAACTGTCCTCGTTTGCTCACTGTTTCAATGTCCGAAAACACAGAAACTGTAAGCACAAACGTTCTTCAGGGTTCGAAGAAGCTCTCTAATATCAGTTGCGCTGCCCAGACTGCGCCCACTGCTGCATCTGGTGCTTTCAATGATATTCGTCTGCGCTATGTTACCCTCACCATACCTCAACATAGTTTCGAGTCGTATCTGATGGCAGCACAGTGGGGCAAGTTCGAGACAATCATGAATCGAATCCCCATCAAAATCGACGATGGCGTGAAGGTAACTCACGTTTCCGAGGATGAATACCAGGAAATGCTCTACGAGGATTATCTTGAAGAACTCCAGGCGCAGGCTCAGCAGCAGGCCGACCCTGCTTCGGCCCCCGCGCTGCGTGCTCGCAGTGCCCGTCGCGCTGCCGCCCGCGCTACCACCAGCACCTCCTTCGCTCCCGTATTTGACGGCGCTCAGCTCAGCACAGGTTCTGATGGCTCAGGAACTCGCATCTTCTTCCATCCCGAAGAAGGTAAGAAAGTGTCTTCCGTAATGTTCAACAACGAGGAATTGGTTGACCAGCTCGAAAACAACTCGCTGGTTCTCCCGGCCGGTTCCAAGGGTAATCTCGAAATCAGCACTGCTCCCAGCAGCGGAATGTCAGGTGTAGCAGATGTGACCGAAGATAGCAGCTATGAAGAAACCACCGCACCCATCTACAACCTCACAGGTGTAATCGTGGGTTACGGCAAAGCAGCCATCCGCGGCCTCCAGCCCGGCATCTACGTATTCTGCGGTAAAAAAATCGCCGTAAAATAATCCCCTACAAATCATAACCCAGCGGGCGACTCCAATCCGGAGCCGCCCGCTTTTTTCAGTCCCCCACGGCGGCGTCAGCACCGGGAGCAACCCCGCTCCGCGGTGTCGAGCGCGCGCCGGACCGCCACACTGTCCAATGGAGCGACGCCGCTCCGCGGTGTCGATACACCGCCGGATGGCCCCACCGCGCTGATTTCCAGCAAATTGGTAGGGACGCCAAATTTTTTGCGTCCGCGTCCGGACGGCCACACTGCGTCCGAATGCTCCCACCGTCCAGTGGAGCGACGCCGCTCCGCGGTGTCGACACACTGCCGGACGGCCACACTGCGCGCCCTCCCTCCACCGCGCCCCCACCCCGTAACTTACAAATAAACAAAAACGGAGCGAATCAGAAAATTCTGATTCGCTCCGTTCCTGTGGAGTATAGCGGACTCGAACCGCTCACCTCGACACTGCCAGTGTCGCGCTCTAGCCAGATGAGCTAATACCCCGAGGTTTGCGTTGCAAAGTTAGGATGTTTTTTTCAGTTGGCAAAATTTTTGAGCGCATTTAACGTTGGTTTAATTATTTTGACAAACGTTTGCTTTTGTGTGCCGTTTTTTGGCGTATCTTTGCACCGCGGGGCTATATGGCCGACGTTACACATTATTATATATACTTATATATGACCTTGAATCTTTTATCGCGTCGTGTTAAGGCGCTTTCTGTAAGCTTGTTAACTTTTGTGCTGCTTCTTGTATCCTCGGGCATCGTGCGTGCCGATGTTACGGTAGGTGCGGCTCGCCTGGATCAGTATCTCCCCCTGCTTGAAGGCAAACGTGTGGCTCTGTTGAGCAATCACACCGGTATGGTGGGCGATAAGCACACTCTGGATCTTATGCTCGAAAACGGTGTAAACGTGGTGACTATCTTTTCGCCCGAACACGGCTTTCGTGGCAAAGCTGATGCCGGTGAGCACGTAAATAGCAGTGTGGATCAACCCACAGGTATTCCCATCGCGTCGCTCTATGACGGCAAACGCCGCGGTCTCGCCCCCGAGGTTGTGGATGGTCTGGATGTGATAGTGTGCGATATTCAGGATGTGGGACTGCGTTTCTACACGTATTATTGCACGATGCTTGAATTGATGAATGTAGCTGCCGAAGCCGGCAAGGAATTTGTGGTGCTCGACCGCCCCAATCCCAATGGTATGACTGTCGACGGTCCCATTCTGGATATGAAATATGAATCTGGGGTAGGGCGTCTGCCTATCCCCGTAGTGCATGGCCTCACCCTGGGCGAAATGGCTCGTATGATCGTAGGTGAAGGTTGGCTTAAGGAAGGGCGCGACCTGAAGCTTAGCGTAGTGCCCTGCGAGGGGTACACGCATCAGACCCGTTATGAGCTGCCCGTGGCCCCGTCGCCCAACCTGCGCACCATGCTTGCCATTTATCTCTATCCCTCGATCTGCTATTTCGAAGGTACACCCGCCAGCCTGGGCCGAGGCACCGATGCCCCCTTTGAAATCTACGGACACCCTGACTATAAGGGTGGCGATTTCACCTTCACTCCCCGTAGCGTCGACGGTGCCAAGAATCCGCCCCTGCTCAATCAGGAATGTCACGGTGTGGACCTCCGCGGTGTTGACCCCGAGCAGGCCATAGCCGCCGGTGTAAATCTGGAATATGTGATTGATGCCTACAATAAGACCGGCCTGGGCGATAAATTCTTCACTTCGTTTTTCGAGAAACTAATCGGTCGCGGTGATATCCGCGAAAAGATCCAACAGGGAATGTCGGCACAGGAAATCAAAGCCGGCTGGGCGCAGGATGTCGAGGATTTCATGGCTCAGCGCCGCCCCTACCTTCTTTATGCTGAATAAACACTTTTGATTATGTCTCAACCGGTAATTGTTATTATAACCATCGCAGCATATTTCGCGCTGCTGATGATCGTGTCGTATTTCGCCGGACGCGGAAGCGACAACAAAACCTTTTTCACCGGCAACCGTCAGGCCCCGTGGCCCGTGGTGGCTTTTGCGATGATCGGGGCGGCCATCTCGGGCGTCACCTTTATCTCGGTGCCGGGTATGGTGGCAGCCAAGGGTTATAGCTACCTGCAGATGGCACTCGGATTCATTGTAGGCTATTTCGTGATAGCCTTCCTGTTGGTGCCTATGTTCTACAAGCGCAATCTGCTCTCTATCTACGGCTATCTTGACGAGCGCTTCGGTCCGTCTACCTATCGCTCCGGCGCGTGGCTGTTTTTTGTGTCTAAGATGCTGGGTGCGGCGGTGCGCTTCTTCGTGGTGTGTGCTGTGCTTCAGTTGCTTGTGTTCCAGCCGTTAGGCATCCCGTTTGTGTTCAATGTCATTGTCACAATCGCGCTGATTTGGCTCTATACCGTGCAGGGTGGTGTGAAAACCATTATCTGGACCGATTCTCTGAAAAGCTTCTGCCTGATAATGAGTCTGATACTTTGCATCTATTTCGTGTCGGTGAACCTCGGTTTTTCGGTAGGCGACCTTCCCCGCGCTATCGGCGACCATACCTCGTCGAAAGTGTTCTTCTTCGACGACCCCATGAGCGGCACATATTTCTGGAAACAATTCCTGGCCGGTGTGTTTATGGTAATCGCCATTACCGGTCTCGACCAGGATATGATGCAGCGCACCCTGGCCTGTAAGGATTCACGCGAGTCGCAGAAAAATATGATTGTCAGCTCGGTGATGCAATTCTTTGTAATCGCACTGTTCCTGCTGCTGGGCACACTGCTCGTAATGTTCCTCGAACGCAACAATATCGACCTGCCCGCCAAGAGCGACGAAATATTCGGTATGGTGGCCACTCATTCATCTATGCCGGTGATTGTGGGTGTGCTGTTTGTGCTCGGCCTTGTGTCGGCGGCTTACTCTGCCGCAGGGTCGGCTCTTACATCGCTCACCACTTCCTTCACCGTCGATATTCTTCAGGCTCACAAAAAGCACGCCGATGCCCCCGAGCGTCTCACCCGTGTGCGCAAGGCCGTCCACATGGGTATGTCAGTGATAATGGGTCTGGTGATCATAGCATTCTATTACCTGAGCGAGGAGGATGCGATCTCGGCTGTGTACACTCTTGCGTCTTACACCTACGGCCCGATTCTGGGATTGTTCGTATTCGGTATGTTCCACTCCAAACCCGTGCACGATAAATTGGTGCCCGTAGTGGTGGTGGCTGCCCCTGTGCTTTCATGGGTGGTGCAGTATCTGCTCAAACAGATGTGGGGCTATGAGACCAGCTTCGAGCTGCTGCTCATCAATGCCGCGCTCACCGTGGGCGGATTATATCTGCTCACTATCGGAGCGCCACGCCCCGTGGCTGCTCAAAATCCTGCCGCCTGATGGCCACACAAAGCACAGCCCGCTGCGTGTGGCTCGTGGATACGATTCGCCGTTATGGACGTATCACGCGCGCACAGTTGCAGCAGGCCTGGATCAATTCGCCTCATTCCGATGGCCGCCCGCTTTCGCGTCGCACATTCTGCAACCACCGCGCGGCGGCCGAGGAATTGTTCAATATCACCATCGCCTGCGATCCCGCCACATTTGAATATTATATAGAGGAGGACGGCTCCAACGGCGGTTCGGTCACCGACTGGCTGCTTAATTCGTTCAGTATGAACAATGCCATCGTGGGTGCAAAGGACGTTACCGATCGTATCTTCCTTGAAAACGTCCCCTCGGCACGCGAACACCTCGGTACCGTAATCGATGCGCTCAAGCAACACCACCCGGTGAAATTCGATTATCATCCTTTCACCCGCTCGCTGCCTACCACGGGCGTGGTGGTGGAGCCTTATTTTCTGAAACTCTTCCGCCAGCGCTGGTATCTTATAGGGCGCAACACGGCCGAGGCCCGGGTCAAGACCTACGCACTCGACCGCATCCGCAATGCCGTGATGGTGCCCGAGACGTTCACCGATGATCCATCATTTGACGTCGAGGGCTATTTCCGCGATGCTTTCGGTATCGTGGTCACTCAATCCGAACCTAAAAAAATTGTGCTTCGGGTCAATCCAAAGCAAGCCAAATATTTCCGCGCACTTCCCCTTCATCATTCCCAGACCGAGACGGTGTCTGATTCCTTCTCGCTGTTCACCTACAAGATGATGGTCACCGAGGATTTTATGGCCGAGCTACTTAGCTATGGCCCGGCCGTCACGGTACTCGAACCGCCCGAACTCAGGGCTATGGTGCGCGACTCGCTCAGCAAGTCGTTGAGCCAATATGAATAAACGTAGGCCTCCCAACATTTCTTATTTCAATACGTTATACAGCTATGAACGGAATAGAACTCCTGACACGATATTTCCCCGCACTCACCCCACGCCAGCTCGAACAATTCGAAATTATGGGGCGTATGTATCCCGAGTGGAATGACAAGATAAATGTCATCTCGCGAAAGGATATTGACAACCTATACCCCAATCATATACTCCATTCGCTCTCTATAGCGCGATTTCTGGGTGATGTGCAGCCAGGCACTACGTTTATGGATCTCGGCACCGGCGGCGGTTTTCCCGGCATTCCTCTGGCGGTGATGTATCCCGATTGTCAATTCCATCTTATCGACCGCATTGCTAAAAAGCTGCGCGTGGCGCAGGATATTGCGCGCGAGGCCGGAATTGATAATGTTACCTTCCAGCACGGGGATAGCGGCGAGTGTCACTCGAAGTTTGATTACGTGGTGTCGCGTGCGGTGATGCCGCTTGATAAGCTCGTCAAGCTCATTGTCAGAAACGTGGCTCCCACCACACCGGCCGGGAATCGGTATGCAAATGGCCTGGTGTGTCTCAAAGGCGGCGACCTCGAAGCCGAAAGCGCCGGTGTCAACTATCCCATCATTGAATATCCTCTGTCTGAATTCTTTTCCGAGCCGTTCTACGATACAAAGAAACTGGTTTATGTGCCAATAAAAAAGAAATAAGATGTTGAAAGTAGCCTCTCTTCAGAATAATCCCTTCGGTGAGCAAACCTACGTGGTCTACAATCCCGCGACGGCAGATGCCGTAGTGGTCGACCCCGGTATGCTCACCCCGGCCGAGCGTCAGAAATTTGACAATTACATAAAAAACAATAATCTGCATCTCACCGGCATTGTCAACACACATCTTCACCTCGACCACTGCTTCGGTGCCAATTATGTACGCCGTCAATATGGGGTAGGGCTATCCGCCCACCCGGCAGATGCCTTCCTTGGCGGCACGATGGCTCAGCAGAGCGCGTCGTTCGGTGTCGAAGGCGGTGAAAATGTCGACATTGATGTGGAGCTGAAAGATGGCGACCATATAAATATCGGCGACGATTATCTTGAGGTCATTCACACCCCGGGACACACTCCCGGCGGCATCAGCCTTTACAGCCCATCGGGAAAATTCCTGCTTGCAGGAGACACCCTCTTCAAGGGTAGCGTGGGTCGCACTGATTTGCCCGGCGGCAGTTTCCCTACCATCTGCAGCAGTATTGTCGACCGCCTGTTCAAGCTCCCCGATGAAACGCTGGTCCTCTCAGGCCACGGCCCCCACACCACCATCGGACAGGAAAAGGTAACCAATCCATTTATAAGGTAAGCTCCCGGAGCCTACGTCATAAGTCACTCTTAAAAATTAGACGATATAGATTTGCGAAGGATTGACGATGCATTTTGTCCTTTGAGCGAAGGAGCGTAGCGAGCTACGTGACTGAGCGAAAAGAACAAAAGGCGCGTCAAGACAAGTAAGGATATATCGGCCCGCAGGGTTTAAAATATATCCCATATAAACTAATTTTTGAGAGTTACTTATTTTAAACAAATTGTTAAAAAGATAGTGTGAAAGTTAGGATGTCTTAAAATTAATTCTTACCTTTGCGCCGTAGTACAATTTCCGCATTAGGTTGAACTTTTAAGATTTATTCATTTCCATATCAGGATGGGTATATATTCCCCATCTGGATTCATTAATCACATTATCTAATGAAAAATTATTTTATCACAGGTCTGGCTGCCCTGACTATGGTCGGTGGCCTGACAGCAGAAGCATCCGCTCTGCCGGTCAATGCCGCTGAACGTTTTGTGTCGGTGGCAAGAAGTGAAGCACGCCACAACCGCCTGGCAGAGGGCGCGTTCAACGTGATGAAAGCTCCCGCCAAAGCGTCGGAGCAGGATGTTACCCTCCAGCCCAAGCTTACAGTAGCAAACGGTGATGAATTTCTGTTTATCGGAGCTGTGCGCGTGGTCGATGGCAAGAATGAAATCTATGGTGCCGATGTATGGGATGGCGAATGCGACCCCTTCACCGTTCCCGCAGGCGAATACACGCTGTTTGCATACGGTGCCACCAAGGGCGCCAAGGGTTCTATCCTGCTCGTCCAGGAAAAGGTGAAGATTGAAGCCGGCGTGGCTGTGGCGTTCAATACCGCCGATGCCACCAATGAAATCAGCATCAAGCAGACCTCTCCCTCAGGTCAGGAACTCAAGGTTGATTACGATAAAGATTTTACAATCGGTGATGCCGAGGATGTTATCACTTTCAACGGCGAGGTTGCTTGCTGGTCGGGTATGGACCTTTACAAGGAGCAGATGTATTATCTGAAAACTAACGTCAAGGAAGCTCCCGTCAAATTGAGGGCACTGAAAAAGTCCCTAGCTGAGGCATAGACCTATATTTATCGATTCA
>CAZHDH010000086.1:0-9509 GCA_964531245.1 uncultured Bacteroides sp. | reverse complement strand
TTGAATCGATAAATATAGGTCTATGCCTCAGCTAGGGACTTTTTCAGTGCCCTCCCCCCGGCTTGCGTTTTTTTATTATCCCCCGCACCGCCCCCACGCCGCTCTGTTAGTTGCGCCGGATGGCACCGGGAGCCACGCCGCTCCACGGTGTCGGGCACGCGCCGGACGGGGTGCACAGTCCAATGGAGCCACCCCGCTCCGCGGTGTGGGGCACACGCCGGATGGACGTTTCACCATAACAAGCTGTATTTCAGCGATTTGTAGGGACACAAAAAATTTTGCGTCCCCTGCCGGATGGCCCTCCGCGGTGTGACGGTTCGCAGTGTGGCCGTCCGGCAGATCGACGGCACCGCAGAACGGCGCCTCTCCCGGTGCCCCCGCCGCAAGACCGGAGGCGACCCCACCCCGCGGTGTCGGGCGCGCCGGATGGATTTCGCCGCATCTCACGCACTGGAGCATTTAATTTTGCCCTAACAGTAATTTTGTGTACCTTTGTGGTATGAATAGCGATATTATCAGACTTTTGCCCGATTCGGTGGCTAATCAGATTGCTGCCGGCGAGGTGATTCAGCGTCCGGCCTCGGTGATCAAGGAACTCGTGGAAAATTCCATTGATGCCGGTGCCACTGCTGTGCAAATCATTATCAAGGACGCCGGCCGCACGCTCATTCAGGTGGTTGACAACGGTAAGGGTATGTCTGTCACGGATGCACGTATGGCCTTTGAACGCCATGCCACTTCCAAAATCACTCGTGCCGACGATCTTTTCACCCTGCACACTATGGGTTTTCGCGGCGAGGCTCTGCCGTCTATCGCTGCTGTGGCTCAGATAGATATGCGCACAATGCAGAAGGGGGCCGAGGTGGGCACACGTATCCGCATTTCGGCGTCCAAGTTTGAGGATCAGGAACCGTGTGCTTGTCCGCCGGGCACAAATCTGATGGTCAAGAATATATTCTTCCACATGCCGGCCCGACGCAAGTTTCTGAAAAAAGACTCGGTGGAACTCACCCATATCCTGCGCGAATTTGAACGCCTGGCACTGGTGAACCCCGACGTCGAATTCACCATTATCCACAACGACGTTACCCTGCACCAACTGCTCCCCGGCACGTTAAAACAACGCATCACGGCTCTGTTCGGCAAACCGGTGGGCTCGAAAATCATTCCCGTCGGCACTGAAACCTCAATGGTGAAAATCAGCGGATTCATCGGTATTCCCTCGGCTGCCAAGAAGCGCAGTGCGCCGCAATATTTCTTTGTGAATGGTAGAAATATGCGTCATCCTTATTTCCACAAAGCGGTGATGAGCTGCTATGCCGAATTGATTTCGCCCGAGAGTCAGCCGTCATATTTCATCAATTTCGAGGTTGATCCGGCTTCTATTGATGTCAACATCCATCCTCAGAAGCACGAGATAAAGTTTGAGAACGAACAACCCATCTGGCAGATTCTCACCGCGGCTATCAAGCAGGGACTGGGACGCATCAACGCAGCCGGTGCCATTGATTTCGACCAAGTGGACAACGCGCCCGAGATTCCGGTGTTCATGCCCGACCCCAACGCGCCCGAGCCTGGCATCGATACTGATCCCACATACAATCCGTTTGATATTGCCATAAACGATTCGCCTTCGTCGCCTCTGGAGGCAATGCCGTCGCCGGCTGCCGCGCGGGTCACGGAGCGGCGCAGCAGCATCGGCTCTGAGTCGTGGCGACCCTCGCGCGCTCAGCAGGATTGGGATAAGCTGTACGAAAGTTTTACCGCTCGACGCGATGCGCCGGTTCCGGATCAATCGGAAATCCAGCCTCCGGAACCCGAGCAACAAGCCGCTACATCAACTCATCCTACTTTGCCCCAGACTCAGCCTGAAAGCTTTACCGAAGCCGGACTGCTCAATCTGCATAACAAATATATCGTGGTGCCGGCTCACGACGGCATGATGCTCATAAATCGCTACCGCGCCCACCTGCGGGTGCTTTTCGATGAATATATGGCACGCCTTGCATCGGCCGACATCCCATCGCAAAGTATGATTTTCCCGGAGACCATCACTTTGTCGGCCTCGCACAGCAGCATCCTGTCGGCTTTGGGAAATCTGGCCGGCCGCCTCGGGTATCAGGTGAGCTTTTTAGGCGATAACACCTGGGCGGTGAATGGCGCTCCGGCTCTCCCGGGTAATCAAAACGCCATCGAGGTGCTTCAGCGCATGGTGGCCGACCTTTACGATACAGGCGAGGAACCCGGCGAAGCCTTGATACGCCCGGCAGCCCTGGCGCTTGCACGCTCCGCGGCCTTCCGCCCCAACCGTACGCTCTCGGCCGAGGAAACAGAGGCTCTGCTGGCCCGGCTGTTCAGCTGCCCCGACCCATCGTTTACCCCCGATGGTCTTCCCGTAATCCATCATTTCCGCGAAGATGACATTCAAAAGTTGTTTAATTAGCATTATCGCACTGCTTGGCTCGGTGTTTCCTGCCGCGGCCACCCTGGAGTTCACGCAATCAGATGCGATGGAGGCTCTGGTGGAGCTTGACGACTCGCTGCGGCAGCGCGACAGGTTCATCGCTCGCCGCCAGGAGGGCATAGACCGGATGATTGATACACTCACCCACGCAGCCGATACCGCGCATCGCATCGACTTGCTCCTGAAAATCGGTCGGGCATATACGGCTTTCAACAACGATTCCGCTTTGCATTATTTCGGTCTCGGCATAAATGAGGCTCCGGATGCGTCGTCGCGGTTGCCCTTCCTCATCAATGGTGCCATGCTGCGCCCGCTCAGTGGCGATCTCACCTCGGCACAGGCTGTCTACGATTCTATTTCGCCTGATCAGGTGCCTGCGCGGTATGTGCGCGATTATTATGATGCCATGCGCCAGATGTACAGCTATATGGCTGAATTCAGCGCAAATAACCCCGCCGAAGCGCACCGCTATCGCCGGCTGGCGATGACAGCTCAGACTGAATTGCTCAACAATCTGCCGCGCCGCAGCAAGGAGTACCAGTTTAACCTTGGCGAATTGCATTTTGTAAAGGGGGAACGTGGCAAAGCCCGGGCGCTGCTCGAAGATGTATTCAACTCCGAACCCATCAACAGCAATCTGCGCGCCCGCGCCGCCCACCACCTCGCGGTGATGGCCAAGGAACGCGACGATGGCCCTACGTACACCTACTATCTTGCGCAGGCGGCGCTGGCCGACGTCTCGGCTGCCACTCGCGAAGTGGCAGCATTGCAGGAACTCGGAAACCACATGTACACCCGGCACGATGTCAACCGCAGTTATAATTACCTTACCGCCGCGCTCACCAATGCTGTGGAATGTGGCGCGGCTATGCGTATGATCGAAAGTTCGCGCTCGCTGCCGTTGATCGAACGCGCCAAAATCGCTCAGCTCGACGCTCAGAAACAATCGATGTACATAGTTTTGGCTGTGCTTCTGCTTGTGGCTCTAGTGCTCGCGCTCACAATGCTTTTCCTGCGCAACGAAATGATTAAGCTCAAACGTCTTCAGGAATCGCTCCGCGACGCTAATAAAACTAAGGAAGTATATATCAGTCAGTTCCTGAATCTCTGCTCTATCTATATGGATAAGCTGAATCAGTTTTGTAATCTGGCCACTCGCAAAATCGCGGCAGGGCAGGTCGATGATCTGTATCGGCTCACTAAAAATGGTAAATTCGTTGAGGAGCAGAGCCGCGAGTTCTATGAGGTGTTTGACAACGCTTTCCTGCATCTGTATCCCAATTTCGTAAGGGATGTCAACGCCCTGCTCCAGCCGGAACATCAGATTGTGCTTCAGGAAGGCGAGGTACTCAACACCGACTTGCGCATCCTGGCATTCATGCGTCTGGGCATCGACGAGAGTGCGCGCATAGCTCAGGTGCTCAATTATAGTATCAACACTATCTATGCCTACCGCAACAGAATCAAGGCCAAAGCCCTGAATCGCGATACTTTTGAGTCGGATATCATGAATTTGAACAGTTGAAGCGGTTATATTCGCTTAAATTTCAGTTTATATTAAGTGTTAATTAACCAATATTTAAAATACTGATTAGCTGGTATTTGCAAATTTAAGCGATTTATATTGGCCAATATTCGGTCTATATTATGGTTCATAAACCGATTTTTATTTGTAATTTTGCATTACGAAAAGTTGAAAAAATCATTTCAGTTTTAGGGTTAGTATAGATTGTTAAAGTAAAAAAATAGCTTATCCCGCAAGGGATAACTGAAATCGCAACAACAATCGAAATAAAGAAAAATGTGTTTTATGTTAGTTATGTAATTGTTTTAAGTCATTAAAACGCGGTTATGGCATCTTCGTGAGAAGGTGCCATAATTCGTTTTTATCCGCCGCTGCATCTGTTTTTTTCTGTTTTGCGCTATGGGGTGTGTTTTTATTTTTATTATTATTGTGTTTATTCCGCGTTTTTTTCTTAACTTTGTGGCCTGATAGCAGCCTGTCTGCTCTTTTGTCTCAAATAAAGTAACTCACATATTACGCTCTAAGCTGTATGCTCAAAAAATTTTTCATCTCGATGCTCGGCTCTATCGCCGGCTTCTGGATTTCGCTTGCAATAGCCTGTTTTGCCCTGCTCGGTGTGCTCGGTGCTGTTGTAGCAAGTTCTTCCGATTCTAAAAGTACGAAAATTTCAAAAGGGTCTGTGCTCTATCTGGATCTTTCGGGTGAGATGCGCGACCGCAATCAGGATCTCGACTTTATGCAGATTCTGCGCGGCGGCGATATTGATTCTGATGCGCTCGTCGATTATATCGATGCTATCGACCTAGCCGCCACAGATAGCCGCATCGATGGCATCTACATCAAGGCCGACGGCTCGGTGCAGGGCACGGCTACCCGCGAGGAGATTATAAACGCACTAAATCGTTTCAAGCAGTCGGGAAAGTGGATTTATGCTTACGCCGACGGCTATTCTCAGGGCGATTATCTGCTGGCTTCGGTGGCCGATGAAGTTATCCTCAACCCTGTGGGCAGCGTGGATGTGCATGGCGTGGCCACTATGGTGCCGTTCTTCAAGGATTTGCTTGATAAAATCGGCGTCAAGATGCAGATTGTGCGCGTCGGCACTTTCAAAAGCGCGGTGGAACCGTTCATGGGAAATTCAATGAGCGATGCTTCGCGCATGATGAATCAGGTGATGGTGGATTCCCTATGGCAGTATATGGCCGGCACTATCGCTACCAACCGCGATGTAACACTCGCTACCGTAAACCAGTGGGCCGATAGCCTCTTGGCTTTCTACACCCCGGCTCACACCGTGGATGCCGGAGCGGTAAATTCGCTGATGTACGAACGTCAGGTCAACGATAAACTTCGCGAGCTCCTTGACCTTGACAGCAGCGACGACCTTCCTCTGGTCTCGCCCTCCGAGCTGCTCGCCAACCGCACCTCCAACTATTCTGAAAAATCACATATCGCCGTTCTATTTGCCGAGGGCGACATCGTTGATTCGGGCGACGGCGGTATCGTGGGTGATAAAATGACTCCCGAAATCATCGCGCTGGCCGATGATGACAATGTGGCCGCTATGGTGCTCCGCGTAAATTCGGGCGGCGGCTCGGCTTTCGCTTCCGAGCAGATTTGGGAGGCTATTCAGTATTTCAAATCTAAGGACAAGCCCGTCTACGTATCAATGGGCGACTATGCTGCTTCGGGTGGTTACTATATCTCGTGTGGCGCCGATTGTATTTATGCAGACCGCACTACCCTCACCGGTTCGATAGGTGTATTCGGTATGATTCCTGATTTTTCGGGTCTGGTGACTGATAAACTCGGTGTGCATTTCTCTACCGTCGAAACCAATCCCAACGCCACTTTCCCCGGCACTATGACCGGTATGACTCCCGAGCAGCACGCAATAATGCAGCGCAGCGTGAATCAGACCTACGAAATTTTCACCTCTCGCGTGGCCGAAGGCCGCGGCATGAGCCAGGACTCGGTGAAGGCTATCGCCGAGGGTCGTGTATGGGTTGGCGGTCAGGCTTTGCAGCTTGGTCTGGTGGACCGCATCGGTGGCCTCTATGAGACAATTCATGCTATGGCCGACCATATCGACCTCGCCCCCGATCGTGTGGTGTACTACCCCAAGGTGAGCGACCAATGGTTTAATCAGATCGTGGCCGAAGCGCGTCGCAACGTATCCGTCGGTTCAGTAAGCATCGATGCCGAAGCCGCCAATATCTTGCGTCTGCTCAATCAGATCCGCACCCAGAATCCCGTGCAGGCTCGCATGGAGCCGGTTGAAATCCGATAACCCCCTCATTCTCCCCAGCGATGTCCAGCCGCAGTGTTTTTGCAGACCTCATCCTGCTGCCGTTATCCAAAATTTACGGCGGCATTACCTGGCTGCGTAATAAACTGTTCGACTGGAAGGTGCTCCCGCAGCGCGAGTTCAGCGTGCCCATTATCGTGGTAGGCAATCTGGCCGTGGGGGGCACCGGCAAAACTCCGCATACGGAATATATCGTTTCGGAGTTGATGCACAAGTATCACATCGCGGTGCTCTCGCGCGGGTATAAACGCAAGACACGCGGATTCATCCTGGCAACCCCCTACTCCAAGCCCACCGACATCGGCGACGAATCGTATCAGATGTACGAAAAATTCGGTCATAAGGTCACGGTGGCTGTGTGCGAGGATCGCACTCAGGGCATTAATGAGTTGATACGCCTTGACCCGGACATCAATCTCATTGTGCTCGACGATGCCTTCCAACACCGCTACGTCAAGCCCACCGTGGCCGTGATAATGACCGAATTCAACCGCCCGCTGTTCCGCGACCACATGCTGCCTTACGGCCGCCTGCGCGAACCTCTCCGCGGTGTGCATCGCGCCGATATTGTGGTGGCTACCAAGTGCTCGGGAAATATGAAAGATCAGGAATATAGTTTCTTCAAGCGCGACCTGGATCTGTTCCCCTATCAGGATCTTTTCTTCTCGCGCTATGTGTATCAGGAACTTGTGCCGCTGTTCCCCGACCGCAGTGCGTCGATTCCCGGCCTGCAATGGATGACCGCCCGCGATTCCGTGCTGGCCGTGGCGGGCATTGACAATCCACGCCCCTTTGTCAAATACCTCAAAAGTTTCATGCCCAAGGTGAGGGTGAATATCTTTGCCGATCATCACGCCTTCACCCGAAAGGATATGGAACTGCTGCTCAAACGCTACTCAACCATGACAGGCCACCAGCGCATAGTGGTCACCACCGAAAAAGATGCCGTGCGCCTGGCCGCAAGCCCTTACTTCCCCCCGGAGCTGCGAGCCGTCACATATTATATTCCTATTAAAGTGGAATTTTCGGCGCGTGGCGGCGACTTCATCGAGGCTATAGAGGCGCGTATACGCAATAATTCCAAAATCAGATAGCACACGCTCGCGTCCCACAACAATTACCCTCCCCGGGGCGTTTTCATCCCGTAACCTCCCTCAACCTTTAATATATAAAACACATGCTCGAAAAAATCAAAGAAACAGCCGCTTTCATCCGCGGTAAAATAAGCGGCGAAATGCCCACTACTGCCGTTATTCTCGGCACCGGTCTCGGATCTCTGGTTGATTTTATGACCGACAAGGTGTATCTCCCCTACTCCGAAATCCCCAATATGCCCGTTTCCACTGTCGAAGGCCATTCCGGTAATCTTATCTTCGGCAACCTCGGCGGCAAGCGCATAATCGCCATGCAGGGCCGTTTCCACTATTACGAGGGCTACGATATGAAGCAGGTAACTTTCCCCGTGCGCGTTTTCAAGGCGCTGGGTGTCGACACCCTCTTTGTATCTAACGCTGCCGGCGGTATGAACAAGGAATTCAAGGTGGGCGACGTTATGGTAATCACCGACCACATCAACCTCTTCCCCGAAAATCCCCTCCGTGGCAAGAATTACAACGAGCTCGGCCCGCGTTTCCCCGCTATGACCGAACCTTACAGCCACGAACTGATCGCCAAGGCCGACGCAATCGCCAAGGCTCAGGATATCCGCCTGATGCACGGCGTCTATGTAGGCACTCCCGGTCCCACCTTCGAGACTCCTGCCGAATATGAATATTTCCGCATCATAGGCGGCGATGCCGTGGGTATGTCCACCGTGCCCGAAGTTATCGTAGCACGTCACGGCGATATGCGCGTGTTCGGCGTATCTGTAATCACCGACCTCGGCGGAAAGGACATTACCGATGTTCCCTCTCACGAGGAAGTGCAGCTCGCCGCTCAGAAGGCTCAGCCCACCGTTGTGCGTCTGATCACCGAAATGGTCAGCGCTCTCTGATATTACTCCCTCTGATTTATGGCATCCCCCTCCCGGGATGCCTATTTTTGAACAACCCCTATGACTGAAATATCCTCTCTGGGTGAATTCGGTCTCATCGACCGTCTCACCGACAACCTCCCAAAACTCAACGACTCCACCCTGCGCGGTGTGGGCGACGACGCAGCCGTGATGCAGTATGGCGCCGACCGTCAGGTGCTGGTCACCACCGATCTGTTGCTCGAAAACGTACACTTCGACCTCACCTATGTGCCCCTGAAACACCTGGGCTACAAATCTGCCGTAGTCAATTTCTCTGACATCTACGCCATGAATGGCACCCCGCGCCAGATTACCGTTTCGCTCGGCATCTCGCGCCGTTTCACCGTGGAGCACATCGAGGAATTGTATGCCGGCATCCGTTTGGCTTGCGAGCGTTATGGCGTGGACCTCGTGGGTGGCGACACCTCGGCTTCAAATCAAGGCCTCGTAATTTCCATAACCTGCCTGGGCGACGCTCTGCCCGATCAGGTTGTGTACCGCGATGGGGCAAAGCCCACCGACCTCATCTGCGTATCGGGCGACCTCGGCGCAGCGTATATGGGATTACAGCTTCTTGAGCGCGAAAAAGTTGCGTCGGCCGGTCGAAAAGATTTCGTGCCGGATTTCGCCGGTAAGGAATATCTGGTGGAACGTCAGCTCAAACCCGAAGCGCGCCGCGATGTAATCGAGGAACTCGCAAAAGCCGGAGTAAAACCCACTTCGATGATGGACGTATCAGACGGCCTGTCGTCAGAACTAATGCACATCTGCAAACTAAGCCACACAGGTTGCCGTGTGTATGAGGATCGCATACCTATCGACTATCAGACAGCTGTAATGGCCGAAGAGCTCAATATGAATCTGGTTACCGCAGCCCTCAATGGAGGCGAAGACTATGAGCTACTGTTCACAGTGCCCCTCACCGCCCACGACACCGTCCAGGCTCTGCCCGGCGTCAAAATCATCGGTTATATCACCGAGCCGGCCCTTGGCTGCGCGATGATAACCCGCGACGGCGCCGAAATACCCCTCCGCGCCCAGGGCTGGAACCCCCTCGTGGCCCAGGACACCGTCGATCCCACCCTGGCACAGGACCAGAACGAGGAGAAACCCTCATAATAGACATTTCTAAAAGAAGGGGCTGTGTCAAAATAGGCGCAGCCTCTTTTGTAATATGTTGAAAAACATATTACAAAGC
>CAZHDH010000085.1:0-9536 GCA_964531245.1 uncultured Bacteroides sp. | reverse complement strand
AGGCTTCGGCGGCGCGCTGCTGTGCGTGCTCACCCAAAAATCGGGTGCCGTGGCCTCCGATCCCTTCCGCGGAAATATGTTCTGCCTGGGATCTGCCGTGCTTTTCGCATCCTATCTGGTGATTGAAAAGATATATCTGAAACGCCTCAGCAGCGCCACGGTGTCGAAATGGACCTTCCTGGGCGGCGCAGTGGCCGCGGCCGTGGCCATCATATTCACCGGCTGGCACGCACCGGTGTTGCATCAGAACCTGTTCTCTACGCCGATGCTGGTGCTCCTGTTCGTGCTCATTTTCCCCACATCACTCAGCTATCTGCTTCAGGATTTCGCGCTTAAGGTGCTCCCGGCCACAGTGGTGAGTCTTTACGGCGACCTCATCCTCATCGTGGCGGCTATCGCCAGCTATGCCCTGGGGCAGGATGTATTCTCGTGGTGGCAGATATTGGCCATTGCCATGATGCTGGTGAGCGTGTATCTGGTGGAAGTGGCCGAACGCAAGACCACAGCCCCGGCGCCTGCACCATCCACATCATCATCCGTTAAGAAATGAAATATACTCCTGAAAATATCACCTCGCTGGGGCCTGACGAAATGTTTGTATTCGGCAGCAATGCCCTGGGCGCTCACAATGGTGGCGCGGCACGCACAGCACGCCTGCTGTTCGGGGCCAAAACCGGCGTGGGCGAGGGCCCTCAGGGGCAGTCGTATGCCATTCCCACAATGGGCACTTTCGACCAGCTCCGCGCCGCTGTGCAACGCTTCACCGACCTCGCCCGCGAATGGGACCAAACCACCTTCCTCGTCACCAAAATAGGCTGTGGAATAGCCGGATACACCCCCGAGCAGATCGCACCCCTGTTTGCCGAGGCTTACAAGCTATACAACGTGCGCCTGCCACGCGAATTTGCCGAAATCATCGAGCGCGACAACCTCGCCCGCGATTGATTAAGCAAGATTTTGAGCGCGGAATTTGGCCGTTTGTATAAAAGTGACTAACTTAGCAGACACAAACCCCGGACACCCCCACCGCGTGTCTGCCTACTCACCTTAATCGTTATATTATGGAACGTTCGCATCGTTTTTGCGTTATAATGTGTGGCGGTATCGGTAGCCGTTTCTGGCCCTACAGCCGCACCAATATGCCCAAACAGTTTATTGATTTTCTCGGCACCGGTCGTTCTTTGCTCCAGATGAGCTACGACCGCATCCTGCCTATCGTGCCGCGCGAGAATATCGTGATTCTCACCAACGAGATGTATGCCGAGGAAATCCGCCGCCAACTCCCTGATTTGCAACCCGATCAGATTCTGCTGGAACCCGCCCGCCGCAACACCGCCCCCTGCATCACCTGGGCCGCGCGTCATATCGCCGCCATAGACCCGCAGGCATCAATGATCGTGATGCCCAGCGACCATATAATCACCCGCGAACGCGAATTTGAACACAGCATCGTGCACGGCTTTGAATTTGTGGAGACACACGACGCGCTGCTCACCCTGGGTATCAATCCCACACGCCCCGAGACGGGCTACGGCTACATCCAGGTGGGCGATGAAACCTCCGACTCCGGTATCTACAAGGTAAAGACCTTCACCGAAAAACCCAATCTGGAGCTTGCCAGAACCTTCCTCGCCACCGGCGAATTTTTCTGGAACTCAGGCATTTTCCTTTGGCGCGCCTCCACAATCCTGCAAGCTGTGGCGCAATGTGCGCCCGACCTTGATGTGGTGTTCCAGGAAGGAATCGACTGCTTCGGCACCCCGGCCGAGGTCGACTTCATCAATCGCGTATTCCCCGGCTGCGTGAGCATCTCGATCGACTACGCCGTGATGGAACGCGCATCCAACGTGTATGTCGAAACCGTTAACTTCGGTTGGAACGACCTCGGCACCTGGAGCTCGCTATACGATATGTCGCCCAAGAATAAGGATGCCAACGTGACCCAGAATTGCCGCGTGCTGGCCTACAATTCCCACGGCAATATCTTTGCCGTGCGCGACGATAAACTCGTAGTGGTAGATTCCCTCTCAGACTATATCATAGCCGACGCCGGCGACGTGCTCCTCATCTGCCCCAAAGCCGAGGAACAGCGCATCAAACAAATGGTGAACGACGCCAAAGTAAACTTCGGCGACAAATACCTGTAAGCCGCCAATTCATTGATTACCAAGCCAGTAGGGACGCAAAAACCTTTGCGTCCCCTGCCGGATGGCACACCGCGTCACAACCCATCCGGCAGCGGACTTCAGCCTGAAGTTCCTACAATTCGTTGGTAATCAATATATTACCATATCTTACTATGGATGGGTTCCCTATTGCTTACTCGGCTCTTACTTTATCACCTCGAGCGGGGAAGTGAGGTTGCTGCAGATGAAGGGCCACGAGAATGTCACGCTTTGGCCGGCGGTGTCAATTGTGGCTACCACCAGGGCGCGTTCCAGGCACAGGGCGCGGCCTATATACTCGCGGTCGCCGATGCTGAAGCGCACCCACGAGTCAATGGGAAATTCGTTGTTGTCAGTTGTTGTGATAATGTGCTTTTTAGTATTCATTGGTTCAATATTTTCCTTCGCGTATCTGGATGGCGAAGTGTCGGCAGAATTTTTCGTGTCGGCGACACATATAAATCAGAATGGTGTTGAGCACAACGATCTCAAACACAAAATAAAGCCAGGGTTGGTCGATAAGCACCGTTATAAACAAGGTGATTGCGCGCCAGTTGAACGATAAGATATTGGTGTATTTCATCAACGGCAGCGATTCCATACGTATGGCTCGGCTCAGCGCGGGGGGCAGACTGCCGTCGGGCCAGTGGCGTCGCATCTCGTGACGCAGAGTCTGCAGGTTGCGCGTGGCCGATTCCTGACTCAGGGTGTAATTGTAATAGCAGGTCTGCACCAGTTTGCGCACGAAATCTTTGCGCCACGATAGTTTTTCAAGCGCCTCGCGCAGCTCCTCGGAATTTTCAAGCTCGGTATTATTCTTGCCACGCACACACAGCAGGTGAAACTGTCGGTAATAATCAGCCATACGAGCCTGCTGAGCGTGGCAAATGCCCGCCACCGAACCCAGACACCATATAACCCACGGATGCGCGCCAAACCACGCTGAAAATGAATTTTCGTGCAAGCAGATGGCTATATATATGGCCACAAACCACAGCTCGCTGCTCAGGCCGTCGAGGATGCGGCCCAGGCGCGAATAATCGTTGGTGAGGCGGGCCAGCTGCCCGTCGGCACTATCAAAGCTGTTGGCCCATATAATCAGAAGGATACCGATGAGGTTGATCCACGTTTCGTTGAAATAGAAACAGATGCCCCCGGCCACGCCTATGAATATCGACGCTATGGTGATGGCATTGGGCCGCACTCCGAGCTTGCGGAACAGATAGGCCCACGCAAATCCGATCGGCCGGTAGAAATACAAGTCGATACGCTCCTCGGTATCCATTGACTTGAGCGATGCGCGGTATTGGCGTTTCAGATCTACAAACATCAGTTCAGGGTTTAATATAAGCGGCGTAGCGTGAAATAAAGCGGCTGAAGGCCGGGATGCGCATAAGCACATACTCAAACACCACGTAGCCAAGCAAAGTTACCCCTATGCCGCAGAGCACGTCAATTATATAGTGATGAGAACTATATACGGCCGTCCACCATATACCGGCGCATATCACACCGCAGGCTATTTTGATCCACAGCGGGCAATGGAGCCGCACGCTATATATGAATGCCACCAGCATATAGGCCGAATGCAGCGAGGGGACGGCGGCAAATACATTGGCATTGCGGGCATAGAGGCCGTGGAATATACCCAGCCCGGTGAGCTGGTCGAAGCGTCCCAGGCCTGCTACTTCGCCCGGGGTGCCGGGCATAAAGTCGAAGCCGTGCGATGCCACATACCAGGGCGGAGCCGCCGGGTGTATGTAATAGCCGGCAAATCCCAGAAGGTTGACCAGCAGGAACACCAGCGCGAAATGCAGATAACCCTTCTCGTTGCCGGAAAAGAACAGATACAACCCGAAGATGATGGGCACCGGCACCCAGCACAGATAGAAAAATCCGGCCAGAATATCGGCCCATGGAGCGTGGTGGAGCGCAAAAAATTCGTTAGGGGTGAGGCGCATAGCCTCGCCCACGGTGATGCCGAACCATCCCTTTTCCGCTTCGTATAGCCCCTGAATATCCACGGGGTTCACCTCATAATTGGGCAGGATGTTCATCCAGTCGTAGCTTATGCCGAACAATGCAAAGGGTATCAGAGCCACAACCGTGCGACGTGTGAGGGGAGTGGCGATAAATAGTGCCGCAAGCAACACGGCCAGAACGATATGCTCCGGGCGGAAGCCGATGCACAATGCCGTGACTCCGAGCCACACAGCGAGGCTTATGAGCATGACCGATGTCTCGCGTGCGGTGGGCATACGGCGTGCTTTTCCGACCATATCCGTTGTCATTTTACATCTAATTCTTTCTTGGTATGCGATATGCGGGCAAAGGCGGTGAGATTGGCAAACAGTGCTATGATAGCCATAGCCACACCGATAATGAGCACAGCGCCTTCAACTGCTCCCGACGCACCGGTGATACCGGCGGCGATGGCGGCGATGGCCGTAACCACAACGCGCTCGGGGCGTTGCATGAATCCCACTTTACATTCGGCACCCAGACCCTCGGCGCGCGCACGGGCATAGCTCACCATTATGGAACCGACCAGCGCAAGGAATGTCACCAGTGCCCAAGCCTGCTGGCCTATGCATATCATATAGTAGGCGATGCCGCCCAGGGTGAGCAGCTCGCTGTAACGGTCGAGCACCGAATCATAGAAAGCACCGAATTTGCTGGCCATACCGCCCAGACGCGCCACCTGGCCGTCGAGCATATCGAAAAGCGAAAAAGCGATGATCACCACACCGGCGATGCCTATCAGATCCCAGTGGCCGGCGCCATCCTCCAATGCTTTGATACCGGCCACGGCAAAGAGCACCGTAGCGGCCAGATTGCCCAGCATTCCTATCGTGGACACCACGTTAGGGGTAACACCCATGCGGATAAGCAGACGCACAAATGGATTGATTACCTTATAGATACCTTGTTGCAGGGCATCGCGCAGGATATTGAATGTACTTTTTTTGGGAGGAGTGTTCATCTTTCTGATTTTCTGATAAAAAGGTTGACGAAATCTATCGCGTAGCGGTCGAATTTCGAGGGGCGATATACAAAAGATCTCTGGAGGGCGAAATTCCATGCCAGGGATACGATGAGCGAAACGAGAAGTGTGGCGGCGGCGAAAATAGCGTCGGAGGTGAAGCCTAAGTTGTGCAGCCACGTCCATTTGTCAAGCAATCGGGCGGTAAATGTGGTGCCGTACATATTCAGCATCAGCGAGCCTGTCCATATCAAAAGGTATTTGACGGCCACGGCCTTGACGCTCTGGCCCGAGGCGTGGAAAGTAAACCGATAGTTGATGGTGCAATTTATTATACCGCCGACAAAAGCACCTATGGCCACCGAGAGGTTGGAACGATAAAATTCGTTCATCGAAGCGAATACCAGCGAGAAGAAAATCATACGGGTGCCCATATCCACCCATGAAGCTATCTGGGAGGACACGCTCGAGCGCAGGAAGGTGAAGAAACCATTGCCGTTCATCACCTTATCGGCTAATTTAGAGGCACGTGCTTTCATCATTGCTGTCGGTTTTTGATCATTGTCATAATAGTGCGCGCTATCACCGGGGCGGCTTCACGGCGGCAGGGGGCAAACGATGGCCAGTCGTCAAAATCAATGATAGTCACCTTACCCTCGGGCGACACCACGGCATCGCCGCCATAAATGGTGATTCCCAGAGCCTCGGCGGTGCGGTTGCACACCCGCTGGAAGGCGTCGGCATCAAATGTCGCGCGCTGATTGTCGTCGGGGTTGAGCAGGCTCAGCCCCACGCGTGAATGTCCGCCGTTGAAAGCATAAAACCAGTGGAAGAATTTGCTACCCGCGATGCTGTAGAATTTAATCTGTTCGCCCTCGATGTGGCGGTTGATAACAGCTGTCTTGAGGCCGCGCATAAAAAATTCCTGCAATAATTCCTGGGCTTCCTGGGGGTGTCGGGCGTATGCCACATCCTCGCGGTGACGGGTGTGCACATTGCCGCCCTTGATCCAGCAACCGGCCACACCTGCCTTGGTCAGGGTGGCTTTGACGGCCTGGTCTGTCTCTACGATAAACGATTCGGGAATTGGGGTGCCTATAGCCGTGAGGATGCGGGTCATGCGGTCGCGCACACAGTTGCGGATACCGTAAGCCGAGTTGACCACCAGCTTGCCTTCATCCTCCATTCTGGCCAGCACTTCAAGCGAACGCTCGTCGCGACACATATTGAAGATATACGGCTCGTCGACACCGCCGGAGGCCACGATCTGCTCCTCGGTGTAAACGTTCACCTCGCAGCCGCGTTTGCGCAGCTGGTCGGTCACCAAATTAAAGATTGCCGCATCGTTGCCTATATGATTGGGCGAAAACACCCCGGCACGCATTACTCCGGCTATCCGTATATCTGCCATTAATGACTGGTTTAATAAGTTGGGACTGCAAAGTTAATAAAAATTAGGCAATTAGAAGTAACTCGGAATGAAAAAAGATAAGACTTATAAGTCATATAAATCTTATAAGTCTTATAAGTCATATAATGGCCTTCGGAAAAAGCAAACGGTGCGCCGTTGCGGGCGCACCGTTTGCTATGTGTCAGAGGGATAGATTATTCGCGGGGGCGGCGGGGTGAACGGGGACCGCGGTCGCGGCCTTCGCGATGTCCACCGTCGCGGTTGGGGGCACCTTCGCGGCGCTGGGGACGTTCGCGGCGCTGGGGCTCTACATAGCCTTCGGGCTTTTCGAGCAGGGCACGCATCGACAGGCGGAATTTGCCGGTCTTTTTGTCCACTTCAATGAGTTTGACGGTGACTTCGTCGCCTTCCTTGAGGCCTGAAGCGGCCATGTCTTCAAGGCGTTCCCAGGAGATTTCCGAGATGTGGAGCAGGCCGTCGCGGTTGGGCATAAATTCAACGAATGCACCGAAATCCATAATGGAGCGCACTGTGCCTTTGTAGGTCTTGCCCTCTTCGGGGAGTTCGACAATAGCGTTGATCATTTCAAGGGCTTTGTCGATAGATGCTTTGTCGGGAGCAGCTACTTCGATGTATCCGCCTTCGGGGATTTCGTCGATAGATACAGTGGCACCCGAGGCCTCCTGAATGCCCTGGATAACCTTACCGCCGGGGCCGATGACAGCACCGATAAGCTCTTTGGGGATGAGCATGGTGACGATGCGGGGCACGTGGGGTTTGTAGTCTTCGCGGGGAGCGGGGATGGTTTCGTTAATCTTGCCAAGGATGTGGATACGGCCGTCGCGGGCCTGCATCAGAGCCTTTTCGAGGATTTCGTAGCTCAGACCATCACACTTGATGTCCATCTGGGTGGCGGTGATACCGTCGCGTGTGCCTGTAACCTTGAAGTCCATATCGCCCAGGTGGTCTTCGTCGCCGAGGATGTCGCTGAGGATGGCGTATTTGTTACCGTCGCTGATCAGACCCATAGCGATACCGGCCACGGGTTTCTTCATCTTCACGCCGGCGTCGAGCAGGGCCAGGGTGCCGGCACAAACGGTGGCCATCGATGACGAACCGTTTGATTCCAGGATGTCGCTGACAATGCGGCATACGTAGGGGAAGTTGTCGGGGAACATGCTCTTGAGGGCGCGGTGGGCCAGGTTGCCGTGACCAATTTCACGACGGCCTACGCCGCGCTGGGGGCGTGCTTCGCCGGTGCTGAAGGGGGGGAAGTTATAGTGAAGCAGGAAGCGTTCGCGACCCTGCATGAGCACCTCGTCAAGGATTTTTTCGTCGAGCTTGGTGCCGAGGGTTACGGTAGCGAGCGACTGTGTCTCACCACGGGTGAATACGGCCGAACCGTGAGGGCCGGGGATATAGTCTGTTTCGCACCAGATGGGGCGGATGTCTACGGTCTTACGGCCATCGAGACGGATGCCTTCGTCGAGCACGCAGCGGCGCATAGCTTCTTTTTCCACGTCGTGGTAGTAGCGTTTAACCAGGGGTGCTTTTTCGTCGCGTTCCTCTTCGGGGAGCGAGTCAATGTATTCCTGGCAGATGGCGTCGAAGGCCTGGATGCGCCAGTGTTTGTCGGCCGAGCCGGTTTTGGCCACGGCGTAAGCTTTATCGTAGCATTTGTCGTGAACGTCCTGACGCAGGGCTTCGTCGTTCACTTCGTGGCAGTATTCGCGTTTAACGGTGGCGCCGGCAGCCTCGGCCAGTTCGAGCTGCACTTTGCACTGCTCCTTGATGGCCTCGTGAGCGGCTTTGAGGGCTGCGAGGAGGTCGGCTTCGCTTACTTCGCTCATCTCGCCTTCCACCATCATGATGTTGTCGTAGGTAGCGCCTACCATGAGTTCCATATCGGCTTTTTCGAGCTGTGCGAATGTGGGGTTGATCACAAACTCACCGTTGACACGAGCTACACGTACCTCGGATATGGGACCGTTGAAGGGGATATCGCTGACAGCGATGGCGGCCGAAGCAGCCAGGCCGGCCAGAGCATCAGGCATTTCCTCGCCGTCGGCAGAGTACATGGTGATGTTGACAAAAGTGTCAGCGTGGTAATTGTCGGGGAAAAGGGGGCGCAGAACGCGGTCAACCAGACGAGAAGTAAGGATTTCGTAATCGCTGGCGCGACCTTCGCGCTTAAGGAAACCGCCGGGGAAACGACCGGCCGATGAGAATTTTTCTTTGTACTCAACTGTCAGGGGCATGAAGTCGACACCTTCGCCGGCTTCTTTGGCCGAAACGACCGTAGCCAGGAGCATGGTGTTGCCCATGCGTAATTCTACCGCTCCATCGGCTTGCTTAGCAAGTTTCCCGGTCTCGAGGGTGATAGTGCGACCGTCTGCAAGCGTGATGGTTTTTTTGATTGGATTCATTATATATATTATATGTGTGTATTTTTCTTGCTTAAAACGCACAAAGGTACAAAAAAAAAGCCATATTTGCAACGCCCACAGCGATTTCTATGCAATTTTCACGTTTTTGGTCCGCTGAAGCCATAGATTTATACCGATATTATGACAGTAAAAAAAGGACGGACCGCGCGGGGCGCGGTCCGTCCGAAATGTTTTATATCAAGAGGTTATCGGATGATAACTTTTGAGGTGCTGGTGCCCTGACGACGGATGTAGAGACCGGGGGTGAGATCGCCCTGGATGCGTACACCCTGGAGGTTGTAGTATTCAACAGCTGCATCCGCATCCACAGCAGCATCAGCTACACCGCTGGTGCTCTTATAAGTAACCTTAAGGGTATAGATGTTAGCCTTGGTGCTGAATGTTACAGAGTTGGTGGATTTGCCTGCTTCGGGGGTCCATACATTGTCGGTGCAAGAGCCTTCGCTCCAATTTGCGCTGACTTTTGATTTGGAGGTGAACTCGAGTTTTTCGAGAGCGTATGTTTCAGGCACTTCTACAGTGAGGGTATT
>CAZHDH010000084.1:0-9689 GCA_964531245.1 uncultured Bacteroides sp. | reverse complement strand
GGGCACATACGGTCTGACCGACAATAACGGTTCTGCCGACAATTTCGAAATCGAAGGCTTTGAAGCTCCCTCAACCGAGGGCGACGGCACCGCAGAGGCCCCCTATAACTGCGCTCAGGTGATCGCTATGGCTCCCACCAGCACCGATGCCGCCGTTGAATCCGGTATCTGGGTCAAGGGCTATATCGTAGGCTACTATCAGGATTATGCCGGCCACTTTGAAGCCGGTGGCACACAGCGCGCCAATATCCTCATCAGCGACAATGCCACCACTACCAACACCGCACAATGTGTATGCGTGCAGCTTGTGGCTCAAACCGATCCCCGCAATGCCCTCAACCTCGTGGATAATCCCGGCGTATTGGGTATGAGCGTGGCCGTCAAGGGTGATGTTATGAAATATAACACACTGCCCGGTATCAAGAATACCTCGGAATACAAGCTCGACGGCGAGGCTCCCGATACTCCCGTTACTCCTCCCGCAGCCGGCAATAGCGTAACCCTTCTGGGTCAGAATGACGCTGCCGGTGCCGATGGCTGGACATTCGATAATGTAACCATTCCCTCGGGTCTCACCTCTGTATGGCGCTGGGCCGAGTATAATTCGGCATATTATCTCAACGGTTCTGCCTTTGTGAACAATTCTGCCTCAGCTGCCGAAAGCTATGCGATCTCGCCCGTAATCGACCTAAGCACTTCCACAACCGCAAGTGCCGAATTCAGCCATGCTGCCAAATTCCAGACAACCCTTACCGACCTCTGCGGCTTCTATGCCCGCGAGGCCGGTAGCACCACCTGGGTGAAACTCAGCATACCCACCTGGCCCGCAGCCGGTGCGTGGACTTTCGCATCTTCCGGCTCGATTGACCTGAGCGCATTCGCAGGCAAAAAGGTGCAGGTAGCCTTCAAATATGGCTCATCAGCTTCGGGTGCCGACACCTGGGAAATCCGCGACCTGGTGCTCACAGCCGATGGTGCCATCACCGTTGAGGGCGGCACACCCACCACTCCCACACAGCCCGACCAGCCCGACCAGCCCGACCAGCCCGACCAGCCCACCACTCCTACCGACCCCGTGACACCTCCGGCAGGCACAACCGGTGACGGCACCTTCAACTTCGGTGATCCTACCACCCTGCAGGGTTCCTTCAGCCTCAGCGATGAAGTGGCCGACGGCACCACCGGTAATACTAAAATCGAAGTGAAAGATGTTACCTTCTTCTCAGGTCAGGCATCTATCGTAAACACCGGCGACGGCACCGGCGCCCGTCTCTATCACCAGAGCAGCGGCGCGTGGAGCTATCGTTTCTACAAGAAAACTACTACCACCATTGCCGTAGCAGCCGGTTACCATATCGTAAGCGTCAAATTCACCACCCAGACCGCGGCTCACAAGACCGCCCTGGCCGCTTGCAGCTTCTCAAGCGGTACGTTTGCCGACAACGTATGGACAGCTTCCGATGCCAACACCACCTCGCTCACCATCAGCGACACCGATGCCGGCACCGTAGGCCTCACCGCCGTTGAAGTAGTTTACGCACAATAATCTCCACCCACACAAATATCCCGGCCGGAGCGATTCACGCCCCGGCCGGTTGCTTTTTATTAAGGTGTTGATCCACCGGGGGCTGTACGGCATGCATCTCAACGCAAAGCATTGATTAATAATGATTTGTAGGGATGCAAAAATTTTTGCGTCCGCGTCCGGATGGGGTTGATCGTCCAGTGGAGCGGCATCGCTCCGCGTTCTAGCGGTCGGAAGACGAAAAAGCCACTATTAAGGGCATAAAAGTGCTGGTTTAATGCGTTAGTTTTGTTTGAAATTTCAAGTAGAATTAAGCAAAAATATCACTGTTCAGACTGCCAACATAGTCTTCCGACCGCTAGAACGCTCCGCGGTGTCAAGTGCGCGCCGGATGGGGTTCGCGGATTGTCCATCCGGCGATTGGACGCACGGAGCCGTGCGTCCCTACAATAATCTGTGTTTCAGTGTGTTATATTTAGGAAGTGGGACGCTGTCTGCCCCATCCGGCGTGCGTCCGATACCGCGGAGCGGCATCGCTCCCGGTGCGCACTCGCTTGTATCGTCTCCCAGGTCCTTCTACCCCAACTTTTGACCCTTTTCCTGCACATTCGGGTAATTTGTTGCGCGGTGCCATGCGCCGTGTTGTATCTTTGCATCAAAAAAAGTTATGGAAGCTATTAATCTGAATGAATGTATGCCTGTGTGGGTGAAAGCTGCGGGGGCGGCTGTGGGCGGTTGGGCATGGAGTGTGTGGGGGCCTGCGCTGCCGGTGGGGGCGGCTTGCACGGCGATGGTGATGGCTGATGTTTGGAGTGCGCGACGGCTGGCGGCGAGGCTGGCCGACAGGGAGCCTTCCAAGCGGCAGCAACTGAAATTCTCGTCGGCACGGTTTGGGCGCGCCGTGCGCACGTTAATCAAGATTTATGCTCTGCTGGCGGTGGCGGCGTTGGTCGAGAGTGCTGTGGCCGGCGAGTGGGTGCATTTGACCAAGCTCGCCGGGGCAGTGGTATGTTTCTGGCAGGGGGTGTCTATTTTAGAAAACGAGGCGGCTTGCAACCAGCAGCCGTGGGCGCGGGCTGCCGGGAGATGGCTTGTAGATAAGACTTCGCGCTATCTGAAGGAGGATGAGTTGCCTAAGTTCTGATTTTGCGCGGTGTGATTCAAAAAAAATTGTTACCTTTGCGTATGGAAGAAAAGAAACTGTTTTTGCTTGACGCATACGCGCTCATTTATCGTGCGTATTATGCGCTGATTAATTCGCCACGTGTCACCTCCAAGGGCTTCAACACCTCGGCGATATTCGGTTTTTGCAACACGCTGCGCGATGTCCTGGCTAAAGAAAATCCGGGATATATCGCCGTGTGTTTCGATCCAAAGGGCGGACACACATTTCGCCACGATGCTTATCCCGAATACAAGGCGCAGCGCGACAAGCAGCCCGAGGATATCACTCTGGCTATTCCATACATCCGCCGTATTTTGGAAGCATATCACATTCCGGCTATCGAGGTGCCTGGCTTCGAGGCCGACGATGTTATCGGCACCCTGAGCCGGATGGCCGAGCGCGACGGTTTCACTACCTATATGATGACCCCCGACAAGGATTATGGCCAGCTCGTTACTCCCAAAGTGTTTATGTACCGCCCGGCGCTGCGCGGGCAGGGATTCGAGGTGCGCGGGCCGCAAGAGGTATGTGAGCGGTATGGCATGGAGCGTCCCGACCAGGTGATCGACCTCCTGGCTCTGGAGGGCGATGCCTCAGACAACATTCCCGGCTGCCCCGGTGTGGGCGAGAAGACCGCGGCCAAGCTCATCCGTGAATGGGGTTCGGTGGATAATCTGCTCGATAACATAGATAGTCTGAAAGGCGCATTGCGCACCAAGGTGGAATCTAATGCCGAGCAGATTCGTTTCTCGAAATTCCTGGCTACGATTAAAACCGATGTGCCTCTGGATGTGGCACCCGACCAATTTGTGCGCACCGAGCCTGATCTTGGGGCCTTAGGTGCTATTTTCGCCGAACTCGAATTCAAAACTCTGGCGCAACAGATGGGTGCGAAGGCTGCCCCGAAACCAGTTGAGCCACAGCAGGCTCAGGCCGCTATGGGGTCGCTCTTTGATAACATTGACGAAACCCCGGCCGAGCACGGAATACCCGCGCAAGCCGTGGCCGACGTTCAGATTACCTTCACCCCCGTAGTGGCAGATACAGCCGCGGATGTTGCCGCCCTTATAGCTGATGCCCTCAAATGCCCGCGATTAGGCGTGAGCGTCGAAGCTCCCGGCGAGGAGGCTATGCGTGCCCCGCTGTTGGGTGTGGCTGTGGCGCGTCCCGACGGTAAGGTTTTTTATATACCCGTGCCTGATGCCGGGGAAGCCCGAGCCGAGGTGTTATCGCTGCTCGGCCCGCTGTTTGCCGCTCCCGGAGTGCGTCTCACCAGCCACGATGTCAAGCGCGATATGGTGGTGCTCCGTCGTGCCGGGGTGATGTGGACCGCCCCTTACGACGATACATCCATCGCCCACTATCTGCTCTCGCCCGAGATGAAGCACGATATGCCCACCGTGGCATACGCTTTTCTGGGACACCGCACCGCCGATTATGACCTCACCGCCACAGAGCGCAAAAAGGTGCGTGTGCTCGATATTGCCGATGCCGCCTGTTCGGCCGGTGAGCGCGCAATCGTGGCCCTCAGACTCGCCCAACCGCTCTTAGAGGCTCTTGACCGCGACGATCTCCGTAGGCTTTACGACGAAATCGAACAGCCCTTTGTGCAGGTGCTTGCATCAATGGAATGGGAGGGTGTGCGTGTGAGTGTGGCACGACTGGCTCAGCTCAGCGGCAAGCTCACAGCGCGCCTCGAATCTCTGGAACAACAGGCATACCAGATGGCCGGCGAAGCGTTCAACGTTGCGTCGCCCACACAGGTAGGCAAGCTGCTCTTTGAAAAAATGCAGATCGATCCCAAGGCGCGCAAGACACGCCGTGGTGCTTGGAGCACCACCGAGGATGTGCTTGAAAAGTATGCCAAGGACCACCCCATCGTGCACCTGATTCTGGAAATCCGCGGGCTGCGCAAACTCCTCACCACATACGTCGACGCTCTGCCGCTTCTCATCAACCCCGAAACCCATAAGTTGCACACCACATTTAATCAGATTGCAACTGCCACAGGCCGCATATCGTCCACAAACCCCAACTTGCAGAATATACCCATCCGCACCGAGGATGGCCGAGAGATTCGCGAGGCATTCGAGGCCGACCCCGGCTGCGTGATTCTGTCAGCCGACTATTCACAGATCGAACTGCGACTTATAGCCTCCTTCTCCGGCGATAAGGATATGATTGAAGCATTCCGTAGCGGCAGCGACATTCATCGTGCCACGGCTGCCAAGATTTATCATATCGACCAATCGGAGGTGACCGACGACCAGCGCCGCAACGCCAAAACAGCCAACTTCGGCATAATTTACGGCATCTCGGCTTTTGGCCTCAGCGAGCGTCTCGGCATACCCCGAGCCGAGGCAAAACAACTCATGGAAGGTTATCTGGCCACATATCCGCATGTAAGCGAATATATGACCCGGGCCATCGAGGAAGCACGTCAGCGCGGATATGTTGCCACAGCTTTCGGGCGTAAACGCTATCTGCCGGATATTAATTCGCGTAACGGTATGCTCCGTGGCTATGCAGAGCGCAATGCTATCAACGCGCCACTGCAAGGTTCGGCGGCCGATATTATCAAGACGGCGATGATACGCATCGACCGCGAGATTCGCACCCGCGGATGGCGTTCACGCATGATTATGCAGGTGCACGACGAACTGATTTTCAATGTGTATCCCGACGAACTCGAATCCCTGCGCACCATGGTAATAAGTGAGATGATGGACTCCTACCACGGCAGCGTCCCCCTCGAAGTATCCGCCGGCACCGGCCACACCTGGCTCGAAGCACATTGATAACAATCTGAATAACAATGATTTGAAGGGATGCAAAAATTTTGCGTCCGCCACCGGATGGGGGTGTCGCGTTGTGGCCATACGGCGCGCCTGACACCGCGGAGTGGCGTCGCTCCATTGGACGGTGTGCCCCCGGTCCTTCCAGCGGCGTAGCTCGGTATATCAAATTGATTAGCAATACATCTACAAATACTTGCTATTCAACGATTTGTATGAATAATCATCACAGGTATTGATCCACGCCTTTGGGGGCGCGGAAGGGCTGATCGGGGCGGGCGCTGTGGGCAAAGTTTTTCTCTTTGTTATACATATATTTATCTTCGTGCCACAGATGAAATAGCAGCCCGGCGAATTTCAGGTGCAGTTTTTTGAGTCCGTAGGTCTGCAGGCGACGGCCAAAGTCGCCGTCCTCGCCGCCCCAGCCTTCGTAAAATTCGTCGTAGCCGTTCACAGCTAAGAAGTCTGAGCGGAAGAACGACATATTGCAGCCTAACGCGCTCTCGCGGTTGCGGCGATAGCGCGGGGCGAGCCAACGGGCAATGGCCGGCAGACGCAGGGCATTTTCAGGCTTGGATTCATAGCCGCGGGTCCATGCCTTGAGCGGGCGCAGCCGGCCCTCGGCGCACATCTGCTCAGTGAGTGCCGGTCCGAGGTTGGCACGTCCACCCTTGAGGTAACATCCCGGGCGGGCAAAGGCCAGATGATCCTCGATGAAGCGCTTATGCAGGATCACATCGCCATCCACCTCCACGATATAGTCGCCCGAGGATGCGGCCACGCTTTTATTGCGCATCATAGCCAAACGAAATCCGTTGTCCTCGTGCCACACGTGGATTATAGGCACGGGGCAGATGGCTTTCATTTCCTCTATAACGCGACGTGTGGGCTCGCCCGATCCGTCATCGCCCACGATTATTTCATCTGGCATCCGGGTCTGATCCATAGCGCTCAGCAGGGTGAGGCGCAGGGCGTCGGGGCGATTGTAGGTGGAGATTATCAGTGATACTTTCATAACATTCCTTGGTCGGGAGCAGTGGTGCGTTTGAAATACCTGATAGCCAGACCGGCCCGGATGGCGGCAATCTTTTGTTTCAGGGTCTTTTTGCGCCGCCAGGATGCGGCAAAGAAGTGCATCGAAAAGGTGTCCGGGGTCACATTTATACGGCCGGTATCCCAGTCGCGGCATGCAAGGAATCGGCGGGGCAGGATCGTGGGGTGTTCCACTATATCCACCTTAGGAAGCACTCGTTGAGTCAGAATCTTGGTGTTTGGGGTGCGAACGGTGTGTCCCCACCACGACAGGAAGTGGCGGCTGTCGTAATATTGCATGAAAGCCTTGAGCCATTCGGCGCGGGGCACCGAACCCATCACGCCGGTGCCCACCAGGGTGCTTTCCACGCCCAAAAATGAATCGAGATGCAGCAGCGGACCAAAATCGCGGTAGACCTCGACATCGGTGTCCAGATACACCCCACCGTGGGTCAGAAGCACCCACACGCGGCATACGTCGCTCACATGTGCGAAATTGCGTGTAAGATATGCTTCGCGGCAGTATGAGTTGATATTCACATCGAAATTATCCTCGTTCCATTCCTTGATTTCATAATCGGGACAAGCGCGGCGCCAGCTTTCGAGGAATTTCAGGAAGTCGGCGGGTTTTTCACCGCGTCCGAACCAGCAGTAATGCAGAATCTTGGGAATCATTTCTGTGTGTGTTTAGCTTTTGTTTTCGGTTATGGATGTGGATACGTGCAGGATGGGGAGCGACCAATTGTAATGTACGGCGCAGATACGCAGGCCGATAACAACAACGGCGCAGGTGATCTGTGGAATCCATTGAGCTATGGGCAGCAGGCTCAGCAGCCAGTAGGCCAGTCCGCCGGCCAGGCAAGCTGTGGCGTATATATCCTTGCGGAAGAAAAGGGGTTCCTCGTTGAGCAGGATGTCGCGTATCACGCCGCCGAACGACCCCGTGATAATGCCCATCACGCAGGCCACCCACATGGGCCAGCCCGCGGCGGTGGTCTTTTCGATTCCCACCACCACAAACAATGCCAGCCCGATGGCATCGAAGATAAAAAGCGTGCGCATGCCGCCCACCATCAGCCGCTGGAAGATGATGACAGTGGCCAGTGATATACCCGTGACACTGAGATACATAGGTGATAGCATCCAGAATACCGGGATGTCCAGAAGCACATCGCGCAGCGTGCCCCCGCCTATGGCGGTCACAAGCCCCACCACGTAGGAGCCGAACCAGTCGAACTGCTTGGCGGCGGCCAGTCGTATGCCGGAGATGGCGAATGCGATGGTGCCCAGAACCTCGATTATAGTAAGAAATGTCTGTTCCACGGCTATGTTTGGATTTATGAAGGCTTATTTTGCGATTTCAGGGCTTGGCGCAGGGCTTCTTCCTTTTCGGTCTGCTTTTTGAATTTGGGGTAGGCGCGGCAGAGGTCGGTGAGGAAACACCCCTCGCAGTCGGGTTTCCGGGCTTTGCATACATAGCGCCCGTGCAGGATGAGCCAATGGTGGGCGGTGGCTATATCCTGAGGCGGAATGTTGTCGGTGAGTGTTTTTTCGGTGTCGCGGGGCGAGCGCGAGCCGCGTGTGAGTCCGATGCGCTCGGCCACGCGGAACACGTGTGTATCCACCGCCATAGCCGGGCGGTTGAACACCACCGAGAGAATCACATTGGCTGTTTTGCGCCCCACGCCGGGTAGGGTGAGCAATGCGTCGATGTCGTCGGGTACCTGACCGCCATAGTCGTCCATGAGCTTGCGGGCCATTCCCAGCAGTGATTTGGTCTTATTGTTGGGATAGGAGATCGACTTGATAAGATCGAACACTTGGTCGGGGGTGGCAGCGGCCAGCGATTCGGGGGTAGGGAACGCCTCGAAAAATGCCGGGGTGGTGAGGTTGACACGCTTATCGGTGCACTGAGCCGAGAGGATCACCGCCACCAGCAGCTGGTAGGGGTTGTCGTAGTGCAGCTCGGTGCGTGGTGCCGGCATACGCTCCTTGAAGCGGGCGATGACCTCGCGATAGCGTTCGGGGGTTCTCATCAGTGAGTTCCGGTAAATTCCTCAAGGAAGCGCACGTCGTTCTCGGAGAACAGGCGCAGGTCGTTCACACGATATTTCAGGTTGGTGATACGTTCGATACCCATACCTAATGCGAAGCCGGAGTAAACTTCTGGATCTATCTTGCAGGCTTTTAGCACATTGGGGTCTACCATACCGCAGCCCAGGATTTCCACCCAGCCGGTACCCTTGCAGAACGAGCAGCCCTTGCCGCCACAGATGTTGCAGCTGATGTCCATTTCGGCCGAGGGTTCGGTGAAGGGGAAGTAGGATGGACGCAGGCGTATCTTGGTGTCGCCGCCAAACATCTCGGCTGCGAAATATTGGAGGGTCTGGAGCAGGTCGGCAAATGTCACGTTTTTATCCACATACAGGGCTTCGACCTGATGGAAGAAGCAGTGGGCGCGGGCCGAAATCGCCTCGTTGCGGTACACGCGGCCGGGGCAGATGATGCGGATAGGCGGCTGGTTGGATTCCATCACGCGGGTCTGCACCGATGATGTGTGTGTGCGCAGCAGCACTTCGGGGTTGCGGGCTATGAAGAAGGTGTCCTGCATATCGCGGGCGGGGTGGTCCTCGGCGAAGTTAAGCGACGAGAAAACGTGCCAGTCGTCCTCTACTTCGGGTCCTTCGGCAATATTGAAGCCAAGACGACGGAAGATGGCGATGATTTCCTCGCGCACCAGCGACAGCGGGTGGCGGGTGCCGCGGCGCAGGGGAGCCTCGGTGCGGGTGAGGTCGAGGCCGGCGGCTTCGTCGGTGTTGTTGGTCAGATTGTCGCGCAGGGCGTTGATGGTGTCGGTGGCGAAGTTTTTGAGTTCGTTGATAGCCTGCCCCACCTCGCGCTTCTGTTCGGCGGGAACATTGCGGAAATCGGCCATAAGAGCGGGCACAAGCCCCTTTTTCGAGAGATATTTGATGCGGAGAGCCTCCACTTGCTCAAGGTTTTCGGCTGTCAGAGCAGCGATTTCGGTGCGGAGGTCGGATATTTTTTGTAACATAGCTGTGTATTATCGGAATTAAAGTTGCTGCAATGCAGCCAGGTATTTGCCCAGGATGTCAAATTCGATGTTTACCACCGAACCGATTTTAATATCGTGGAAATTGGTGTGTTCCAG
>CAZHDH010000083.1:0-10158 GCA_964531245.1 uncultured Bacteroides sp. | reverse complement strand
TTGAATCGATAAATATAGGTCTATGCCTCAGCTAGGGACTTTTTCAGTGCCCTCGTGATTCACGCAGCTTTTTTATGATTGGGGGTGTGGATGTTATTTTACGAGCACCTTGGAGGTGGTGTTGCCCTGGCGGACGATGTAGAGGCCGGGGGTGAGGGCACCCTGAACGCGCATACCCTGCAGGTTATAGTATTCAGCTTCGGCAGCGGAATCAACTACGGCAGAGGCAACGCCGGAGGGGTCTACGTTTACATAGTCGGAATAGGTGGCGCGTGAGCGCATTACGAGCTCACCGGTTTCGTATGAGGTGGAGTAGAAAATAGCACTCAGAGGATAACCGAAGTTATCGTCGTAGGTCACTTCGGCCTTTTCTTCTTCTACAGACTCTTCGCCGTTGTTGTATTCAGGGTTTGCGTATTCGCAAGATTCGATGCGCTTGTTGTACAGAACGATACCGAACGGGTTTACGTGATTTTCTTGGATCTCCTTGTCGGTGTATTCCCAGAAGTAGGTGTTGGTGTCTTCGTCAAATTCAAAAGATGCTTCGAGCGAAGTGCATTCGAAGCTGTAACATTCGTCAAAATCTTCGCCACCGGCAAATTTTTCGAGACACTTGAAGTCGATTTCCAGAGCCACCTGGTCTTTTGTAGTCATTTTGCTGTGATAGCTGTCGCCATCGTAAGTAGCTGTGAATTTGCAAGGTTCAGGATAGCGGTCGCCTTCGTCGATTGTAGCGGAAGCGATACGGTTGTTAGAGAAGTACATATCGCCGTTATAGTCGTCATACTCAAAGGTAGTGATCTGGCCGTCGGTGGTGGCCCAGACGATGTCGGTGAGTGTGGTGTAAACTTCTCCGTCGTTGTCTACTTCGGTGATCTTTACGGCCTTCTTATCGGCACCGTATTCAATCACCAGCGCATCATCATAATACTTTTGGCCGTCCCATACGGAATAGTCCTGAATTTTGGCGATGTTGCCATCGGCATTGCGGGTGATTTCCGCACCATATTCGCTTGAGCCGTAGGATTCACCGGTAATAACATCATAAGATGTGCTTACTTCCTTTACCACGAGGTCTTTAACCACAGTGTCGTATGTGTATTCATACACATTGTTGAGCTTGTAATCGTTATCAATAATTCCGTATGATTCAATCTTAACAAGCATGCCGGCCTCGTTGTAAGTGTATTTAAGCATACCATCACCGGCAGTCTCTGAAAGCACCTGACCGGCTTTGTTGTATGTAAACTTAACGGTTGAGGGATGCACCCACTGGCCTTCTTCGCGGTCGTAGTCCTCATACACTACGGTTTCGGGGTGATAGAAGCGGGCTACGGTTTCAGCGCTCATAGAAGCGG
The DNA here is from genome assembly GCA_964531245.1 of uncultured Bacteroides sp. Lineage (GTDB taxonomy): Bacteria > Bacteroidota > Bacteroidia > Bacteroidales > Muribaculaceae > CAG-873. The sequence goes on along the minus strand of CAZHDH010000083.1, from coordinate 8,800 downwards.
CTTTACGATTGGCTGCGGTCAGAGCCTGGCGAGCCTTGGAGGGTGTGTGACCCTTGGCTGTTGCTGTGGCAGGTGCAAGCAGAATACCTGCGGCAACGCCTAAAAGAAGTAATGATTTTTGCATAGAAATTATTTAATGGAAAACTGGTTGCAAAGGTAATAAATAGTGATTAGATTTACCCCCCCCATTTGTTAATATACGTTAAAATATTTAAAAATTAGCGGATTATCCTTACCAAGGGGGATAATCCGCTAATCCAAAAATTAAAAAATTATTACTCAATACATTCCTTGGCCACCCGGCTGCCACGGCGCACTATGTATATGCCGCCGGTGGGCTGAGCCACGCGGATGCCCTGCAAGTTGAAATATTCGGCAGGTGCGGCGGTGTCGGTTTCCACCGAGCTAACCGATGCTGCTATGGCGTCGCGGAGGTCGATTTCGAGCGAGCCTTTCACCTGATTGCCGTAGCTGTCGGTGTCGTAGTTGGCCAGCCAGAGTTTGGTGCCCTCGGTGTTGAATCCGGCGTAAATGCCGGCTGTGACTGGGAAGGTGACTTTGTTGAATTTCATCACGCCACCGGCACCTGCGGCCTTGATTTCGGCTTTTGTTTTACCCTCGGCGAGCATAAGGGCGGCATCAGAGGTAACGCGCATGGCGCCGTCGCCTACGGTGAGCATACCTATGGGCGATTCTTCAAGCACCACGCAATCGGGGTCGGTGCAGTCCAGATACAGATAGTGGGAATGTACGCCGTGGGTATCCGCCGTGGTCATATTATAAGGCGCAGACGCGTAGGGGTCTACAAGGCGATAACGGCCCGGGCGGGCGGGGTCTGCTTCCACCGCGAGCTCGTAGGTGCCCATATCTATGTCAGAATAGATATTGCTTACGATATTGTCGGTAAAGGTAGCTGTGGCATTGATTTTGGTCCACTGGGTGTTGTCGGCGGCATATACATAATGCTGAGCCTGGCCGGCAAGCTCCCCGCCGGCGTTATATGTGCGGGCAAACAGGGTGTAGCGTTCGTTGGGCTTGGAGTCGTTAAGCAGGGTGAAATAGAAGCCCTGATTGGGGGAGAGTACCTCGGCCTGAGCGAAATCAGCATCGGTGGGGTCGGGCGCACCGGCGCGTGTCACCTGCAGGCGTGCCGATGCGATGTCATCGCCACCCATCACAGCCACCACCACGCGGCCATAATCATCGGGACACCAGGAGTTTGTGCCAATCGATGTGGTATAATCCACACCGCCGGGCAATGTGAGGCGGAAACCACCGTTGCGGTTTGTATTCCAGCCCGATTCTGTCTTATCCAGATTGGGGGTGCTCATCCACAGTGCGTCCTCGCCAAAGGTTATGATGTTGTTAACCACTTTGCCGCGCATATTGTATGCGTCGATCTGAGTCGAGGACATCTCTCCGATTGATTCATACCAGGTGTGCGAGGCCACGAAATATTCCTCGCTATTTCCCGAGTAAACCAGACCGATGGGCGACGGCTCAATGATCACATTATTTTCGTCGCGGGCATCAATGCAGATATATCGCAGGGCTTCGTCATGGGTGCGCAGTTCGGCAAGCACTTCGTCGTAAGGGTTGTTGGCACCGTAGGGGTCAACGATACGATAGTATCCGGGGTTGGCTTTATCGGCCTCAACCTCCACAAACATGGAGTAGGGCGAGATGCGGAAGGGGCCCGAAAGCAGGTCGTCGGTATAAGCGCAAAGTCCCACCGATTCCCATTCGTGGGATGTAGCGGCAGCGCGCAGGGCCGGAGTCTTAACGCCCTTGGTAGCTTCGCGGGTGGTAAGTGCGCCCTCGTGCAACGCGGCTGTGCGGGTGCGGAAGTCGACCGCTTGAGCCGACAGCACAAAAGAAAGCGCAAAGGCAGAGAGTAGAAATTTAGTCATAAGCAGATTAGAAATGAAACGGTATTGTGCCGTTGATTGGTTTTAATTGGTTGCAAATGTACAAATAAAATTCCGTGCCGCAAACTTTTTGCCAAATAAAATCCAAGAAATTGCAAATAATAGCTTGTTTTCGGGGATGCTGTAGTTTAAGTGCGTCACGACCGGTGCTTAGCCGCGGGTTGCCCTCTGCAAGAAAACCTGTGGAAAGGTCGCCATAAAGCACGGGTGTATCTGAAAGTGAGACAGTTAACGAATAATATACATTCGTTAACAAAATTTAACGGGGGGGGTAAATTCTTTTTAAAAATTTCTTGCTACCTTTGCAGTGCAAGAACGTGCAAATGCACAATAGAAAGCATTAGGAAAACCCCAAAAAGTTAAGGAAATCTCGTCAGGGCTGCGTTGTGAAACGCGGCCCTGATTACTTCTACCCGACCCCGCTCACCCGACACCAAAAAATCCAATACCGAAAGAAAACTTATTCATATATCAATATTTTTTTGTAAATTTGCGCATGTTGAGTTTCGGGTATCGCTAACAACGGTATTAATTTGTATATATCATCTCGGGAAACCTGAAATTCGGACGAAAAACAAATAAACACCGTAATGGTAACACGATTTTGAACTTTGAACACACTGCCAATAGAGGATTTATCCTCAATTTTTTATACCCCGCCAATGTGTTTAAGTACTACTTTAAATTATTCAAAGTGTTACTTTAAAAAATAAAAACTGCTACTTAAATTAAATGGAAATATGAGCGAGTATATAGATAGAATTGTGTCTCCCGATATAATGGAAGCACACAAATATTTTCCTGTAATATTGCTTACAGGCCCCAGACAATCAGGCAAAAGCACTCTGTGTAGGCATCTGTTCCACGGTTATACCTACGTCAATCTTGAAGATATAACCTTAAGAACTGAAGCTATGCGGAATCCTGCCGGTTTTCTTGATTCATTAGGCGATAAGGTAATTATTGATGAGGTGCAGAATGTGCCGGAGATTTTGTCGATGGTTCAGGTGAGAGTTGATGAATATAAAAGCCGAAAATACATTCTCACCGGAAGCAGTAATTTTTCTTTACTACGAACGAGGTCGCAGTCATTGGCAGGAAGAGCTGCGATATTCACCTTACTTCCGTTTTCCCTTATAGAGATAAAGAATTTAGTAGCTCAAGAAAGCACCGACAGCATAATTGTCAACGGACTCTATCCACGTATAATCGCTGAACACGCTCCGGTGGAATTATATTACCGAAGTTACTATAACACCTATGTGGAACGCGATCTTAGGGATTTATTGAAAATCAAGAATCTGATGGCGTTCGACACTTTTATCCGACTGTTAGCCGCCCGAATCGGCTCTGAATTCAATGCCTCGGCTATTGCTCGCGAGGTAGGTGTCTCCTCTGTCACAGTCAAGGAATGGATGTCGATCCTGATGACCTCCTACATTGCTTTCCCTCTGATGCCCTATTATAAGAACGTCAGCAAGCAGTTGACTAAAATGCCTAAGATTTATTTCTACGACACAGGTCTGGCATGTTTTCTTTTAGGCATAAATAGTGGGGACATCCTCAAAAATCATCAGATGCGCGGCTCTCTGTTTGAAAATCTTGCGATTTGCGAACTGCTCAAAAGAAGCTACAACCAAGGCAAAGACCCCAGACTGTTCTTCTATCGGGATACCACCGGGCTTGAAGTTGACGTGGTTTCTGAAGAAAATGGAGGTCTGCATCTTTATGAGGTAAAGGCTGGTGCTACCCTGCGCTCCGGCTATCTCGACAATATGAAGAAAGTAAGTGGGATTCTTCCCAACGTAACCGGCTCTACTGTAATATACGACTCCGAAGCCTATTCGCCCATTTCGCTGAACATACGCGATATTTCAACATTTTATATATAGTGAGCGTTTTTTTATATGCCACTCGATTTTTTTTTGTACTTTTGTGCGCTTAAGTATTTTTACGGAATAAACTATGGTCAAGAATCTCGTTATAGTAGAGTCGCCTGCCAAGGCCAAAACAATTGAAAAATTCCTCGGATCCGATTATAAGGTGATGTCGAGCTACGGACATATCCGAGACCTGAAACCCAAGAGTTTCAGTATTGATGTCGACAATGATTTCGCTCCTATTTACGAGATTCCCGCCGATAAGGAAGATGTTGTGGCAGCCTTGCGCAAAGCCGCCTCTGAAGCCCAGACCGTGTGGCTCGCTTCCGATGAAGACCGCGAGGGAGAAGCCATAGCCTGGCATCTTGCCGAGGTGCTCGGCCTTGATATTGCCACCACACGCCGTATCGTATTCCACGAAATCACTAAGAAAGCCATTCTCAAGGCTTTGGAAAATCCGCGCACCATTGACCTCAACCGCGTGGATGCACAGCAGGCCCGCCGTGTGCTTGACCGCATCGTGGGATTTGAAGTATCGCCCGTGCTCTGGCGCAAGGTGATGCCATCGCTCAGCGCCGGGCGTGTGCAGAGCGTGGCCGTGCGCCTCATCGTGGAGCGCGAGCGCGAGATTGCAGCCTTTGTTTCCGAGCCATATTTCCGTGTAAATACCACCTTTGCCACCCCGGACGGCGACACATTCCGCGGCGAATACTCACATCGTCTGCCCTCGGAGCAGGATGCCCGCAAGCTGCTTACCGATTGCGGTGCCGCGCAGTTTACCGTGACAGACATTGCCACCAAACCCCTGCGCAAATCGCCCGCTCCGCCTTTCACCACCTCCACCCTGCAGCAGGAAGCCGCCCGCAAGCTGGGTTTCTCGGTGTCGCAAACCATGATGCTGGCTCAGAAACTTTATGAGGCCGGTCATATCACATATATGCGTACCGACTCACTCAATCTATCCGACGATGCCGTCAAAGCCATCTCCGACGAGATTGTCAACACTATGGGCGCAAGCTATCTGAACCTGCGCCAATATCACACCCAGAGCAAGGGCGCGCAGGAAGCACACGAGGCCATCCGACCCACCGATGTGACAGTGACCACCCCCGCCGATTGCAACGACCGCGAACGTCGGCTTTATACCCTGATTCGCCAGCGTGCCATCGCCTCACAGATGGCTGATGCGGAATTTGAAAAAACCACCGCCGAAATCACTTCGCCCAACGCTCCAGAACGCTTCACCGCCACCGGCGAGGTTGTGATATTCGACGGCTTCCTGAAGGTGTATGCCGAGGGACGCGACGAGGAAGGCGAAGCACCGGCCGGTATGACCATCCTGCCTCATCTGGCCGTCGGAATGCCCCTCACCGTTTCGGAAATGACCGCCACCGAGCGTTTCACCCAGCAGCCCCCGCGATATACCGAAGCGTCGCTGGTTAAGAAAATGGAAGAATTAGGCATCGGCCGACCCTCGACCTACGCCCCCACTATCTCAACCATCCAGAACCGCGAATATATCGAACGCGGTGAAAACGAGGGCACACCACGCCCCTACACCGTGCTTCACCTCGAACCCGGCGATCAGATCGCCACCGAAACACGCACCGAGACAATCGGCTCCAACAAAGGCAAGCTCATCCCCACCGATATAGGCGTGGTGGTCAACGACTTCCTCACTCAATACTTCCCCGAAATCCTGGACTATAACTTCACGGCCAACGCCGAGGAGCGTTTCGACGACATCGCCGAAGGCAAAATGCAGTGGAACAGCGAAATGCGTGCTTTCTACGATCGCTTCCACCCCCAGGTCAAGGAAGCTATGGACACACGCCTGGAGCAAAAGACCGGCGAACGTCTGCTGGGCACCGACCCCGAAGGCAAGCCCGTATCTGTCAAGATCGGACGCTTCGGCCCCCTGGTGCAGATCGGTGTGGCCTCAGATGAGCAAAAACCGCGTTTCGCATCCCTGCTCAAAGGCCAGTCGATGTCAACCATAACCCTTGAGGAGGCCCTGAAACTCTTTGAGTTCCCCCGTATCCTGGGCACATTTGAAGATAAGGACGTCGAGGTAGCCATAGGTCGCTTCGGGCCATACGTGCGCCACAATTCCAAATTCGTTTCCATTCCGAAAGAAATCACCCCCGCCGAACTTACCCTCGACCAAGCCATAGCCCTCATTAAGGAGCGCCGCAGCGCCGAGGCCGGACGCATAGTCAAAACCTTTGACGAAGACCCCGACCTGCAGATTCTCAATGGCCCTTACGGTGTGTATATAGCCTATAAAGGCAAGAATTACAAGCTCCCCAAGACCGTGACAGAGCCGGCCGAACTCACCCTGGAGCAGGCCAAGGAAATTATTGAAGCTCAGCCCGCGCGCACATCCCGACGCACATCAACCCGTAAAGCCAAGAAGTGATGCCACAGCCACGCTCAACCAAACCCGGCGCAGAACGCCGCCGTTTCACTCCCGATATTATCCTGTCTTTCGAGGTCAAGGAGCCCGATAAGCTGCTCAACTTCCTGCTCACCGCGATGCCCGACCGCAAACGCACCACCGTAAAGGATTTTCTGAAACACAATCAGGTGATGGTGGGAAGCACCGTCACACGCCAGTGGGACCAACCCATTGCCCCCGGCGATGTCGTGCGCGTCAACACCTCGCGCGAGTTTCAGACATTCCGCAATCCACGCCTGCACATCGTGTATGAAGACGATGATATAATCGTGGTGAACAAGGGCTACGGATTGCTCTCGATGGGCACCGACAAGAAAAGCGAAGGCACAGCCTACTGGCTGCTGCGTGAATACGTAAAGCGCATCGACCCCCGCAACAAGATTTTCATTGTTCACCGTCTCGACCAGCAGACCTCCGGCCTGATGATGTTTGCCAAAAACGTCAAGGCCAAGGAAGCCATGCAGCACAATTGGAATAATATGGTGCTCGAACGCAAGTATGTGGCCATTGTGCAGGGACGCCCCGACCCCGCCGAGGGCACCATCCAGAGCTATCTGGCTGAAAACTCGGCCCATCAGGTATTTTCGACCGACGACCCCGCCGAGGGCAAACCCGCAATCACTCGCTACCGCACTGTGCGCACCCGCGGCGGATATGCCATGATGGAGCTGCAACTTGAGACAGGTCGTAAAAATCAGATTCGAGTGCACATGGCCGAGATGGGACACCCCATTGTGGGCGACCGCCGCTATGGTGCCGACGTTTCGCCCATCGGACGCCTGGCCCTGCACGCCATGACACTGCGATTTATCCACCCCGTGACTCGCAAGGATATGAACTTCACCTGTCCGCTCCCGGCCGGCTTCAGCAAGCTTGTGTGACAACAAAACCCCGCGGCGATGAAGGAGGAATTTCTGCATTTCGTGTGGCTGCACCGCCTGTGGCCTCAGACTGTAATGCACCTCACCGACGGCCGCACCGTTGAAATCCTCGACCCCGGCTTGCCCAACCACGCCTCAGGGCCTGATTTCTTCAACGCCAAAATCAGGCTGGACGGAAACACCCTGGCCGGAAACGTCGAGATACACATACGAGCCTCCGACTGGCACCGCCACGGTCACCACACCGATCCCGCCTACGATTCCGTGATTCTGCACGTGGTGAATGTCAACGATCGCAAGATACAGCGCACCACCGGCAGCGAGATTCCCACGGTGCTGCTCACCGTAAATCCACAAATGCAGCAGCTCTATGAGCAGATGATGAACCGCAACGGCAGCGATCTGCCCTGCGCCGAGTTTTTGCGTCATCTGCCCTCGATTTACCTCACCGACTGGATTACCGCGCTGGCCCACGAGCGTTTATATTCCAAATCGGAACGCGCCACAGCCATCTATCGCAGCCACGACAAGGACTGGGGAGCCACAGCATTCATCATCCTGGCGCGCGCTTTGGGTTTCTCGACCAATAGCGAACCCATGGAACGCATGGCCTCCTCGGTGCCGTTCAATTTCCTGCGCCGCCACTCCGACGATATTCCTATGCTCGAGGCCTTTATATTCGGCCAGGCCGGTCTGACACACCCACAACCCGATGCCGAGAGTCCCGAGGCCCAGTATTTCAACCGTTTGCGTCAGAATTACACCTTTCTGGCTGCCAAATACGGCCTTGAACAACCCCACGACCTCAACTGGAAATTTGCCGGCGCGCGCCCCCAGAATTCCCCTTGGCGACGGCTCGCCCTGCTTGCACAGCTTTCCGGCGGTAATTTTCCGCTTGCCGCCTGCTATGCCCATATAACGGGCCTCGAACAGGCCCGCGAACTCTTTCGCCTGCCCCTGCAAGGCTTCTGGGCCACCCATTATACGCCTATACGCCCCATAGAAGCCCCTCTGAGCGCGCTGGGCGAGTCGGCCATAGATTCGCTTGTAATCAACGTCATTATCCCTCTGCTGCACGCCTACGGCCAGGAATATGTGAACGACGCCGCCGTGGATCTCGCCATTGACCTCCTGCAGTCCCTGCCGCCCGAGGACAACAGCCTCACGCGTATATTCACCGTCGAGGGCGTTGAGTGCGACGACGCATTCACATCCCAAGCCCTCATTCACCTGCGCCGCAACTACTGCGAGCCCCGAAAATGCCTCTACTGCCGCATTGGCCACCGCTTCCTCAGCAAAGCCAACGCCGCAAAATTCTAAATACACAACGTCCGAAACCCGCAATATTCCGATTATCAGCCACCGTCCCTTTTATACAAAGCTGATTATCAGCGTTTTGTAGGGACGCAAAAATTTTTGCGTCCCCACCCGGATGGCACCGCGCGTCCAATGGGATTCACCGTCCAATGGAGCGACGCCGCTCCGCGGTGTCGACACACGTCCGGATGGTGTACCCGGCTGATATACAGCAAATTGGTAGGGACGCCAAATTTTTTGCGTCCGCGTCCGGATGGCACCGCGCGCCCAATGGGATTCACCGTCCAATGGAGCGACGCCGCTCCGCGGTGTCGACACACGTCCGGATGGTGTACC
>CAZHDH010000082.1:0-10279 GCA_964531245.1 uncultured Bacteroides sp. | reverse complement strand
TTAAACTGCGAACTGAATACCTATGACTTTAAGTTAATTGCAACTGTATATAAAGATGGCGAAAAGAAGCCGTTTTGTGAAGGTTGTGTAATTCGCACTATGCCTGATAAAATATTTTTTGGTAAGGTATCAAAAAAAATACAACAGAAGAATGGCAAATTAATCTTTTTTACATCCTGGAATACAGATAGGGAATTTTTTTATCTAAAAATTTCCGATTTGAATAAAGGAATTGTAAAAACTATATTTTCAAAAACTCCATATCCCGGAGATTTAGAGGCAACTGAAACTTTCTTGGCACTTCAAGAGTCATTAAAGTACGATAATAACAACTTCGAGTGATCATTGTATTGTAGGTCAGATTGTTGTACAAGAATTTCCTGCAGGTCCAAATGCCAGAAAAGATGCCTTAGAAGCTGAGAGAAAAAATGCTTATAGACTACGTAAACAAAAAGAACTTGATCCCGGTATTCACAAAAGACCATAAATATGTACCTTAAAGACATTGTAATTTATTACGACTTGAGTGCGAGTGATAAAATTTATGCCTCCCACTTTGATTATCATGTATTCTTCATTAGATACTATTTATCTCAACAATTAAAAAAAATCAAATTTATAACGGATGGGACATTTTTAGCGATCAATATAGAGATTGGCGAAGTGTCCAAACCTATGGAAATATTCTTGAGTGCAATCGATTACTACGCAAAAATCGATAGAAATGTGTATGATAGTCTGGCTGACGATGAAAAATCAATATACGTTATTGGATTAGTGAAAGAAGCGTTGATTGACATCTCACAAACAAAAGAAATTCCATTAGATCAGTTGCTAAATGATTGTAATGAGCTTATTAAGATGGGATTAGTATATCGTTGGAAGTTTCGACATATAAAAATCGCCGACTTGGGACTCAAAATAAAATTAAACTGCGAACTGAATACCTATGACTTTAAGTTAATTGCAACTGTATATAAAGATGGCGAAAAGAAGCCATTTTGTGAAGGTTGTGTAATTCGCACTATGCCTGATAAAATACATTTTGATTATATCACAAAAAAAATACAACAGAAGAATGGCAAATTAATCTTTTCTTCAACATGGGATAGGGAATATTTTTATCTAAAAATTTCCGATTTGAATAAAGGAATTGTAAAAACTATCTTTTCAAAACCTCCATGCCCCGAAGATTTACAGGCAACTGAAAATTTCTTGTATCTTCAAAAGTCATTACAGTACGATAATAACAACTTCGAGTGATAGTAATTGACTATTATGTAAGTAATAAGTAATAACCTCGCGCAAGCGCGAGTTCCGGAGGACAAAGGACGCGGGGGGCCGTCCGGCGGGGAGCGACACCGCGGAGCGGCGTCGCTCCCGGTTTCTTTTGGGGCGTGTTTGGGGAATTAGTGGGTTTTTACTATCTTTGCAAAAAATGTAGTTATGGAACATCCTGAAAATGATTCTCAATATATTGGGCTTACGGTGAATTCGGGGGTGGTGCAGCCGCCGAGTGTTAATCCTTATTTTAAGAGGGGTCGTCGTAAGCCGTTGCCTGAAGTGGGCGAGATGGTGGACGGTATCCTGAAGGGCGATGTGACGATGCTGTCGCGCGCCGTGACGCTTGTGGAATCGACTGCGCCAGAACATTATGCACGCGCGCAGGAGGTGATAGAGAAGTGTCTGCCTTTCTCGGGCAATTCGCGTCGCATCGGTCTGACGGGTGTGCCCGGGGCGGGTAAATCGACGTCGATTGATGTGTTCGGACTGCATGTGCTCAAGGAGCCGGGGGCGCGTCTGGCGGTACTGGCCATAGACCCGTCGAGCGAACGATCGAAGGGTTCGATTTTAGGCGATAAGACACGAATGGAGAAGCTGTCGACGCATCCCGGAGCGTTCATACGCCCGAGTCCGTCGGCGGGTAGCCTGGGAGGTGTTGCGCGCAAGACTCGCGAGACGATAGTGCTATGCGAGGCAGCGGGCTACAATAACATATTTGTAGAGACCGTGGGTGTGGGCCAGAGCGAGACGGCTGTGCACTCGATGGTGGACTTTTTCCTGCTGATCCAGGTGGCAGGCACCGGCGATGAGCTTCAGGGTATCAAGCGCGGCATAATGGAAATGGCCGACGGCATTGTGATCAACAAAGCCGATGGCGACAACATAGGTCCGACGCAGCTTGCTCAGGCACAATTCCGGAGCGCGTTGCAGCTATTTCCGCCGGCGCCGTCGGGCTGGAAACCCGAGGTGCTGACGTATTCCGGGTATTTTGAACTCGGGATTCCCGAGGTGTGGGATATGATAGACCGCTATTTTGCGTTTGTGACGGCGAACGGCTATTTTGAACGCCGGCGCCGCGACCAGGCTCGATTCTGGATGTATGAAACCATAGACGAGCAGCTACGCAATCACTTTTATAACGATCCCGATATAGCCGCCACGCTGGTGCGTCTGGAAAAGGATGTGGAACAGCACAGGCGCAGTTCGTTCACAGCAGCGAAATCCGTGCTGGAAAGATACTTTAACTCTCTCGAAAAATGAAAAAGACGATAATGATGGCTGCGCTGGCTCTTGTGGCCGTGATAAGCGCAGCGGCCAAGACTCTGGAATTTCCGGTAACTGACTATGATTTCGGCACTGTATCCGAGGCCGGGAAGCCCGTGGTGCACGAATTTGAGTTCAAGAACGTATCCGACGAGCCGGTGGCTGTGCTGAGCGCCTCGGCGCAATGCGGATGCACCCATCCCGAATATCCGGCCAAGCCGATAGCTCCCGGGGCCACGGGGGTAATCAAAGTGACCTTTGTGCCGGCCGGCCAGGGGGGTAATGTGAACAAAGACGTGCGGGTGAGATTTCGCGGCGCTACGGCTAAAAAGAGTGAGCGCGTCACGCTGCGACTGAAGGGTCGTGTGACCCGCGTGGGCGAGTGACCCTCAGGAAATAATACAGGAACAATCCTCCGGCCACAAACAAGGCCACAGAGAACGACAGAATAGCGCCGTAGGTTCCCAGGACTTGCGGCTTGCTTAATATATAGGTGGCAGGCAGACCGCACACCACATAGCTGATGAAAGCGATCCAGAGCATAGGCATGACGTGTGATGTGCCACGGAGCGCGCCCGAGAAGGCAATCTGAGTGGCATCGCCGAGCTGATATAGCACCAGGGGGAAGATGAGCGTTGAGGCCAAGGCAAGCACGGCGGCATCCTCAGTGAACAGATGCATGAGCTGCCGGCCGGCGCATACGAAGATTACCGACGAGGTGAAAGCGAGCACCAGAATGATATGATAGCCTGCCCAGGCCACGTGTCGCATCTGGTGAGAGGACCCTGTGCCGGCGGCATTAGCCACACAGATGGTGATAGCCGAGGCAATGGAATAATAGATACAGAACCCCAGGGTGCCGACAATGACAATGATCTGGAAAGCCGCCAAGGGGATAGCGCCCAGCCAGCCCACCATGATAGCTGCGGCCGTGAACGAACCACTCTCAAAGGTGAGTTGCAGCGACACCGGGAAAGATGTGCGCCACACGCGCCCGATGCAGCCGCGGCCAGATTTACCGTGCAGGAAGCCCTGACGATAGGGGCGGAACCGCTCGGCCCTAAGGAAGATTAAAAATAGCACCAGAGGGCAAATAATGCGCGCTGTGAGCGTGCTGAGGCCCGCGCCGTAAAGCCCCAGCTCGGGGCAGCCGCAATTGCCATAAATGAGCAGCCAATTGCCGCATATATTAATCAGATTAGCCGCGAGGGTGATCCACATAGGCAGGGCTGTGCGGCCTATACCATAGCTCCATTGCGATAGCACACCATAGAGCGACACCGGCATCAGGCCGCAGAGATACAGGCGGAAATAGGGCCTGATAGTGGGCAATAACTCGGCAGGCTGACCCATACGGTCGACATTGAGGTAGACCACCGTCATGATGCCCATCACCAGCAGGGTGAACAGGGTATTCATCCACATAGCGATGCGCGTCATAGATCCGATAGAGGCAAACTCGCGGCGTGTGAAAAGCGCCCCGACAAGGGGCGTGAGGCCGTAGGTGAAGCCAATGATACAGAAAACGGCAACGTTGAACACATTATTGACAAACGAAGCCGACGCCAGCGCCTCGGTGGTGTATCGCCCCACCATGATATTATCGGCAAAAGCAACAAGAATCGCGCCGAGCTGGCTCACCAGAATAGGCAGGCCAAGCGACGCGATTCTGCGATATGCGGGAAGGAACCTCATCAGTCGCGGCTGTTACCGAAGAAACGAAGCAGGAACAGGAAGAGGTTGATGAAATCGAGGTAGAGGTTGAGGGCACCGATAGTGGCCAGACGACCCACCTGGTCGGCAGGGAAAGAGGCAGCCATGGTCTTGATCTGCTGAGTGTCCCAAGCAGTGAGTCCGATGAACACGAACACACCCACGATAGACACGATCCAATCCAGGGTGGACGAGTGAGCGAAAAGATTTACGACAATGGCAATCACCAGGCCGATGAGCACCATATTGAGGATAGCGCCGAAACGGCTGAGATCCTGCTTGGTGGTATAACCGAAGATAGTCATAGCACCGAAAGTGCCGGCGGTGATGAAGAACGTCTTGGTGAGCGAAGCGGCCGAATAAACCAGGAAAATGGGAGCCAGATACAAGCCGTTGACCACCGAAAACAGGTAGAACAGCAGGGTGGCTGTGGTAGAAGAAAGCTTGCGGATACCGGCGCCGATGCCCAGCACGAGGCCAAATTCGGCGATGATGAGCACCCACATAAACCAGCGGTTTGTGACAAAGAAAGTCATATATTCGCGGGAAGCCGAGCAAAACAGCGAGATGAACGCTGTGATGAGCAGACCGACGGTCATTTTGAGGTAGACCTGACGCATGGCCGAATTGACCATGGAAGTCACCGAATTACCGCCCGTGGTGCCGGGATAGTAGTTGTAATTGTCCATATTTTTAAATTTTAGTTAGAGTTACTTACATACGCTCAGGGACACGTATCCCCAGGAGGCTGAGAGCAGCGGCAACTGTGCGAGCGGTGACGGCTGTGAGCTGCAGACGGAGGCTGAGCACGGCGGGGTCGTTTTCGCGCAGAATGGGGCAATCGTGATAGAACTGATTGTATTCCTTGGCCAGATCGTAGGCATACTGAGCTATGACAGAGGGCGCATAAGAGGCACCGGCCTTAGCGACGGCAGCGGGGAAATCGGCCAGACGCTGAATCAGGGTGATTTCGCGCTGATTGGGGGTTACGGCAGAAAAGTCGCCGATAGCATGGCCCGCTTCAGCAGCACGACGCATCACCGAAGCCATGCGAGCGTAGGTGTATTGAATGAAAGGACCGGTATTGCCGTTGAAATCAATAGATTCCTCGGGGTTGAACATCATATTCTTGCGTGGATCGACCTTGAGCAGGAAGTATTTGAGGGCACCGAGACCCACGATTTCTGCAATTTCGGCGCGTTCAGCCTCGGGGAGCTCTGCGGCACGGCCTTGTTCCTCGGCAATGCGACGGGCATCGTCGACCATCGACTGCATGAGGTCGTCGGCATCCACCACCGTGCCCTCGCGGCTCTTCATCTTGCCCGAGGGGAGTTCGACCATACCGTAAGAGAAATGCACCAGATCCTTACCCCAGCTGAAGCCCAGCTTATCGAGCAGGAGCGAAAGCACCTGGAAGTGATAATTCTGCTCATTGCCCACGACGTAAATCATCTTGTCGATGGGATAATCGTCGAAACGCATCTTGGCGGTGCCGATGTCCTGGGTCATATACACCGAAGTGCCGTCGGAGCGGAGTAGCAGCTTGTGGTCGAGGCCGTCGGCGGTGAGGTCGGCCCAAACGCTGCCATCATCCTTGCGGTACATTATGCCCTTATCAAGACCTTCGAGCACCTTGTCGCGTCCCTGGAGGTATGTCTGCGATTCATAGTAAATCTTATCGAAATCGACCCCCATGCGGCGGTATGTTTCATCGAAACCGGCATATACCCACGAGTTCATCTTCTCCCAGAGCGCGCGGACGTCGGGGTCGCCGGCTTCCCATTTGCGGAGCATCTCGCGTGCTTCGGCCATCAGGGGCGATGCAGCTTCGGCTTCCTCCTTGGTCATACCCTTGGCTTCCAGCTCCTTAAGCTCGGCGCGGTAATGCGTGTCAAACTCCACATAATAATCGCCGATGAGGTGGTCGCCCTTCTTACCGGTGGATTCGGGAGTGGCGCCGTTGCCCCATTTGAGCCAAGCGAGCATCGACTTGCAGATATGAATACCGCGGTCGTTGACAATATTTGTCTTGACAACACGATTGCCGCAAGCGCTGAGGATGCGCGCCAGCGATGAGCCAAGCAGATTATTGCGCACGTGGCCCAGGTGGAGGGGTTTGTTGGTGTTAGGCGATGAATATTCCACCATCACCAGAGGCGACTTGTCAGTGACGGGCACGAAGCCAAACTGCGAATCGGCAGCGATGGCCTTAAGGACACCGTTCCAGAAACGCGGCTCGATAACGATATTCAGGAAGCCATTTACAGCATTGAAGGTAGCCACAGCCGGTTCGTTTTCAACCAGCCAGGCACCGATTTCCTGTCCCACGGCCGCGGGAGCCTTACGAGCAGCCTTGACCCAGGGGAAAACCACCACCGAGAGGTCGCCCTCGAAATCCTTGCGGGTAGCCTGAATCACGACATCGGCAGGGGTAGCATCAATGTCGTATAAAGCTTTCACGGCCTTGACAACAGCCGCAGATATGATATTGTCGATTGACATAACTAATTGCGATTTAATGTATTACTTGATAAGCATGGCATCGCCGTAGCAGCCGAATTTGTAACCCTCCTTGACGGCAACCTCGTAGGCGTGCATGACGTGTTCATAACCACCGAAGGCCGCCACCATCATAAGCATCGTGGAGTAAGGGAGGTGGAAATCGGTGAGCAGCGAAGTGCATACGGTGAAATCGTAGGGGGGGAATATAAATTTATTAGTCCAGCCGTCATAGAGCTTCATGTGACCGCCCATGCTCACAGCCGAGGCAATGCCACGCAGCACCGAAGTGCCCACGGCGCACACTTGCTTTTCGGCATCCTTGGCGGCATTTACAGTGGCGATGAGTTCGGGGCCGGCGAGCATCTGTTCAGAATCCATGCGATGCTTGGTGAGGTCCTCCACGTCGATTTCGCGGAAAGTGCCAAGGCCGCTGTGAACGGTGATGAAAGCCTGCTCCACACCGCGGATTTCCAGGCGTTTGAGCAACTCGCGCGAGAAATGCAGGCCGACACCCGGCGCCACTACAGCACCCTCGTGCTTGGCGTATAGAGTCTGATATGCATCGACATCATCCTCGCGTGGCTCGCGGCGGATGTATTGCGGCAGGGGGGTGTGCCCCAGAGCATAAAGGTCGCGTTTGAATTCGTCGTGGTCGCCGTCGTAGAGGAAACGCAGAGTGCGTCCGCGCGAGGTGGTGTTGTCGATCACCTCGGCCACCAGGCTGTTATCGTCGCCGAAATACAACTTATTGCCAATGCGGATCTTACGGGCAGGTTCGACCAGCACGTCCCAGAGCTTATTGTCGGCATTAAGCTCGCGGAGGAGAAAAACCTCGATGCGGGCACCGGTCTTTTCCTTATTGCCATAAAGCAGAGCCGGGAAGACCTGGGTGTCGTTGAACACCATCACGTCGCCCTCGCCGTAAAAATCAAGGATGTCTTTGAATTCCTTGTGTTCGATTTCGCCGGTGCGTTTGTCGAGCACCATCATGCGGCAT
Source organism: uncultured Bacteroides sp. (assembly GCA_964531245.1). Taxonomy (GTDB): domain Bacteria; phylum Bacteroidota; class Bacteroidia; order Bacteroidales; family Muribaculaceae; genus CAG-873. The sequence goes on along the minus strand of CAZHDH010000082.1, from coordinate 2,520 downwards.
ACGTCGCGTTCCTTCGGGGGATCCTGGGCAATGAGTTCGTCGGGAAGACGAAATTTGAATTGTGACAGCTTCATCTTATTTCTTAATATTTTCTTCTTGATTACTCTTATTTAACGCTTTATCCCGTGCTCGGGTTGCGGCTTCGATGATTTCCGGAGCGCAATCGTCGGGAAATACCAGAGGAGCCTCGGCAATGAGGGCCACGGCCACATCGGGACTAACGCAATCGCCGATAGTGACACTGCCCACGCGGGTGCGCCGCAGGGCTGTGAGATGGGCACCCGAGCCGAGCGCCAGACCGATGTCGCGGGCCAGGGCGCGGATGTATGTGCCCTTGGAGCACACGACGCGAATCTCGATGCTATCGGGGGCAAAATCGAGCAGCTCGATTTCGTCGATAACCAGCAGCTTGGGGGCAAGGTTGACCTCACGGCCCTTGCGAGCCAGGTCGTAGGCGCGCTTGCCGTCGATCTTGCAGGCCGAGTAGGCCGGGGGAATCTGACTGATAGGGCCGATAAAGCCTTTCAGCTTCTGCTCAACCAATTCGCGGGTGATATGGTGAGTGGGGAAGGTGGCATCTATCTGAGTTTCGAGGTCGAAGGAGGGCGTAGTGGCACCCAGGGCAATGCGGGCCACATATTCCTTGACGCCATCCTGCAGCTCCGAAATGCGCTTGGTGGCGCGTCCGGTGGTGATAATCATCACACCGGTGGCCAGGGGGTCGAGGGTGCCGGCGTGTCCCACCTTGAACTTACGGACACCGAGGCGGCGCAGGACGGCCCCGCGGACACGCTTGACGGCATCAAAGGAGGTCCAGCCCAAGGGCTTGTCGACGCAAATAATTTCTCCGCTTACGAGGTCCATCCTATCAGCCTAAAACGATGCACAGAATGCCTACCAACAGGCAATAAACGGCACACCCTACCAGCTTGCCTTTCTTGACAATATCGAGCATCCACTTGCAGGCGGCACATCCCACCAGGAACGATGCTATAAATCCCACGGCCAGAGGCAACCAGCCAATCTCGGCCATCGTGGAGTTTGCACCATCGGTGATGGCATCCTTAAGGTCGAGCAATGCCTGGCCTAGGATGGGGATGATAACCATAAGGAAGGAGAAACGGGCCACCTGTTCGCGCTTATCGCCGATGATGATACCGGTAGCGATAGTGGTGCCAGAGCGCGAGAGACCGGGAAGGACGGCCACGGCCTGGGCACAACCGATGACGAATGCGTCAAGGTAGCTTATATCGCGCGGACTGTAGGCGCGGGACGACTCCTCAAGCGGGCGTGTGCGGTAATAATACGAAAAGGTGAGCAGGGCGGCTGTGAACAGCAGGCAGATGCCTATGATGGTGAGGTTTTTGTCAAAGAACCCCTCGATATAATCCTTGAAACAAAGGCCTACAACGCCGACGGGGATGCAGGACACCAGGATTTTAAGCACCGTCTGGGTGTTGCGGTCGTTTTTAAAGGTGAAGAACGATGTGCACAGGGGCCAGAATTCCCTCCAGAGCACTACGATTGTGCTCAACACAGTGGCCACGTGAAGGGCCACGTCAAACGTAAGACTCTGCTCCGGGTCAAGATCCATCCCCAACAGCTTGCCGCAAATCTCCAGGTGTCCCGAGCTGCTGATAGGCAGGTATTCAGCCAGACCCTGGACGATGCCCATAACCAATGCTTGTAAAGTATCCATTTAGCGAAATGGTGCCGAAAGGCACATTATAATTAAAAGTAACCCCACCGTAACGGGGCGCAAAAAACAATAACCCGGCTTGCAGACGCCAAGCGCGGGGAACGGGGAGCGACTACTGCCCCAAAATTCGCACAAAGTTACGACATTCCGCGCCACAATCCAAATATTTGCGTGGAAATTTAGGTTAGGCTCGCGCAAGCGCGAGTGCCGGGAGACAAATCAGCAGAGAAATAAGGGATAGGGATTTATCGGGGGCTGCCATCCGGCGCGCGGGGGATTCCGGTTTGGTGGTTTTGGGTGGAATTTGTAATTTTGCGGTATGGAACAGTTGATCGTGGGGGCGGGGCGGTTTGCGCCGTCGCCTACCGGGAGGATGCATCTCGGGAATGTTTATACGGCTTATATTTCGTGGCTTCGTGCGCGCCGAAGGGGTGCGAAGTGGATTCTGCGTATCGAGGATCTGGACCCAGGGCGTTCGCGCTATGAATGGGCGCGGTGGATCGAGGATGACCTGCATTGGCTGGGGCTTGACTGGGACGAGGGCGGCGTGGACAACACAGGGCCGTCGGCTCCGTATTGCCAGAGCCTGCGCGGGGAGGTGTATCAGGCAGCTCTTGACCGCCTGAACGCCACGGGGCTGACCTACGGGTGCCGCTGCCGGCGCGCCGATATTATGGCTACACAGGCCCCGCACCAGAGCGACGGACGGATTGTGTATGCCGGCACGTGTCGCCCGGCCCGGATGCCACGGCCCGTGGGCGACCGTGAAATCGCTCCGGGACTGGCCACCCGTATCATGGTGCCCGACCGCAACATAACTT
>CAZHDH010000081.1:0-10294 GCA_964531245.1 uncultured Bacteroides sp. | reverse complement strand
ATGATATATCGCTGCTTATGCGTTCATTTGACCGCCTGATAGCCAAGGGGCACACTCTTGTTATAATTGAGCATAATCCCGATGTGATCAAGTGTGCCGACCACATTATATATATGGGTCCCGACGGCGGCGATGCCGGCGGCCAAGTGGTGGCCGAAGGCACCCCGGAGCAAGTAGCCGCCAACCCCTGCAGTATCACCGGCAAGTACCTGAATCTGAAGACGTGATTTTTTTGTCCGGCGACACAATCGTAAATCAGCCAGTGGTGCGGCGCCATCCGGCCGTTTTTGTGATTTTTTGATTTATATAGCTAATAACAAAGCGCTGCGTCGATTTAGACGCAGCGCTTTGTTATACGGATGGTAGGGGAATAGTTATCCGTTGGTGTCGTTGACGGCCTCTACTTCGCGACCCATCTGCACTACTTTGGTGAGGTTGAGGTCTTTGTCGAACATCATAAGGTCGGCGTCTTTGCCATATTCAATTGAGCCCTTGCGGTCGTACACGCCCATGATGCGAGCGGGTGTTTCCGATGCCATACGCGACACTTCTTCGAGGGGAAGATGTGCTTTATTGACGCATGTGCGGATCAGGCGATCCATGGTGGCGATAGAGCCGGCGAGGGCCGAGCGGTCGGCCAGTTTGCATACGCCTTCTTCGATAATCACGCGGGGGTCAAACGCAGTCTGGCTATCGGAGGCGGCGCAGGCCAGAGCGTCGGTAATCAGAGCCATACGGTGTGTGCCTTTGAATTTATGGATCATATTGATGATTGCCGGGGGCACGTGGATGCCGTCGCAGATCACCTCGACGTTGAAACCGTCTTCAAGATATACCGATTCCACGGTGCCGGGCTGGCGGTACATGCCTTCTTTGTGCACGCCGGTCATGGCGTTATAGAAGTGTGTGGCGAGGTTGAACCCTGCTTTGTAAGCGCGCTTCACATCTTCATATCCTGCCTGTGTGTGGGCAATGGCAGCTACGATTCCCTTGGAACGCAGGTAGCGGCCAAATTCCTCAGAGCCGGGGAGCTCGGGGGCAGCGTCCCAACGGCGTATTGAGCTGTGCTGCTCGATCAGGGGCACATATTCCTTGGGATCGGCGTAGCGGATATTTTCGGGAAGCTGACCGCCGGCCATCTTGATATTGAAGTAGGGGCCTTCGAGGTGCAGACCGATGATGCCGTTCATGGGGTCGCGCATCAGGCGGTCGCAGGTGGCTGCGGCGTCAGAAATCATTTCGGTGGTAGACGACGACAGCGTGGGCAGAATGCTTGTGGTGCCGTGAGCGCGATGAGCGGCGATGGCAGTGAGGAAAGCCTCCTCGTCGGTCTCCATAAAGTCGCGGCCGCCACCGCCGTGCACGTGGATGTCGATACCGCCGGGGAGCACGTATGCGCCTTCGGCGTCGATTACGTGGTCGGCAGTAGACAGACGGTGGTTATGATTGAGCACCTCGGCTATGGTGGTATCTTTAATGAGCAGAGAGCCATTTTCAATCCAACCCTGGGGGGTGAGGATTTTGCCGTTGAGTATTTGAGTTCTCATTACAATTTTCGGTTCTGATTCAAGTGGAACAATACCACAAAGGTAAATAAAGAAAATGAAACTGCAATGTGGAGAGGTTGTGGTTTTTGGGCTATGTTAACAAATTTTAATAATTGTGCTTAAAACGTTTACGGGCGAAAAATATTTACTACATAAAATGTGCCGAGATTCTAAAAAAATGCGTAACTTTGCAGAGCTTACTACCGAAGGTAAGCCAGTAAGAACCGATACTCTGCATCATGAGCTCCAAAAGTCTTGTTTCGATAGAGGATATCTCAAAAGAAGAGATTCTTGATCTGCTTGAGCGCGCGCGTTATTTCGAGCAGCATCCGAACAGCAAAATCCTCGACGGAAAGGTGGCGGCCACATTGTTTTTTGAGCCTTCAACCCGTACGCGCCTTAGTTTTGAAACAGCAGTGAACCGCTTGGGCGGCCGCATAATAGGATTTTCGGATCCAGGCACGTCGTCGTCGGTAAAGGGCGAGACGCTCAAGGACACTATTAAAATGGTGTCAAACTATGCAGACATCATCATAATGCGACACTTTCTGGAGGGGGCTTCGAGATATGCTACCGAGGTGACCGATGTGCCCATTATCAATGCGGGCGACGGTGCCAATCAGCATCCCTCGCAGACAATGCTTGACCTTTACTCGATTATGAAGACCCAGGGCGGCCTGGAAAATCTGACCATCACTATGGTGGGTGACCTGAAATATGGCCGCACCGTACATTCGCTGCTGATGGCAATGAAATACTTCAAGCCCAAATTTATCTTCGTGGCCTCCAAGGAGCTGGCTATGCCGCAGGAATACAAAGACTTCTGCCGTGCCGAGGGTATCGAATATATTGAAACCGAAGATTTCTCGCCCGAGGTGATAAATCAGAGCGACATTATTTATATGACCCGTGTGCAGCGCGAGCGCTTCACCGATCCTATGGAATATGAGCGCGTCAAGGATCTCTACACCCTGCACAACTCGATGCTCGACGGCAGCAAGGAAAACCTGCGCATCCTGCATCCGCTGCCCCGCGTCAATGAAATAGATATAGACGTGGACGACAACCCCAAAGCATATTATTTCGAACAGGCTCAGAACGGCCTCTATGCACGTCAGGCCATCATCACCCGCGCCTTAGGCATTAATCCCCTCGAACAACAATGAGTAACGATAAAAAGGAACTTGCCGTAGCCGCCCTGCGTCGCGGCACAGTGATTGACCATATACCCTCGTCGGCGCTGTTCAAAGCCGTAAAGATTCTGGGACTGGAAGATATGCCCCAGGCTGTGACAATCGGTTACAATCTGGCCAGCAAGAAGCTGGGGTCAAAGGGTATAATCAAGGTGGCGGAACACCTCTTTGACCAATCGGTGATAGACCGCATAGCACTGATTGCGCCCACCGCTGTGGTCAACCGCATCGAGGATTATACCGTGGTAGAAAAGCGCCGTGTGGCTGTGCCCGATACCATTGTGGGAATAGTGCGGTGCACCAATCCCAAGTGTATCACCAACAACGAGCCGATGGCCACCAAATTTGATGTCGTAGGCCGCGAGCCCGAGACATTGATACGTTGCCGCTATTGCAATCATACCTACACCGGATCAGAAGCCAAGATACTTTGATGAAACAGTGCTGGAAACCGGGAACGATGCTGAACCCACTGCCGGTGGTGCTTGTGTCGTGCGGCAACAGTAATGCGTCAAATCTGATCACCATAGCGTGGGCCGGGACGGTGTGCACAAATCCGCCGATGCTGAGCATAAGCATACGCCCGCAGCGATACTCCTACGATATTATTAAACGTACAGGCGAGTTTACCGTCAATCTCACCACCGCGGCTATGAGCCGGGCTACGGATTGGTGCGGGGTGCGCAGCGGCCGCGACCACGATAAATGGGCCGCCACCGGATTAACACCAATTCCGGGTGTGGCGGTGAATTGCCCCGCTGTGCAGGAATCGCCCGTGTGCATTGAATGTAAAGTGCGCCAGATCATTCCGCTGGGTTCGCACGATATGTTTCTGGCAGATGTGGTGAATGTAATGGCCGATGAAGCATATATCGACCCCGAAACCGGAGCATTTGACCTCGGGGCGGCCGATCTGCTGTCCTATTCTCACGGGAAATATTATGGCACAGGGCCGTTGCTGGGACATTTCGGATTCAGTGTGCGAAAAAAATCAAAAAAGAAATAAGAGAAACCTCAGAACATAATTATCATATATTCTTATGCAAAAAGATACAGCTATCTTTGATCTCATTAAGGAAGAAAGCGACCGCCAGCATAAAGGCATCGAACTGATTGCTTCCGAAAACTTTGTAAGCGATCAGGTGATGCAGGCTATGGGTTCGTGCCTTACCAACAAATACGCCGAGGGCTATCCCGGCCACCGCTACTATGGTGGCTGCGGTGTGGTTGATAAGGTTGAAGACCTCGCACGCGACCGTGTCAAAGCACTCTTCGGAGCTGAATATGCCAACGTGCAACCCCATTCCGGCGCTCAGGCCAATATGGCCGTGTTTATGGCTTGCCTGAATCCCGGCGATACCTTTATGGGCCTTAACCTGGCTCACGGCGGACATCTGTCGCACGGCAGCCCTGTGAATTTCTCGGGCCTGATGTTCAACGCTGTTGAATATAATGTGGATCCTGAAACCGGACTGGTTGACTATGACAAGATGGCTGAAACCGCACGCCGCGAACGTCCCCGTCTGATCGTGGGCGGCGCAAGCGCATACTCGCGCGAATGGGACTATGCCCGTATGCGCGAAATTGCCGACGAAGTGGGTGCTATCCTGCTTATCGATATGGCACACCCTGCCGGACTCATCGCAGCCGGACTGCTCGACAATCCTCTGAAATACGCACATATCGTTACATCGACTACTCATAAGACCCTCCGCGGGCCGCGCGGTGGCATCATCCTTTTGGGTCAGGACTTTGAAAACCCATGGGGCAAGAAAACTCCTAAGGGCGTGACCCGTATGATGAGTTCGCTGCTTGATTCGGCTGTATTCCCCGGCGTGCAGGGTGGTCCGCTGGAACACGTAATTGCCGGCAAAGCAGTGGCTTTCGGTGAAGCATTGGATCCGTCGTTCCGCGTATATCAGACTCAGGTTCGCGACAACGCCCGCGCTATGGCACAGGCTCTGGTGGACAAGGGCTACAAGGTGGTATCGGGCGGCACAGACAACCATTGTATCCTGCTCGACCTGCGCACCAAGTTCCCCGATCTGACCGGTAAGGTAGCCGAGAAGGTGCTTGTGGATGCCGACATCACCGCCAATAAAAATATGGTGCCTTTTGATTCCCGTTCGCCTTTCCAGACCTCGGGTATTCGCCTGGGTACACCGGCTATCACCACCCGCGGCGCCAAGGAACCCCTGATGGGTGAAATCGTAGAAATGATTGACACAGTGCTCTCAAATCCCGAAAATCCCGCCATTATCGCGTCGGTGCGTGAGAAAGTCAACAAGACTATGGCCGATTATCCCATCTTCGCGTGGTAAGCAACTACCGACATACGTATATCATAATCGTCGCTGCCGGAAGCGGAAGTCGCTACGGCAGCGACATCCCCAAGCAATATTGCCTGCTGCAGGGGCGTCCGGTGGTGATGCACGCCATCGACGCCCTGCGTCGGGCTTGCCCGGGTGCGCGTCTGATGCTTGTGATTTCTGAAAGCGAGCGGCAGCGTTGGCAAGATTTGTGCAATGAGTATGCTTTCCGGTCGCCGGACATTACGTTCGGCGGCTCGTCGCGTTTCGAGAGCGTGCGTAACGCATTGCGTTCCGCCCCTGCCGATGCACGATATGTGATGGTGCACGACGGTGCGCGTCCCTTTCCCGACGATGAGATGGTGCGTCAGCTATTCTTTACCCTCGATACCTGTCAGGCCGACGGTGCACTGCCTGCATTGAGTGTTACCGATTCATTGCGGGCCTTCGACCTCGGAGGCGACAAATTGTACACCCGTGCCGTTGACCGCGGCTTGTATCGCACGGTTCAGACCCCCCAGCTATTCCCGGCCACAGTGATTCTCGACGCCTATTCGCGAGCCGGCTCAGCCGAAAATTATACCGACGATGCATCGGTAGTGGAAGCAGCCGGATATTCTGCGATATCGCTTTCGGCAGGTTCGCGCACAAATATCAAGATCACCAATCCCGGAGATATCCGTCTGGCGGAATTTTTTCTCAGCCAAAAGTGCTAAACGATGGAATCCCTGCGCCGGATAGACATTAAATATGTCAAGGGCATAGGTCCCAAACGTGCCGAATTGCTTAACAAGCAGCTCGGTATATCGACGGCCTACGATCTGGTGCATCATTTCCCAACGTCGTATATAGACCATTCCACATTCTACACCATCCGCGAACTCACGGCAGATATGCCTATGGTGCAGGTGTGCGGACGGTTTGTGAGTATGACCGTGCAGGGCGAAGGCGCAAAAATGCGTCTTGTGGGATTGTTTTCCGATGGCTCGGCCACTATGGAAGTGGTGTGGTTTAAGAGCATCAAGCATATCCGCAATAGCATAATAGAGGGTCAGCAATATGTGCTGTTTGGCAAGCCGGGGATGTTCAACGGGCGTCCGCAGCTCGTACATCCCGAGGTGGACACCATGCAGGCGGCGGCCGGGCGGCAAGGGATGCGCGGCGTATATCCGCTTACCGAAACCCTGCGCAACCGCGGTATAGCGTCGCGACAGATTAACGAATGGATAAACAATCTGCTCGACTCCCATTCGCGTTTTCAGGAATTTTTACCGCCGTCAGTCATAGAGCAAAATCATCTGATGGGGATTGACGAAGCTATACGTCAGCTTCACCGTCCCACGGCGGCCGATACCCTGCGCAAAGCCCGCGAGCGTATGAAATTCGAGGAATTGTTTATGATTCAGGTGGATATGCTGCAACGAGCCCGGCGCCGAAAACTGGCTACCGATGGTTTTCGCTTCACCCGCATAGGCAATTTCTTCAACAATTTCTATAATACCTGCCTGCCGTTTCCGCTCACCGGCGCCCAGAAACGTGTGATCAAAGAGATACGCGCTAACTGCAACACCGGTCACCAGATGAATCGCCTGGTGCAGGGAGATGTGGGTTCGGGCAAGACGCTGGTAGCACTGATGTGTATGCTCATCGCGCTTGACAATGGCTTTCAAGCCTGCCTTATGGCGCCTACTGAAATCCTTGCCACACAGCATTTCGAGACATTATCAAAGATGGCCGCCGCTGCGGGTGTCAACATACGCCTGCTCACCGGCTCGACCCGTAAACGCGACCGCGAGGTGATTCATTCAGAGCTTGCCGACGGCCGGCTCCACATCCTTGTGGGCACACATGCCGTGCTTGAAGATCCGGTGAAATTTCATAATTTAGGACTTGTGGTGATCGACGAGCAGCATCGTTTCGGTGTGGCTCAACGCGCACGGTTGTGGTCAAAGAATGTAATCCCGCCGCACGTGCTTGTGATGACAGCTACGCCTATCCCCCGCACACTGGCAATGACGGTGTATGGCGATCTGGACGTATCCGTGATTGATGAACTTCCACCCGGACGCAAACCCGTCACCACGCTTCTGCGCTATGAAAACTCGCGCCAGCAAGTGTATCGTGGCATAGGACGTCAGCTCGCGCAGGGGCGCCAGGTATATATCGTTTACCCGTTGATTGAGGAAAATGAAAAATTGGATCTGAAATCACTTACAGAGGGTTACGAGGATATTTGCGAGACATTTAACAATTATCGCGTGGCATTTGTACACGGTAAACTCAAACCCGAGGAAAAAGATCATCAAATGTCGCTCTTTGCCTCAGGTAAAGCTCAGATTCTGGTGGCCACAACGGTGATAGAGGTTGGTGTCAACGTGCCCAATGCCACAACAATGGTGATTGAGAACGCCGAGCGCTTTGGCCTCAGCCAGCTGCACCAGTTGCGCGGCAGGGTAGGGCGCGGGGCGGCTCAGAGCTTTTGCGTACTGATGACCAAAGTGAAGCTGAGCAAGGACACCCGCGAGCGCCTGGAACTAATGACCCAGACCACCGATGGATTCCGAATAGCCGAGGCGGATATGAAATTCCGTGGCCCCGGCGACATCGAGGGCACGATGCAATCAGGAATGCCCTTCAACCTGCGTATGGCCAACCTTGCCACCGATGGCCAGATAATATCCCTGGCTCGCGGAGCGGCTGAAACGCTGCTTGACTCTGATCCAGAGCTGAATCAACCGGCAAATGTACCTTTCCGGCTCGCGTTGCGCGAAGCTGTCAACCGCACCGCCGATTGGTCGCGAATATCATGAAAAAAGTCGAACCCCACGGGATTCCACCTTTTTCTTATGATATCAAATTTTTATTTCTTTTTCTTCTGCGGATCGCATGTAAGCCCCACGCCCAGCTTGTTGAAAATCTTGCGGTCAACCACCCCGAGCATCACAGTGGAGTGCATCTGGCAGCCATTCAGTTCCGGAAGCTTTTCAAGCGCCCGGCGACACTTATTGTCGGTAGTGGAAAGCACCGACAGCGCCACAAGAACCTCATCTGAGTGAAGTCGCGGATTGTGTCCGCGCAGATAGGTGAGTTTAGTGTGCTGAATGGGTTCGATAAACGCCTGCGGAATCAGCTTGGTATCGTGGTCAATGCCGGCCAGGTGTTTCAAAGCATTGAGTATCAGGGCGGACGACGGCCCCAGCAGGTCGCTTTGCTCGGCTGTGATAATGGTGCCGTCGGCAAGTTCGATTGCCGAAGCAGCGTTACCACTGGCCTCGGCCCTGTCGCGGGCAGCTTTGATACACTTACGGTAGGAGAGGTCAATCTTGGCTTGCTTGAACAGCAGAGCAATCTTGTTAACCTCCGACTCATTGCCTTCACCGTTTGCCATATTGTTGAGGGCGGTGAAATAACGGCGGATGATTTCGTTTTTGGAAGCGTGGCAGCACACTTCATCATCGCTGATGCAGAATCCTACCATATTCACACCCATATCAGTGGGCGATTTATAAGGATTCTCGCCGTAAATGCCTTCAAACAGCGCGTTTAGCACGGGGAAAATCTCGATGTCGCGGTTGTAGTTGATAGCTGTCTTGCCGTAGGCTTCCAGATGGAATGGGTCGATCATATTCACATCGTTGAGGTCGGCAGTGGCGGCTTCGTATGCAATGTTAACGGGGTGTTTGAGCGGCAGGCTCCATACGGGGAAAGTCTCGAATTTGGCATATCCGGCTTCCACGCCGCGTTTGTGTTCATTATACAGCTGACTGAGGCATACAGCCATCTTGCCACTGCCCGGCCCCGGCGCAGTGACAATCACCAGCGGACGCTCGGTGTGAATATAGTCATTTTTGCCGAAACCCTCGTCCGAGGCTATCAGCTCCACATTCGAGGGATAGCCGTCAATTAGATAATGGTAATACACCGTGATGCCCATACGCTCCAGCTTGCTGCGGAAAGCATCGGCCGAAATCTGGCCGTTGTAGTGAGTCACGCAGATAGAACCTACGGTAAATCCCATTTTCTGAAACTCATTGCGCAGGCGCAACACATCCATATCGTAAGTGATGCCGAGGTCGGCTCGCACCTTATTTTTTTCAATATCGAAGGCGCTGATAACAATTACGATTTCGAGTTGATCCTTGAGTTTCTGGAACATCCGCAGCTTGCTATCGGGCTGAAATCCCGGCAACACGCGTGAGGCATGGTGGTCATCGAACAGTTTACCTCCCAGTTCGAGGTAAAGTTTGTTTCCGAACTTGGCGATACGCTCCTGAATGTGTTCGGATTGAATTTTGAGATACTTGTCGTTGTCGAATCCGTTAGTCATAACGGGTTGCAAAGTTAAGAATAATTTCGCAAAAAATGAAGTAAAAAAATGCACATTGCCAAATTAATTTAGAACGGTATGTCAAAGGCGCTGTGGCGTAGGAACTTTGTTGGGCTAAAAGTTGTCGGGGCGGGAATTTTTTTGTACCTTTGCTTGATAATTTGTAAGATTGGCCACCGGTGCATTTTTGTGGCAATAGGGTCATATCGCCGGGTTGGTCAAATTCACATTTTTTACAATGGAAGAAGATCGTATATTAAAAATCGACATTGAAAAAGAAATGAAGACAGCCTACATCGACTATTCGATGTCGGTTATTGTCTCTCGCGCTCTGCCCGATGTGCGCGACGGTATGAAACCCGTTCACCGCCGTGTGCTTTTCGGTATGAACATGATGGGTAATACATCAGATAAACCCCATAAGAAGGCTGCCAACTGTGTGGGCGAGGTTATGGGTAAGCTTCACCCCCATGGCGACTCGTCAATCTATGGCACTGTGGTGCGTATGGCTCAGGATTGGAGTCTGCGATACTGCCTGGTTGACGGCCACGGCAACTTCGGTTCTATCGACGGCGACGGTCCTGCGGCTATGCGTTACACCGAGGTTCGCCTGGCCAAGATGGGCGAGGAAATGCTGCGCGACCTGGATTCTGATACCGTGGATTTCCAGCCCAACTATGACAACTCGCGTCAGGAACCCACCGTCCTGCCCACTCGTTTCCCTAATCTGCTGGTCAACGGCGCTTCCGGTATCGCTGTGGGTATGGCCACCAATATGGCGCCCCACAACCTCACCGAATCTATCAACGCATCGATCGCGGTGCTTGAAAATCCTGAAATCACCACCGATGAGTTAATCAAGATAATCCCCGCACCCGACTTCCCCACCGGTGGCACCATCTATGGCTACGACGGCGT
>CAZHDH010000080.1:0-10544 GCA_964531245.1 uncultured Bacteroides sp. | reverse complement strand
GCGGTGTCGGATGCGCGCCGGATGGCCACGACGCGTCGCATCTCGGGTATATAACACACTGATATACAGATATTTGTAGGGACGCAAAAATTTTGCGTCCCCTGCCGGATGGCCCATCCGCGTCCCCCATCCGGCGCGCGCCTGACACCGCAGAGCGGCGTCACTCCACAGGACGGCGCACCCAGTCCGGACGTGGACGCACGAGCCGTGCGCCCCTACAAATTGTTAGTAATCAATACGTTACAATGATGTGCGTTGCTGGATGGACCGGGATGTTTACTTTATGCGGTAGCCCCATTTGGTGAGGAGGGGGCGGAGGGCTGCCGTGCGGTCGCCTTGCAGGAGGATTTCGCAGCCGCGGGCGCTGCCGCCGCAGCCTAACGATTGCTTCAGACGCGAAGCGAGGGCGGCGATGTCGTCGTCTGACGATGTCTCGAAACCATAGATGATTGTGACCGATTTGCCGGCACGTCCCTTGCGCTCGAATTGGATATGCAGGGTTTCCGCGCCCTTGGGTGCATCGGGCGCGGGAGTGGGTTCTGCCGGTTCATTGCCTTCGGGCAGGGTGGCGCGTAGTGCGCCGAGCGCTGATGTCCAGTCCATAGGTTTATTCCACTGAGTCGGGTTCTTCGCCCAGCAGGAGCGAATCGCGGTCACATTCAAGGTATGCGCTCACAGATGATATTGTGCGCAGGTGGTTGGCGGCTTCTACGGCCAGGGCATTCACGTAAGTGTCTACCGAGTCGGCATCTATGGCACGAGCGGCCGTAAGGCAACGGGCGGCCGACGCTTCATCGCTTTCCGGCGAGGCGTTATTGTCGGTCAGGGCCATGGTGGTATATAGTTCGGCAGCTGTAACGAGCTGCTTTACATCCATGGCGGTGAGGGCGGTAGAATCGGCGATCAGGCCGTCCAGGAGTTTACGGGCCGAGGCGAAATCGCGCGCATCCATTTCGATACGGGCGTCGGTAAGTATCTGCGCCGGGGTATCGGGTTCGCTGCATCCGGCTAAGGCAGAGGCGATCACCAGCGCGGGAATCAGTCGTAATTTCATAGGTCTTTCATCTTTTGGGCAAAGAGGTGCATCTTGAGAGCGGCTTCGGCAGCCTCGGCACCCTTATGACCGTGAATTCCGCCTATGCGTTCCAGAGCCTGCTGCTCTGTGTCGACGGTGAGCACGCCGAAAATCACAGGCACGTCACATTCGGCATTGAGCGATGTGATGCCTTGTGTAACAGATTGACATACGTAATCGAAATGAGGTGTGCCGCCGCGTATCACGCAGCCGAATACAATCACCACATCGAAAGCGCCCGATTCAATAGCGGCCGATGCGCCGAATGTAAGCTCCACGGCACCGGGCACGTGGAACACTTCAATTAAATCATCCGAAATACCATGCTGATGCAGGGTGTTGATAGCGCCTTCGGTCAGGGCCGAGGTGATATGACCGTTCCATTCGGCTGAGATGATTGCCACACGTACATCGCCGTCGATTTCGGCGTTAAAACTTTTGGGGAGGTTATGCTGGTTTGAAGACATCGTAATGGGGTTTTAAGGTTATGAAATCACTGTTTTCCCAAGGCCTTGCGACCCAGGTAACCACCGTGGTGGCGCAGGGCATATTGCTCGCGGGTGAAGCCGATGTCTTTCATTACAGCCACAACTAACACGTCGCCGATGACGGTCATCATAGTGGTGGACGTTGTGGGTGTGAGGCCCAATGGACACACCTCGTCGGCCGGGGCTGTGGCGAGCACGGCATCTGCCACTGCTGCAAGGGGGCTGTCGGCCTTTCCGGTTATCACTATGAAGGGCATATCGGGATAAAGGCCGCGGGCAAGTTCCACCAAATCAACAATTTCGGTGGTCTTGCCAGAGTTGGATATGAGCAGCATCACATCGTTGGGTTGCAGCACGCCGAGGTCGCCGTGCTGCGCCTCCGACGGGTGGAGCCATACGGCCGGGGTGCCTGTCGAGGCAAATGTGGTGGCGATGTTCATGGCAATCTGTCCGGCTTTGCCCATGCCGGATGTTACGAGCTTGCCACCGCGGGTGTGCACACGGTCGATAATAAGGTCAACGGCGCGTGTATATGCGTCGCTCACCGGAATAGCAGCGACAGCCCGGCTTTCGTGTTCCAGGATCTGCCGCATGGTTTCTTTTACATCCATAAGCGTTAACGGCGACGGCCGCCGAAGAGGTCGCGCAGGCCGTCCATATCAAATGTAAGTGTAAAACGCAGGGTTTGGTCGAGGGGGGATGATTGTGCAGTGGCCAGCATATACGAGGCATCGAGGCGCACTACATTGAGCGAGAAGCCGGCACCGGCAGCAAAATATTGGCGGTTGCCCTTGAATTCGTTTTCATAGAAATAACCGGCGCGCAGGAAAAATTGCTGATTATAGCTGTATTCAGCACCTAAGCTCCAGGTGATTTCGCGAAATTCCTCTTTCATGCCGCCGGGGGCGTCCGAGAAACTTTTGAATATGCCGGTGAAGGGCGACATATCTTCCCATTTGGTGAGGGCATCGATATATTCAGCCTGCCCCTCGGGTGTGTTCACATCATAGTCGGACTGACGCGGACGCGCGGGCACCAGCAGTTTGTTGAGGTCGAGGTTGATGGCCAGGGTGTGATAGTCGGCCAGGGGGAATGTGAACGAGGTGCCCAGACGCAGATTGGTGGGCAGGAAGGCGGGATTTTCGCCATTGTTATAGGCTACCTTCGTACCGATATTAGAAATATTCCAACCCCACGACCATTGACATTCGTTTCGGCCAATCATCGGGTAAGTGGTGTAATAACCGGCAATGTCGGCCGAGAATGCCGATGCACCGGTGCTTTGGTCGCCGGCGTATGAATCAGAGAAACCGAGGTCGGAGTAGATGTAGCGGAACACTACGCCCATCGAGAATTTTTCAGACAGCTTGCGTGAATATCCCACGTCAAACGACATTTCGTATGGATTGAGGCTCTGGGTGATGTCGTCGCCGCCGTTGGTCGAGGTCACTTCACCGAGCGAGAAGTAGCGCAGCGAGGCGCTCAGTGCCTGATTGTCCTGAGAGCCTATTTTCCAATAGCCGGCCAGGTTGGCCAGAAAGATGTCGTTAACCAGCTTACGCAGCCATGGTGTGTAGCTGAGTGCTACGCCACCCTGACTGTATGCGAAGGCATACTTCGAGGGGTTCCAGAACTGTGAGTTGCAGTCGGGGTCGGTAGCGGCGCCGAGGTCGCCCATAGAAGCACCACGCGCGTCGGGGGCGATGCCCAGCGAGGTCACACCGGTCTGAATCGGGTTAAACTCATTTTTCTGAGCCGCGAGGGTTGCGGTACCGATGGCCATTCCGATACAAAGGAGAGATATTTTGAGAGAATTTTTCATGCGATAATGCGGTATTACGAAGATATAACGCAAGCCTCGGCCGAATATTGTATCACCGCAGCGATATGCTATTCGGAACTGAAGTACACATATTATATATATCCCCCGGGAGCTACCGCACCTCGCATCCTCAGCCTGCGCTCCACTCCCCGCCGAGCTACGTGGCCCGCTATGAAAGATTGCCCGAAAATGCTTGCGTTTGCTTGCGTTTTCTTTAAATCTGTAACATTCCGGACCACGCGCAAAATGCACTGCATTTAGCGGTGCTTAAAAACTTTTTTCCATTATTTTTAGATTTCTTTTGGAAAGTTGCCAAATAGTTTGTACATTTGCAGTCGTTAAGAAACCAATTATATTTTTCACTATGAGAAAAATTTACTCTTTAATTGTCTTGGGTAGTGTTACCCTTTCTGCTATGGCAACCGCACCGCTGGCCGGTGTGAATGCCCGTCTTGCAAAGGCCCAGGGCTCGTCTCACCCTCTGAAATCAAGGGTTATCAGCCGTGCGTCCAATCTTTCCGCTCCCACCGTCCTCCCTGCCACCGATGTCACCGAAACTGGTTTTACAGCCAATTGGAAAGCTGTGCCCGGGGCTGCTACATATACCCTTTCTGTCTACAACCCCGTTACCGTGGCCTCAGATGGCGAGTACCAGCTGCTCAACGAATCTTTCAACCTGGTGAGCAAGGGTACATTCAGCGAACCATATTTCGACGATAATATGGTGGTGTATCTCTCTGATTACGACTGGACTTATACCCCCGACTGGATGGTGTATAACGGCGCATTTGCCCGCGGCATGGTGACCGGGGTGGTGTATTCGCCATATATCGACCTGACCAACGACGGCGGTAAATTCACCGTTACTTTCGACGTCACCGGTTACGCCGGCGGCAAAGTGGTGCTCAAATCCAATGGCGAAACCACCGAGGAACAGACATTTAACCTCACCGAAACCGGTTTGAACACCTTCACCCACACCTTTACCAACGGTGTTCACGACACTTACCTTACTTTCGTCGACTATGGCGTGCCCTCCGACGAGGACAACCTCTATTCCGATCTCTACGATTTCCTCGACGAAATCACCATTTCCCAAAACCTCAAGAAAGGCGACCTGGCCCTGCTGCCCGTAGCCTGCGAGGAACCCGAAAAAAACACTTACACATTTGAATCGCTTCCCTACGCCTACGGTGCCGTTAAGCTGGCTTACGACGTTCAGGCCAACATCGTGGAATGGGGCGACCCCAACGATCCCTGGGATTATGAAATCTTCTACTCGCCATTCTCCGATCTGATGTATGTGGAACTGGGCAACCAGCAGGGCGGCGAGGGTCCCGTGACTCCCCCCACCACCGATCCCTCCGACCCCGGAACCCCCAATGAGGGCGAAATCGTGGTTTATGTAGGCGAATTCGAAAATCCCGGCCAAAAAGAAATCACCCAGGGTGCCGGCTCATGGTGGGAACGCGCTCCCTTCCAGTGGTACACCCGATACAGCGGCACTCAGATGATCTACAATGCCGAATATCTCGAAGGCCTCCAGGTGGGCGACCAGATCAAGGAAATCGTTTATAAATACGGCGACGAGGGTTCGTTCGTTGAAGTCGAAGCAGACCTCACCCTCTACGTTGAAAACACCTCGGTAAGCACATTCCCCAAAAAGGTAGGCACCGATACCTATCTCTGGGTGGATATGGACGCATCATCTTCCAAATCTGAACAGGCCTACTCTATCGAGCTTTACTATATGGAAGACGAAGAACTCCACTTTGTGCTCGACAAACCCCTGACCTACGAGGGCGGCAACCTGCTCGTAACCTGCTGGAGCGATTGCACCAACGAAGCCGAAGCTATGGCCGTGATCACATACGCTATGCGCACTCGCGACTATTCTACAATGTCGTGCGGCGACGACTTCATCAGCTTCCCCACTGTCTATGACACCGGTGAACAGTTCCCCTACATGGGCCCGAACAAATACCTGCCTGTCACCAAGATCGTGGCCGACCGCAACAATTCCGTCAGCACCATCGCAACCCCTGAGGCTCAGGCTGAATACTACAACCTGCAGGGTATCCGCGTGGCACAACCCGCAGCCGGTGGCGTCTACATCATGCGTCGCGGTACCGAAACCCAAAAGGTGTTCATCCCTTAAATCAATCATATCCTTACGACAGCGTCGCTCGGCCGACGGGCGACGCTGTTTCATTTCCAACTCACAAAAAATAATTCTATGAAAAAGTATTTACTCACCCTCGCAACGGCCCTGCTCTCCCTGGCCGCCTCAGCCGAAACGTTCAGCCCAGGCGATGGCTGGACTAAGGCGTCTTCAACATTCGGCAACTGGGACAGCGCCCTTCCATTTTATCTTGAGGAAGCCAACTATAGTTCTCAGACCCTTCTTCCCACCGATCTTTTAAGCTCTATCGCACCTGCAACCACTGCACAAGGAGCAACCGTTTCAAAAATCACTGATGTAACTTTAAAATTTTTGGTGGGAGATTGCTATGATATGGCAGGTGAAGCCACTCTGAAAGTATGGATTCAGAATTCCGATGCGGAACAATATCCGGAAGTAGGTGGCGATAAGCAATGGTTTGAGATCTCACCTGATGCTGTGACTGGTACTTTGAACTTTGACGATCCTTCTGATCTCCCGGAATATGCTTATGATACATATGAACTGACCATTACGTTGGATGAACCTTTTGAATATACCGGCGGCTCGATCATCCTGACTTTCAAAAGTGAGTCTTCGTTAGAAGAAACCGTATTGGGCGAGGGTTGGTTTAGCGAATATTTTTCGTTCAATCCGTATAACGGCACTGATAAGGTTCGTACTCTGTCAGGCTCAACGCCTACCGACAATATCTCCGGTAATCTTCAAAATACATCATCGTCAATCCCCGCCCTCAACTTTACCTACACTACAGAAACCAAAGCTCTTGAAGGCGAAGTTGCCACAATCGAAAATGTGGAATATGGCGTAACCGAAACCGCTGCTAAAGATGCCAATGTGCTCTTTATGACCTTTGACATCAATGGCCCTGCCGACTGCCAATCATACGAAATCAAAATTGATGGAAAATCTGTCGGCACCACCACAGACAAAACTGTCAAGGTTTCTTACCTCACTAATGATTCTGCCGACCGCGTTGTTACACTCGTTCCCTCTAAAGACGGCGTAACAGGTGGCACCTTCACCATCCCCGGCGGTGCTTTTGACGATTTGTTCAAAGACTTCACCCTCAGCACCGAAGCCACCCGCGCATATACTTCGTTTAAAGTATGGGAACCCGGATCTAAAGACACCTACGCTGCCGCTGTCGTTAAATATAACGTTGAAGCCGGTGGTGCTACAATCATTAAAATGAAAGGTAGCGGCAACAATGGCACTGTTTCAGGTACAGCAACTCCTTCTGATTGGGCCGATGACATCTTTACCCTGAATGGCAACTATGATGATTTTGCCGCTAATAATGGCTGCCGATACTTCCAGTCAAACGGCAATTGGCAGAAATGCTACTTCGTTGAAAACGAAATCACCGGTCTGTCGCGCCAGGGCCTTACCGTCAACCTCTCTATTTCTTATCCCGTAGCAGTAGCTGATCCTACCCTCACCGATACTGAGGACTACACAACCACTACCTTCGATAAAGCTGCCAAATCATACACCGCATACATTGATCCCGCCGAAGATGGTGTACTGGTCGCTGAACTTGATTACGGCAACACCCTCCATATGGTGGAAGAAACTGGTGATTATAAAGGTCATTATACATTCTATGCACCTAATGGCCACCATATCTGGACTACTTTCTTAGCCGGTGCTTCCGCTGCTCCTGCCAAGGCTATTGCCCGCGCTGCTGCCGATGAACCCGACTACACCACCAACGGTCTTACCACTCTCGGCTACCAAAACCAGGGTCAGGCATACGTTCACGATGCCAATGCAACCGCAGCCGGTACTCTCCACGTGGCTACAGCTCCTGCTATCGGCGAAGATGGCGCTCCCACCAATGTGGCTCAGTATGAATATTATGGCTTTGAAGGCGATGGCCAGATGTCGGGCGTATCCGACGTGGCTGTGGATTCCGACTCTGCCGTTGAATATTTCAACCTTCAGGGCATTCGCGTAGCCAACCCCAAGGGCGGTGTTTACATCCGTCGTCAGGGTTCCAAAATTGAAAAGGTTAACATCCTTTAATTATCGCTTTTGACAAGCTCAGCGTCGCGCCGCTCGTCGGCGGGCGCTGAGTCTTTTAAATTACTCAAACACTACCTGTATGAATAAACTTATACTCACCATAGCTGCGTCGGCTTTAGCTATAGGCTCGCAGGCAGCAGAACTTTCAGAATGGCAATCGGCCTGCTTTGACGATCCGCAGCTCGAAGGCGTGGGATCGGGTAACAACGGCAAGGACCTCCCCTTCAATTCCGGCTATAAAAACACAGTGTGTCAGCTGCTTTACACCGCCCCTATGCTTCAGGGACTGGTGAATACAGCCGAGGGAGTTTCGGCAGTCGAGATTTCTTCTTTCGACCTCCAGCTATATTTCGCAGGTGCTTATTCCAATTGTTATTATTTCGATACTACCATTGATTTCAATGTGAAAGTATCGGCCACTGACGCCACCAAGTTTGAGAAAAACACCGTCACCAATAAATACGAATGGTTCACCCAGGACGACGATGCAGTCACTGCATCGGGATCTCTGGTGTATGACGAGGATAACTTCCTTGACTGCCATTACGGCATGGATCAGTTGTACACCCTGCACGTTGAGCTTGACAAGCCGTTCACATACGAGGGCGGTACGATTCTTTTCACCTTTGAATCCACCAGCAGCGATAACGAGGTGGACGTGCTGGCCGGCTGCGCCGGTTTTCCCCACGGCTCGGCCGACCGCGTATCGGGCAGCTTTGCCACCGATCTCCGTTCTATAAAGGAAATCTACACCCAGGAACCTCAAAACGACATCAACAAACTCCAGCCCGTAATTAAATTCTATTACACCCCCGTGGTGAGCGAAACACCCCTGCAGGTAGCCACGATCGAAAATGCTACCGCCGGTGTCCGTGCTTCGGCTGCAGGCGATTATAATGTTCTCACCTTTGATTTCGACATTGACGACCCCTCGGATTGCAACGAATATCAGGTGCTTATGGGCACCGCTTCGCTCGGCAACGTCAAGGGCAAACACGTGAGTGTATCTTATCTCCAGAATTTCGCTACCGATCAGGTATTCAGCATCGTGCCCGTGGCCGATAATGTCGCAGGCACTTCCGTAACCCTACCCGCCGGTGCGTTCGACCAATACTTCAAAGCTCCGGCCAACGAAACCATCCTCGCACGCGCTTTCGTGGAA
Organism: uncultured Bacteroides sp.; assembly: GCA_964531245.1. GTDB lineage: Bacteria > Bacteroidota > Bacteroidia > Bacteroidales > Muribaculaceae > CAG-873. The sequence continues at coordinate 1,787 of CAZHDH010000080.1, read as the reverse complement.
TACAACGCCTGGGATACCGAATCGAAAACCGTAGCCGGCGCAGCCAAGGTGCAATATACCGTTGACGATGATGCTGCACCCGTAAAGCTCCTGTATGCCGAAACCAAATCAGCTGTGCAGAGCGGTGCACCCGAATGGTGCGATGAAATGAAGACAGGCTCGTCTGACGTCACCGCCTTTGAGCCAAACAATGGCCAGCGCTCGTTCTATATGGACAATCTGTGGCAGACATTACCATACCGCTTCGGTGCGCTTCAGAATCTGTCGGCTGCCTCGCTCGACGTGACCTGCGGTCTGCGTTACCCCCTGGCTACACTTGCCACTCCCGTGCTCACCGCCGACGACCAGGCGGATGCCAACACATCATATATCGACGCGACCAATAAATTCTTCAGCCCGCGCATCGATCCCGCCGCTCAGGGCGTATTCATCCCCAACGTGACATACCGCGATGCAATTGAAGTGATTGCCGAAGGCGACGGTTACTACACCTTCATCGCCCCCGCCGGCCACACCATCTACTTCCGCTTTGAACCCGACGCCGCTCCCGCCCGCGCCGAAAGCGCCGAATCGGGCGAACTCGACGGCTTCAATACCTCGGAATCAAACATCTATATCCACAATTTTGCCGATGCCGGCAAAGGCACACTGCTGCTCAAGTCGGTGGATGAGCAGGGCGCTGTGACTCACAACACCCATTACGACATCACCGAAGACGGCATTGCCTCAATCGGCTCTGTGAACATTGATACCGACAGCGCAGCCGAATACTTCACCCTGCAAGGCACACGCGTAACCGCGCCCGCTCAGGGCATCTACATCCGCCGTCAGGGCTCCAAAGCCGAAAAGGTTATCATCCGCTAAAAAACTTTTCTTGAAAAATTTCTACCGGGTAGTGAACCATTCACTACCCGGTAGTGTTTTATAATCGTAAGAAATGTGATAATGATTGGTTTAACGACGACGCGGCTACCGTGAGGCAGCCGCGTCGCCGTTTATAGCAGCTACATCCACCACTAATTTTACCAATTTAATTTTTTTTAACCCACCACACCCTTGACAAATCAAAAAAACGCAGTAACTTTGCATCACAAATGGCGATTTAGTGTAGTGGCCTAGCACGCCACCCTCTCACGGTGGAGACCAGGGTTCGATTCCCTGATTCGCTACAAACAGCGACCGAGCATCTCGGCCGCTGTTTTTTTATTCACGCCTCTTGCATCCTTTCCCACAACCCATTGATTACCAACGTCTTGTAGGGACACACCCGTGCGTCCACCTCCGGATGGCATACACCGTCCTATGGAGTGACGCCGCTCCGCGGGGTCAGGCACACGCCGGATTGGCACACCCGGCATTCATTCCACAACTCATTGACTACCAACGTTTTGTAGGGACACACGGCCGTGCGTCCACCTCCGGACGGGATTCACCGTCCTATGGAGTGACCCCGCTCCGCGGTGTCAGGTGCGCGCCGGTTGGCCATCCGGCAGGGGACGCAAAAATTTTTGCGTCCCTACAATACACTGTATTTCAATTAATTACACCCTCGAACGCGCATCCCACACCGCGGAGCGGGGTCACTCCATTGGACAATGTACCACCATCCGGCGCGAACCCCACACCGCGGAGCGTTCTAGCGGTCGGAAGACTATGTTGGCAGTCTGAACTGTGATATTTTTGCTTAATTCTACTTGAAATTTCAAACAAAACTAACGCATTAAACCAGCACTTTATGCCCTTAATAGCGGCTTTTTCGTCTTCCGACCGCTAGAACGCGGAGCGGC
>CAZHDH010000079.1:0-10593 GCA_964531245.1 uncultured Bacteroides sp. | reverse complement strand
CGCCAAATATGGCGACGGTATGAAGCGCGACGACTGGCGCCGTCATAACGTTGATCTGCTCATCGAGGGACTGCATAAGGAAATTTCGTCCACAAAGCCTTGGGTGATTTTCGGCATCAGTCCGTTTGGCATCTGGCGTAATGAATCCTCAGATCCCCGTGGCTCGAAAACCAATGGTTTGCAGAACTATGACGCACTGTATGCCGATGTGTTGCTGTGGTCGCGCAACGGCTGGATCGATTATCTGCTGCCCCAGCTCTATTGGGAACTGGAACACAAATCTGCCTCGGACCTGACACTCGTCGACTGGTGGAACCGCAACGCCGAGGGTCGCAATATGTATATCGGGCAGGATACCGGTGTGACTATGCGCAAGCCTGACGTCGCGCCCTCAAAGGAAGCCACACAGCTCCGCCACAAAATTGACCTTACCCGCGAAGCCGAAAATATTCAGGGCAATTGCTGGTGGCCAGGTTACAGCATCACTCAAAACGTGAGTGGCATTGCCGATTCTCTGGCTATGGATCAGCAGGCTACAGTGGCCCTCCCCCCGGTATATCCCTGGATAAGCGATGCCGCTCCGGCTGCGCCTAAATCTTTGGCTCTTAGCGGTGAAAAAATCACCTGGCAGGCTCCCGCGCAGTATGGCACCGCCGACGATGCCGTGAAATTTGTGGTGTACCGCTTTGAGGAAGGCGATCCCATCGACCTTCAAAATACCGAAGCCATCGATGGTATTACATGGAATACTTTCTGGCCGGCAACAGATCCCGGTGTATACGTGGTGACATCGCTCAGCCGCGTAAATCAGGAATCGGCCCCCACTTCCCCCGTAACAGTTAAGTAATTAATCTTTATGGTCAGCATCATCGTACCGGTCTATAATGCCGAGCTTTATCTCAAAGAATGTGTCGATTCTATACTTCGCCAGACTCACCTTGATTGGGAGCTGATTCTGGTGGACGATGGCTCGACAGACGCATCCGGCTATCTGATTGACCGGTACGCTGATTCAGACCGTCGTATCCGCGCCCTGCACACCGCAAATGGCGGCCTGTCCGTGGCGCGGAACAACGGGCTGAATGCTGCCTACGGTGAATATATTGTTTTTGTCGATGCTGATGATATGCTGCACCCGCGAGCTGTGGAAACGCTGCTGCGCCACGCCAAGGGACATCCGTTTCATCTGGTCAAGAGCAGATTTTTGCGTGGACACGCGCCCGCGTTCAGCAAAATCAACATAAAGAAACCACGCCTGCGCTCGTGTGACGATTCAATTGCCGACATCCTTTACCAACGCCCCGGCACACACAATTCAGCCTCGGCTGTGCTGTATCCCCGCGCGATTTTCGATCGTCAACGCTTCCGCGAGGGGATATTGTATGAGGATCTTGACAGCTTCTATCGTTTCATTGATGAAGCCGAGGGCGTGATTAATATTTCGGACAAATTGTATTTCTACCGCGATACTCCCGGCAGCCTTACAAACGAATGGACCGACAAACGACGCGACGTGCTGGATGTGACTGAACGCATCGAGCGACACTTTCAATCTCGTAGCCGCAAACTACGATGCGCCGCACGTTCGCGACGTTTCAGTGCCAATTACAATATTTTTTTACTTGCCACTGCTAATGGCGATCAGGCTCTGGCCTCTCAGTGCTGGGATCATATCTGCCAACGACGCGCTGCCATTCTTTTTGACCCACGCACACGCCTGCGCAACAAATTAGGCGCGCTGCTTTCCTATCTCGGCAGAGGCTTCGTTTCCAAGCTTTCCTAAAGTATCGAATTACGCAAAAACATAGCCCGCTACGGAAAAATCCATAGCGGGCTATGTTTGTATAAGATTTTTAAGTATCTCTAAAAATTAGACGATAAACTAATTTTTGAGAGTTACTTATACGTCGTTTTCTGAAGCTGAGTTGCGTCGACGCCAACGTTCAATCATCGCCGTCATATCAGCCGGTATGGGCGCACTGAAATCCATCTCCTCACCGGTGTGCGGATGTCGGAATCCCAGGGTGCGGGCGTGCAACGCCTGGCGCGGACAAGCGTCGAAGCATCCGCGCACAAAGGCTTTATATGTTGATGACGGCACTCCGCGCAGAATCTGATCACCGCCGTAACGTGCATCATTGAAGAGCGGGTGGCCGATATGCTTCATGTGCACGCGAATCTGATGGGTGCGTCCGGTTTCAAGCACACATTTCACCACCGACACAGGGCCGAGCGGTTCTACTGTGGAATAATGAGTAACGGCGTGTTTACCCTGAGCGGGATCGGTCACTACGGCCATCTGCAGGCGGTCGCGCACATTGCGGCCAATGTAGCTTTCGATGCGCCCGTCGGCCGGATCGGGTCTGCCCCACACCACGGCAACGTATTCGCGGCGTGTGGTTTTGTTAAAGAATTGCTTTCCCAAATCGGTCTTGGCATCCGGAGTCTTTGCCACCACGAGCAGCCCGGAAGTGTCCTTATCGATGCGGTGCACCAAGCCCATACGCGGGTCGTTGACATCATAATCGGGATTATTGCGGAAATGCCAAGCCAGAGCATTCACCAGCGTACCATTATAATTGCCGTGTCCGGGGTGCACTACGAGGCCGGCAGGTTTGTTCACCACCAGCACCCAGTCGTCCTCATACACAATATCAAGCGGAATATCCTCGGCAACTACCTCCGTTTCGTATCGAGGACGATCCATCACCACCTGCACCACATCACAGGGCTTCACACGATAGTTGCTCTTGACGGCCTTACCGTTCACAATTATGCAACCGGCCTCGGCTGCTTGCTGCACACGATTTCGCGACGACCCTTGCAGACGTTCTACCAGGAATTTATCGACACGCAGCAGTGCCTGCCCGGGATCTGCCACAAATCGGAAATGTTCATAAAGCTCGCGGCCATCTTCGCCTTCGATCACCGCGGGCACCTCATCGCGCTCAGTCATAGTAGCTGGAAGTTTCGGTTTCAGACTCGTCGGCTTCCGGTTCAGACTCGCCTTCAAGGTCTTCAAACGAGCTTTCTACATCAGGCTCAGGAGCACGTCCGGCCGACACATTGAGCACCACGGCCGCGTCAACCGGCAAGGTTGAGCCCACGCCTAAAGGGCGCCCGTTATATGTTGCGCTTTCCACCAGATCAGGGAAATCACCCGGCACACTCACTACCCTGACACCGGTAATACCTAACGAATTGAGATAACTTAAGGCCTGGCGCGATGACACGCCGGTGACAGGCATCGTCACAGTAACATTCTTTGGAGAGAAAGCTGTAATGGTCACATACACCGTGCGGCCATTTTTGACTTGCGCGCCGGCTTTGGGCCAGCTTTCCATCACTGTGCCCGGGGGGTAGGTCTTATCGTAAAGCGAATCGGCAATTTCAATCGAAAGGCCGGCTTCGTTCAGGGTGCGTGTGGCTTGGGCAAACGATACGTGGCGCACCTGAGGCACCGTGGTGTTGTCGCCGTGATTAGTCCAGACACTCAGAAACATCATAATCATCCAGGCTACCAACAGCGTCACCAGAGCCATCAGTGCCAATCCGCTCAGCACCGGATGATTGCGAACCCAGCTGCGGAAGGTTTTGGCATTATTACTATGAGCGGGCGTAGTCATATATATTAATGTGTATAAGCAATAATAGTTTACTTTAAAGTGACCAATTAATATGAGTGATCACAAGTGCAAAGGTAAGGAAAAAAACGCAATATGGGCGATGCGACGGCCCTAAAAATGGATTATTCTAATTTTTTTGAAAAAAAGATGGGCCAAAATTTGCACGGAATAAAAAAAGTGGCTAACTTTGCATCGCTTTTGAAAACAACACGGGGTGTAGCTCAGTTGGTTAGAGTACGCGTCTGGGGGGCGTGAGGTCGCTAGTTCGAGTCTAGTCACCCCGACAAAATTTCAAAAGTAGCCTCGGCAATCGCCGAGGCTTTTTTTATTCACGTCCTTCTTCGATTTTACGGATTACCCGACAGGGGTTACCCACGGCCAGAGAGTTGTCGGGGATGTCGCGGGTAACTACGCTGCCGGCTCCTATGACGCAGTTGCTACCTATGGTTACGCCGGGCAGCACGCACACTTGTGCCCCAAACCATACATTATCACCCACGGTGATAGGGCGCGCGTACTCGAGTCCCTGGTTGCACTCGCCGGCATCGATGGGGTGTCCGGCGGTGTAGAAGCCACAATTGGGTGCAATGAACACATTGTCGCCAAAGGTTACGCGTGCGCAATCGAGGATCACGAGGTTGTGGTTGGAATAGAAATTCCGCCCCACGGAAATATTGTATCCGTAGTCGCAATGAAAGGGTTGCTCGATTATGAGATCACCGGCGATGTTTCCCAGAAGCTTTTTCAGAACTTCGCGGCGTCCATCAATGTCGCGCGGACGCAGATTGTTGTAATCGTGGCAAAGTTCCTTGGCTATGAAGCGGTCATCGACCAAAGTGGAGTCGAATGCGGCATCGTAAAGCAATCCCGCGAGCATTTTTTCTTTTTCGGTCATAATCCTGAATCTTGAGTTATTTTCAACAAAGTTACAAAATTTTCCGATACGCGACGCGTTATATTAAGTAACTCATAAAATTCAATTTATATTATGTGGTATATTTATAACCCTACGGGCCGATATATATTTACTTGTCTTGACGCACCTTTTACACTTTTCGCTCAGTCACGTGGCTCGCTACGCTCCTTTGCTCAAAGTACAAAACGCATCGTCAATCCTTCTAAAATCTATATCGCCTGAATTTTAAGAGTTACTTAAATGAAACGAATCGTAATCATAGGAGCATCATCGGGCTTGGGGGAAAGAATTGCCCTGGATTTTGCCGCTGCCGGCTGGACGGTGGGTATTGCCGCCCGACGCCTCGACAAACTTCAAAATATAGCGGCCAAATATCCTGACTGTATTGTGTATGAAACTATGGACGTAACCTCGGCAGAATCAGTTGCAGCACTTCAAAAGCTGATAGACCGCTGCGGAGGGATGGACATACTGCTCTATGCCGCCGGCACCGGGTGGCATAATCCGGCGCTTGACCCGGTCAAGGAATTGCAGACCGTGGCGGTGAATGTAGATGGCTTCACACGGCTCATCACTGCGGCATTTGCTTATTTTGAAAAACAAGGCACGGGGCGCATCGCAGCCTTAACATCGGTTGCCGGTACCAAGGGCCTGGGTATTGCGGCCGCATATAGCGCATCAAAACGCTATCAGTGGAATTACCTTCAAGCCATTGACCAACTTGCCCGGGCACGCAAACTCAACATTCATATTACCGACATACGTCCCGGCTTTATGGACACCGCTTTGCTGGCCGACGACCCCGGCAAGAACCGTTTACCCATGGTAATGAATGTAGATTACGCAGCCCGGCGCATCGAACGCGCTATCATGCAAGGACGCCGCACTGCGGTTATCGACTGGCGATGGCGCGCCCTGTGCGCCCTGTGGCGACGCGTTCCCAATCTCCTCTGGCGACACTTGAGACCGATGTTTTGACAGAGGAGTTACAAAAAAATTAAACTTATGTGAAATATATTCGATTGTTTCACAATGTAATTCATTGTTATCTCGCAAATTCTTCTTATCTTTGTAAAAAAAATATGAACTTTACAGAAACCAAGGCACGTTATATACTTCTTCCTGATCTAAAAAAAGATGGGGAATGTAAAATGGTTGATGTTGCTCACATTCGTGCAATAAAAAGATTAGAGGCAGGAAGTTACGAACTCGGAAATCCTGATTCAGGAGAAATTTTGGACGGCTGTAATGAGGAATGTTGCATTCTCACCATTAGCCACGAATCTACTTGCGTCAAGAATTGGAGAGATAAGTCTCAACAAATTATTGTACCTATCTCGATGTTTGAATTGTTGTCGTTAATAAACAGCAAATCTGAATATCATATTAATGGCGAATAAAGTTATGAATTACGAGAATATTAAAATGTATCCTCCACAGAGGACCCACACCCGCTATTCTTTAATTAAGGATGGTGCGAAAATGCTTATTGTTGTTGGTTTTAATCCCAGTACTGCAGATGATACAAAAATTGACGCTACAATGCGATTTGTATTAGGAATTGCAGAATTTAACGAGTATGACGGATTCGCTATGGTTAATCTATATCCTTTACGTTCTACCAATCCTGATGATTTACCATTAAATGCAGATGAAGAACTGATAAAGGAAAACTTTTCTCACATAGATTCAATTTTAGAGGAATATCCTACCGCAGATATTCTCTTAGCTTATGGAAATCTTGTTAATAGCCGACCATATACTAAAGAAATCGCACGCAATCTTTTGGAGTTGTTCAACAATAAGTCTCGCCAAATTTATTGTTTAGCGAAACTAAGATCCGGGAATCCTAAGCATCCTTTACGAACTCCGTTCTCAACAAAACTTCAGAAATTTCTCCAGTAGTAAGCTCTGGCCTATTTATTATCGCAGATAATCATCATAATGTATAATTTATGATCTTTTGCGAGTATGATACAACCTGTCAGTTCTTTTTAAAAGCGTTCTAAGAATTTAGATTCCTCCCATCGTTATCTTAATATTCGAATGTTCTGACAAAACCGCCCTACTCATCCTTTTTGGCATTGACTCCGGCACCGAAGAGGGCGAAATCGAAGCGGACGGGGTCGGCGGGATCCAGGGTGCGCAGGGTGTCGGTGAGCAGCTCCACAGAGCGGCGGTCGTTTGCTTTGCGGTCCAATAATCCCAGGGCGCGCGAGGTATTGCCAACGTGCACATCCAGGGGGATATAAAGTTGGGCCGGGGTTAAGGCTGTCCAGATTCCGAGATCTACGATGCCATCATTGCGCACCAGCCAGCGCAGAGCCATATTGAAACGTTTCAGCGCCGACTTGTCAAGGTTAAGGGGCAGGCAGCGCGAATCGGCGCATCCATCGTTGGCGGCTGCGAGTTCGCGATTAAGCGCCTCGGCCAGCGTCCACGCCGGAGCGTCAGATGCCGGAGCGCCACAGGCCGCAGCCAGCCCCTCCAGCGAGCCGTATTTATTGTAAACGCGATGCAGCCCACGCAGATAATGCCTGAAATTTCGATTGAAAAATGTGCGGTGAATGTTACCCTCGGGTAGTTCTTCATAGCCACGTTCGGCCACATAATCGTATGGCTTCCAATCCATCAGCGAAAGCATCTTACGCGCGCTATTGCAAATCATAGTGCGATTTCCCCAAGCGATTGTTGACACTACGAGCGAAACGATCTCAATGTCGCGCGGCTCGGTGAACATACGCGGAAATTGCACCGGGTCGTCGGCAATAAAATCGGGGGTATTATAACGCGCGGCCAGACTTTGGAGCCACGCAGCGGTGTCGGAATCAATTATTGCTGCCATAATATCGGATATGAAAAAAGCCCGAAAGCAATAATACTTACGGGCTTTGGGTGAGATGTGGGGGTCGAACCCACGACCTTCGGAACCACAATCCGACGCTCTAACCAACTGAGCTAAGCTCACCATGTTTCGCAAAAGCACTGCAAAGTTACGACTAATTTTTAAACTTGCAAAATTTTTGGGGAATATTTTTCAAAAAAATCAGCAATGAAAGATCGTGAAAAAGCAGTGAGAAATCGTAATCTATTCTTTCTCAGACAATTCAAGCCAGCGCATTTCCTTCTCATCAAGCAAATCTGAGATCTCGCTGTAACGAGCGCTAAGGGCAGCAGCATCGGCGATGGTATCACCTGAATTGAATTTGGCTTCGAGAGCAGCTTTTTCGGCCGTAAGTGATTCGATCTCGGCCGACAAAGTTTCAAACTCCTTGCGCTCCTTGAATGTCATTTTGGGCGGACGCTCGGCGCGGGGCTTTTCGCGACGTGACTCGACAGGAGCGGCGTCTTGGCGAGTCTCGGCCTGAAGTTGTGCGCGATATTCGGAATATTCAGAATAGGTGCCAGGGAAATCTTTCACCACGCCGTTGCCTTCCATCACCAGCAGGTGATCAACGATGTTATCAAGAAAATAACGGTCGTGACTTATCACTATGGCGCACCCTTTAAATTCGGCAAGATATTCTTCGAGTATTCCGAGAGTGACAATGTCAAGATCGTTGGTGGGTTCGTCAAGAATTAGGAAGTTGGGCTGCCGCATGAGCACAGTGGCCAGATGCAGCCGACACAACTCGCCGCCACTGAGAGTATGAATATATTTCTGCTGGTCGGCGGGGGTGAAGAGGAAACGCGTGAGAAATTGCATAGGCGACAGTTTATAGTCGCAGGTATCGATTTCCTCGGCTATTTCCGTTACGGCATCAATGACTTTTTTCTCGGGGTTGAATGAAATACCATCCTGACTATAGTAGCCGAAACGCACCGTGGTGCCAATATCCCAGCTACCGGAATCGGCCGGAATTATGCCCTGAAGCATCTTGATAAAAGTAGATTTTCCTACACCATTGGCTCCAATTATACCCACCTTTTCGTAGCGTGCGAAAGTGTACGAGAAATCATCGAGTATCACTTTATCGCCAAAACGTTTCGAGACATTCTTAGCCTCGAAAATTTTGGAGCCGATGTATGAAGCCTTGACATCCAGATCCATTTGCCGCTCGGGACGTATTCCGGATGCCTCGCGATCCTTGAGGTCGTAGAAGGCATCGATACGGAATTTGGCTTTGCCGGCGCGTGCCTGTGGCTGGCGACTCATCCATTCCTGCTCGCGCCGCAGGGTGTTGCGCACCTTGGCAAGCTCGGCCGTCATAGCCTCGATCCGCTCGGCACGTCGACGCAGGTAATAGTCGTAATTACCTTGATAGGTATAGATTGTAGTGTTGTCCAGCTCTATAATTTTATTGCACACGCGATCCAGAAAGTAGCGGTCGTGGGTCACCATCAACAGTGTCATACGCGAGCGTTTCAGGAAGTTTTCGAGCCACTCGATTACCTCGATATCAAGATGGTTGGTAGGTTCGTCAAGAATCAACAGTTCCGGTTCGCGCATAATCACCGACGCCAGAGCCACGCGCTTGCGCTGGCCACCGCTGAGGGTGTCGACACGAGCTGAAAGATCAGTAATTCCAAGTTGAAAAAGGGTCTGACGCAGACGATCTTCATAGCTCCAAGCGTCAAGTGAATCCATACGATGCGATGCACGCTCAATAGCCGCGACATCGCCGTCGGCCATCGCATCCTCATATTCCTTGACAGCCACCGCCCGCGGGTCATCAGACATAAGTGCCGCCTGCGCTACCGTGGGATTGCCCTCAAATTCAGGTTTTTGCGGTAGATAGCCCACGCGCAATCCGTCGCGCCACACTACCCGACCACTGTCATAATCCATACTGCCGTCCAGAATTCCGAGCAGGGTAGACTTGCCGGTACCGTTTTTGGCCACAATACCCACCTTGTCGCCCTCCTCTATACCGAAGGTGACATCCTGAAACAACATACGATCGCCGAAGCTCTTGGTGAGCTTATCCACTTGAAGAAAACTTGCCATAGCACTACAATTTAGCCACAAAGGTAATAAAAACCGACGAACCATCCAATAAAACTTGAACTTCGCGGTTTCAGGGCCAACAGGCAATTATGAATATAGCGCCGCGAAGGCTTTATCAAGACGTGGAATCGGATCTGAATAATGATTGCCCGGAACGCTTTCAAATTCTGCGTTTATACCTGAGGCACGAAGTAGACTAATGATTTCCTGAGTGTTCTTAGCTACCGTAGCAAATTCCTTTACCTTCGATTTTGATTCCTCATCGCCGAGCAGGAAATATCCTTTGCCTGATTTTTTGGGAATATCAAGATGTTGCAACCAATCGGTAAAGCCTTCATACCAGAACGACCCTGAAAGTGAAGCGATACTGCGGAATGTGTCGCACACCATCCACTGCCATAGAGCAAAGAGACCGGACATAGACACCCCGACCAGGACGTGCTCCACGTCATCATTCATACCAATCTTACGTTCTATTGCAGGAATTACCGCGTGCTGCAGCGATTTGAGAAATTCGGGAGATTCGCCTTTAAAATCCGCCGTACCTTTCGGCACACCGGGAGCAGGCCAAGGGCTGAACACATTCTGCCAGTCCATCCCCGTGATAACTACTATTGTCACGCCATACTTCAGCGCGGCAGCCTCAAGCCAGCCGGATAAAGTATCCATCGGATACAATATATATGCTATCTTATCCTTAGACATTACCGAGCTGCAAAGGCAATGCAGTGTGTCAACATCAAAATTTTGCATATCATTTGTAATATTTCATCATGTCGGGCATATCCTCAAAGCCCAAAGAGGTATATACGGCGCGACCATCGGGTGTGGTTTCAAGATAGATTTTATCACAACCGCGACTTTTCGCCTCGCTAATAAGATGAGAGACGATATAATGCGCCACCCCCTGATTTCGGAACTCTTCGCGCACGTAAATATTCATCAGGTAAGCACAGCGTCCCGACCGATTGTCGGGCGATGGCAATTGCTCAGTAATACACATTGCACCGCAACCGGCTTCCTCGCCATCTACCGCCGCCACGTATGCCAGATGTGTTCCAGCAGCGATATGACGGGCGTAATACCGGCGGTTGGCCACCAGC